>DAOMOD010000076.1:0-18468 GCA_035444205.1 Lysobacteraceae bacterium
GCCCCTGTTGGAGCGGCGAAAGCCGCGATCAGACGCTGCGCCAGAAACGCGCGATCAGTCCTCGGATCGCACCTTTATCCTCCGGGTCCCCGGTCCCGGGTCCCGGGTCCCGGCCTTTACAAACTGGCGCCGCCGGCGCTTGCCGGGCATCATGTCCGCCCATGACCCAGGGCGAACTTCGACTCATACTTCTCGTCATCGGCATCGGCATCCTTGCCGCGATCTGGCTGTTCGCGCGCCCACGCCGGCCGGGTGAAGCGCAGGGGCGCAGGAATCCACTGGCCGCGCGCAAGGGCAAGGTGCGGGTGGAGCCGGTGCTGGAGGGCGATGCGACCGTAGACGATGAGTTCAGCGAGGCCGAGCAACCGGAGCTGGTCCTGCCCGAGGCCGGCACCATCAAGGACGTGGAGCTTGCGCCCCGTCAGCCGCGTCGCGCAGTCAAGGTAACGGCAGCCACCGAGTTCGAACGCATCGTCACGCTCTTTGTGACGGCGCGCGAGGGTCATGCGATCCGCGGCCCGGAACTGGTGGTAGCGGCGGAGAAGGCCGGGCTCGAGTTCGGCGAACTCGGCATCTACCACCGCCTGATCGACGGCAAGCCGGAGGCGCCGCCGGTATTCAGCGTGGCCAGCATGGTGGAGCCGGGCTCCTTCGATCTCGCCAACCTGGACAGGCTTCAGACACCCGGCCTGACCTTGTTCATGACCCTGCCAGGGCCGATGAGCGCGCTGGACATGTGGGACGCCATGCTGCCCACCGCGCAGCGCCTTGCGGAACTGCTCGACGCGCAGGTACTGGACGACAAGCACAATGCGCTCGGAAGGCAGGGCATCGCGCATATCCGTGACGACCTGCGCGCCTTCGACCGCAAGCAGGACAAACGGGTCATCAAGCCCGGTTGGTAGACCGCCGCTGCACCGCGGCAGGAGCCCACCATGTGGGCGACACTCGCGCCGCACAGAAGCGCGGAACCGTTCGCGCACAGCATGCGCTCATGCGTAGAATCGAAGCATCATGAAAACGCTACGTCACCTGATCCTGCTTCTCGTCGCCACGACCTCCGTGGCCTGCGCCTCACCCAGCGAATCCCAGCCCGTGCCCGACACCGCCAGCGCCGACCTGTCCGAATTCTCATGGCGCTTCTACCGCCAGTTGGCCGAGGCCGAGGACAACCTTGTCTTCTCTCCCTTCAGCATCGCCAGCGTATTCGCCATGCTGAGTGCCGGCGCACGCGGCGAGACGCTCGCCGAACTGCGCGAGGCGCTCGGATTCTCGGGAGAGGACGAGGCCTGGCATGCCAGCCAGGGCGCCCTGCTTGCATCGCTTGCCGCACTCAACCGCGAAGGCGACGACTACCGCAACGCCCAGGCGCTGGGTGTGGCCAACGACCTCTGGCTGCAGCGCGATTTCGAAGTGCGTCAGCCCTTTCTCGACCTGCTGGCCCGGCACTACGACAGCGCTCCGCGCCCGCTCGATTTCCGCGCCGATACCGAAGGCTCGCGAAAGACCATCAACGCCAAGGTGGCGAAGGATACCGCCGACCTGATCCGCGAGCTTCTGCCGGAAGGCAGCGTGACCGCCGACGCGCGCCTGGTGCTGACCAATGCGCTCTACTTCAAGGGTGCCTGGATGCACCGCTTCAGCGAGCGCGCCACGCAGCCCGGCGACTTCCACACGCTCGACGATGGCACCAGGGAAGTGCCGATGATGCGCGTCACCGCGCGTTTCGCCTACGCCGATCACGACGATTGGCAGGCCATCAGCCTGCCCTACGACGAAGGCGAGCTGGACATGCTGGTGTTGATGCCAAAGTCCGGGCGCTTCCGTTCAGTTGCAGGCGCCATCGACGCCAGCACCATCGCCACCGCAACTGCTTCCCTCAGCCACACACGCGTGCGCCTCAGCTTCCCGAAGTTCAACCTGCGCACATCACTGGCACTGGTTCCGGAGCTCAGGCGCGGTGGCATGCACCGGGTGTTCAGTGATGCCGCTGAACTGGACGGCATCGCCGGCAACCTTTATGTGTCCGCCGCGGTGCACCAGGCGGTGATCGAGGTCGACGAGCAGGGAACCGAAGCCGCCGCCGCGACCGCCGCAGTGATTTCAGTCACCAGCATGCCGATGCAGGAGCCAGAGCCTCTGGAGATTCGTATCGATCGCCCGTTCCTTTTCGTCATCCGTGCCCAATCCACAGGGGCCGTGCTTTTCGTGGGGCAGGTGCTGGCGCCTTGACGGCAGCGCGGCGAATGCCGCGCAAGACGAAGTTTCGTCCAGACCGTCGATCGGCAAGGCAGATTGCGGATCTAACCTGAGAGCGCGCCGTGCTGCTCTTCGGCAGGAGCGCACCCTGTGCGCGACCCTTGCCGCACGGTCGCGCACAGGGTGCGCTCCTACCGGGGAGCGGCTACCGCCATCGTGGACCGCCATGATCTCGAAGGCGCCTTGGAGGTCGAATCGTGGGTGTCCTGGATTGCTCCCCTGCTTCCTGCATTGCTCCCTGAGCGAACTCGGGATTTCTTCACTCCCTGGATCCATTCCGGGGCGGGCTCTGAGGAGCTTACGCAGGGCGCACCGACGCAAGCGCGTTTGCGTTCTCTCGCCGCCGCGTGCAGCATCGGTGGTGGGCTACCCAGGGAGTATTGCCTTGTGTCTTCGTGCGACCGCCTGACGGCGAACGACTTCGATCCCCAAGTCCTGATCCTGTTTGACGCCTACGTACACGGCGACATCGACCGCCGAGGCTTCCTGCGACAGGCGGGACGGCTTCTTGGCGGCGCCGCGGCTCTGGCGGCACTGGGTGCGCTTGCGCCGAGGTTCGCTTCTGCACAGCAGGTTGCGCCGGACGATGCGCGCCTCGATGCCCGCCATCTCGAGTTCGAAGCGCCCGCGGGTCATGGGCGCGGGCGCGGCTACCTGGTGCGACCGGTTGCGACCGGCGTTCCGCTGCCGACTGTCCTCGTCGTCCACGAGAATCGCGGGCTCAATCCGCATATCGAGGACGTCACGCGGCGCCTGGCCCTGGCGGGCTACATTGCCTTCGCGCCGGATGCGCTGTTCCCGCTCGGCGGCTATCCCGGCGACGAGGACAGCGCACGGACCCTGTTCGCCGATCTCGACCAGGCCCGGACGCGCGAGGATTTCCTTGCTGCACTTGCCATGCTCCGCAATCTGGAGGGTGGCAATGGCCGGCTTGGCGCGGTGGGCTTCTGCTATGGCGGCGCGATGGTCAACTTCCTGGCCACGCGGGTGCCTGATCTCGCCGCCGCAGCGCCGTTCTATGGCGGCGCCCCGCCCTCCGAGGCGGTGGCGGACATCCGTGCCGAACTGCTGGTCGTCCTGGCGTCGGACGATCCCCGTGTCAACGCGAGCTGGCCTGGTTTCGAAGCGGCGCTGGTGGCGGCCGGCGTGACGTTTGAACTGTTCCAGCCGGCGGATACCCTGCACGGCTTCCACAACGACACGACGCCCCGCTACGCCGAGGCGGCCGCGCGCGAAGCGTGGGCGAAGACCCTGGCGTTGTTCGAGCGCCGTCTGCGCAGCGGTACTGCCGCTTCCTGAAGCGACCGGCGGCCGAATGCAATGCGCAACGGCACGATGACGCCATGAATTCCATGCGTGGTCGCGGCTGCGCCCCACACGACCGATAGGCCATGGGGCGGCCAGGCATGATCGGGCACGCAGTTCCTCTGCCCTCGTCGAAACGTCTGGCGTTCCGCTGCCGGCGTACGCTGCGCGCCCTCGCTGTTCGGCTGCGCAATCAGGTGACGGCGGCCGCGGACTCCGTCGGCACGGGCGTATCCCGGCCGCCCAGGGTACGCGTAAACGTGGCCTGGACGCGTCGGGACAGCAGGAAATAGGAACCCCAGATGAGCAGTTGCCCGATGCCACGGACGAAGTCGCGCAAACTCTCCTTTGCCTCGGCGGTGCCGAGATCCGCCGAAGGCACCTGCGACACCAGCCACAGGTCGATGCCGATGATCGCCGGAGAGGCCACCAGCATGGCCACGAACAGACCGGGCACGCTGCGGCGCCGCTGGAAGAACATGACGGCGAGCAGAATGAAGAAGACCACCAGGCCAAGATTGCCGGCGAGTTCGAACAGCAGCACGGGCTCCCACAAGGCATGGTAGCCCTCGCTCGCGGGGTCGGTGAGCCAGCTCCATTGTTGCGCCCCATAGAGTTCGAGGTTCTGCGCCATGGAGACGATCATCACGATAGGCGACACCACTACACCGATGGCGGGCAGGATCAGCCAGCCACCGATGCCCGCCAGGCGCGGGTCGACCGCACCCTGCGGCTTCGCCGGATCATGACGGTAGAAGTGATACGCGAGCCAGATCCACAGCAGCAGCATGGCACCGCCGAAGGCGATCACGCTCGGCTTGGGGAGCATTCCGGCGATCCGTGTTTCACCGATACCGGGTCCGGTGATGTAAAGGCCATAGTCGAGGCTCTCCCTGGCGCGCTTCAGGTTGGCCACGTAGCGCGGCACGTCGGCCGCGGCCACGCGATCGCTCATCGTGCGGAAGGTGTCGCGCAGCACCAGCCTGCGCGCTTCCGGCTCCACGCTGCGCACGAGCTGGAAGGCGGGATCTTCGACGCTGAGGTAATCCGGGTCGATCGACCACGTGTCGTCGAGCAGGACCTCGGTGGTGTGATTCACCTCGAATGGATGCGCCAACTCGATCGGCGCCTTGCGGATCGGCGAAGAAGGGCCGCGCAGGTGCTGCAGCAGGTCCGGCGCGAAGATCGCCGCGTCGATTCTGTCCCGCGTCGTGCCCGCCTCCCACAGATTGGAGATCTCGTAGAACTCGCTGATCCGCAGCTGGTTGCGTGCCTCGTCATCCATCACCTGCATGGGCTCCAGGCGGGAGATGCCGGGGTAGTAGCTGGCGTAGAAATTGAGATAGCTGCGCTGCACGTCCTCGCGGCTGCTTGATGCCAGGAACTGGCGCGCCCACTCGGCCGAGTGGCCCTCAAACAGCGTGCTCACGGTGAACGGTACCGGGTCGTCGCTGCCTTTGCTCAGGTCGAAGATCACGTGGATCGACTGCCGTCTTGGTACGTGCGGCCCTGCCTGCATGGGCGTCAGCGCCTGGCTGGCGGGGTCGATCAGCAGCGCGACGCCGAAATCCGGCTGCACCAGCCGATCGAGACTGCTGCCTTGCGGCGGGCGCGTCGGGTCCAGCCAGTAGCGCTCGCCGTCGATGCGCGCCTGCACCATGACATGGTCGAACGCGCCCGGCGACGGCAGCCAGTCGGCGATGCCCTCCCCAAGCTGGGTATGGACCAACGCGCCGCGCGCCTCGATGCCCAGAAGGTCGAGCAGGGTCAACAGCAGCAGCGTCTTGTCCTTGCAGTCGCCGAAGCGTCGTTCCAGGACCAGGTCCGGCGGATGCGGCGCGTGGGAGCCCTCTCCGATCTGCATGCTGAGGTAGCGGATCTCCGATTGCACGAAGCGAAGCGCGGCAAGCAGTTGTTCCTTGCTGGAGGCGTGGCGCGCGGCAATGTCGGCGGCCACCTGTGCTGCGAGGGGGCTTTGCGCGCTCCTGGGGCCGTACAGGCGCGCAGCCCAGCGCGCCACTGCGTTCCAGTCGCGGAACTCGGTCCACTGGATCGACGAGCGCGGCTGGTACCAGCCCGGAGCGTCGCTTTCGATGGCCTTTCCCGCGACATCGTGCTGTTCCCAGCGGTAGTCGAGAAAGCCGTCGCGCTCGGACTGCCGCGGGCGCAGCTCTGTGTTGCGGTGCTCGATGCGGATGGCGCGCCCCAGCGGCACCAGCAGTCGACTGCGGTCGTGCAGCACGGGCACGCTCCATTGCAGCGCGAAGCGACCAAAATGGCGGCCCTGGAACACGGGATTGGCGCCGCGAATACTGAACGCGTAGTCGACCACGTCGCCCACCTGTACGTCGTCGAGGAAGATGCTGGCGGTCACCGAACTGTCGAAGACCAGCCTGTCCAGATCCTGGGCACGCTGCAGCAGCCTTATCTGTCCCGCGTCCAGTCTGGACCGTCGCTGCCCGTCGCGGATCACGTCGATGGCATGCAGGGTGAGACGCTGATACTCGGGTGCGAAGTCGATCGCGATGTTGGCGATGGACTCCACGCCGTTCCGGTTCACCGCCGTGGATGCGTGGCGCACGAAGATCACCCTGGAGTCGCCTTCGATGCGTACCTGCGCGTCGCTCAGCAGGTAGTAGACGCCATTCTCGATGCGGTCGAATGGAATCGCGAATTCCGCGGCCAGGCTTGCGGGTTCGATCCACGCGGGTGGCGGCGCGATATCGAAATCGGCGGCCGAGGCGGTGGTTGCGAGCGCGCATGTCGACAGCACCGCCGAGAGTGCAGCGGTCGCTCGCGGCCATGTCCAGCGCAGCCGCGCAGGTTGGCAGTACCGGTCGGGCCATGGCGGGTCCATCGTCCTCTTGTCCATCTGCGGCGGCTCGAAAGGAGGTCGCTCGGCTTATACCAGCGGGCCGATGTATTGCCAATCGAGGAGACTCGCCAACGGACGCGGCTTCGCGCATGATCGGACAGCCGTGTCGTGCAGGAGTCATGCCATGAGGTCTGTTTCGTTGCTGTGCGCCCTGTTCGCTTGCGTGCCGCTATCGCCGATTCTTGCGGCGGACGTGGATCGCCTGGCGGCAGGCGTCGACGCCCGCGTCATCGAGTGGCGTCGCGATATCCACCAGCACCCGGAACTCGGAAACCGCGAAGTGCGCACCGCCGCGCTGGTGGCCGGGCATCTCAGGCGCCTCGGCCTCGAAGTTCGCACCGGCATCGCCCACACCGGCGTGGTCGGCATCCTGCGCGGCGCCCGCTCCGGACCGCGCATTGCCCTGCGCGCCGACATGGATGCACTGCCGGTCACCGAACGCGTCGATCTTCCCTTCGCCTCGCGGGTGGTCACCGAGTATGCGGGACAGACCACCGGCGTCATGCACGCCTGCGGCCACGATGCGCATACCGCCATCCTGATGGGCGTGGCTCAGGCGCTATCCTCGATCCGCTCGTCATTGCCGGGTGAGGTGATGTTCATCTTTCAGCCCGCCGAGGAAGGGCCGCCGCCCGGCGAGGAGGGCGGCGCCTCGCTGATGCTGGCGCAGGGTCTGTTCAGGGACTTCCGGCCGGAAGCGATTTACGGGCTGCACGTATGGTCCAGCCTGCCGGTGGGCACCATCGGCTGGCGCAGCGGACCGATCATGGCCAGTGCGGATCGCTGGGTGCTGGTCGTGCAGGGCACCCAGACCCACGGCTCGCGACCCTGGGACGGTGTCGATCCGATTTCCATCGCCGCGCAGATCCAGACGGCGAGCCACGGCATCATTGCGCGCCAGATCGACATCACCTCGTCGCCCGTGGTGCTGACCACGGGGGCCGTGCACGGTGGCATTCGCTTCAACATCATTCCCGATGAGGTGACGATGGAGGGGACGTTGCGTACTTTCGACATGGCGGTGCGTGCCGAGGTCATCGAGCGCTTCGAGCGCACGGCCCAGTCCATTGCCGATGCCGCCGGCGGAAGCGCCGAGCTGGTGGTGGAGAACACCGCGCCGGTCACCGTGAATCACCCGGACCTGACCGAACGCTCGCTGCCGGTGCTGGCGTCCGTGGTGGGTGAGGCGAACCTGAAGGAAATGGGGCTGATGACCGTAGCCGAGGATTTTTCCGAATACGCCCGGCGCGTACCCGGATTCTTCTTTTTCGTCGGTGCCACACCGCGTCATCGCGATCCGGCTTCCGCGCCCGCCAACCACTCGCCGGAGTTTTTCCTCGACGAGGAGGCGCTGGCCATCGGCACCCGCGCCATGCTGGCGCTGGCGCTTGAGCGACTGGGAGTCGATGCGCGCTGAGGAGCACGTGTCCGCGCGGGTTCACACGGGAAATGCTGCAATCTGCGATCATGGCGGATGACCGCCATTGCCCGACCAACCTCTGCACCGCGTTGCGCCGCCAACGCCGATACCCAGCCCTCCCAGTTGCGCAGGCCGCGCAGAGCGTGCCGGTGAGCCGCCCACCGCGGCGGGAGGAAGCACCAGGACCGAACCTGTGCGGCCGTTGCGAGGCGGTCTGTTGCCGCCTCACGGTGACGCTGCTGCCAGGCGACGATCCGCCGCACTGGCTGGTGCTCGACCAGGACGATGGTCCGTCCAGCATGGCCAAGGGCGAGGACGGCTGGTGCGTGGCGCTGGACCGCAACAGCATGCGCTGCACCATCTACGACAAGCGCCCCAGGTTGTGTCGCACCTACCTGATGGGCGGACGCCTGTGCCACCACGAGCGCAAGGAGTGGGCGGCCGCCCATGGCCATCCAGGTATCCCCTTCGTCTGGGCCTGAACCGCACCTCGGCCTCCACGTACAATAGCCACATGCCCCTGATTGTCCTGAACGGCGTCGACTACGGCGTCGGCGGTCCGTTGCTGCTGGAAAAGGTCGAACTCGCCATCGAGCCCGGTGAGCGCATCGCCCTGATCGGTCGCAACGGCGCCGGCAAGTCCACCCTGCTGCGCCTGCTCGACGGTGAAATCGTCCCCGACGATGGCGACATCCGTCGCCAGGACGGCCTGCGCGTGGCGCGCCTGGAGCAGGAAGTCCCCGGCGGCACCGCAGGCAGCGTGTTCGATGTGGTGGCCGGCGGTCTCGGTGAACTCGGCGCCTGGCTCGCCGAATACCACCACATCAGCCATGCCGCCGACGTCGACATGGAGGCGCTTTCCACGGTGCAGGCGAAGATCGAGGCCGCGCACGGCTGGTCCACCGAACAGCGCGTCGAGGAGACCCTGACCCGCCTGGCGCTGGACGGCGATGCACTGTTCGCCAGCCTGTCCGGCGGCATGAAGCGTCGCGTGCTGCTGGCGCGCGCCCTGGTCTCCGCGCCCGACCTGCTGCTTCTCGACGAACCCACCAACCACCTCGACATCGAGGCCATCGACTGGCTGGAAGCGTTCCTCAAGTCGATTGGCGGCAGCCTGGTGTTCGTCACCCACGATCGTCGCTTCCTGCGCGCGCTGGCCACGCGCATCGTCGAGATCGAGCTGGGCCGGGTGACTTCGTGGCCGGGCGACTGGGCCAACTACCAGCGCCGCCGCGACGAGCGACTCAACGCCGAGGCGCAGGAGCAGGCGCGCTTCGACAAGATGCTGGCGCAGGAGGAGGTGTGGATCCGCCAGGGCATCAAGGCACGGCGCACCCGCGACGAGGGTCGCGTGCGGCGGCTGGAGGCGATGCGTCGCGAGCGCGCCGAGCGCCGCGAGCGCAGCGGCAATGTGCGCATGGGTCTTGCCGGCGGCGAGAGTTCCGGCAAGAAGGTGATCGAGGCCAAGGGCATCACCTTCGCCTTTCCCGACAAGCCGCTGATCGAGGAATTCTCCACCGTGATCCTGCGCGGCGACCGCATCGGCCTGATCGGCCCCAACGGTTCCGGCAAGACCACCCTGCTCAGGCTGCTGCTCGGCGATCTGGCGCCGCAGTCGGGCGAGGTGAAGCAGGGCGCCAACCTGCAGGTGGCCTACTTCGACCAGTACCGCGCCACGTTGCGCGAGGACTGGAACGCGCTCGACAACGTCGCCGAGGGACAGGAGTTCATCGACATCGGCGGCAAGCGCAAGCACGTGCTCGGCTACCTGCAGGATTTCCTGTTCACGCCCGAGCGCGCGCGCGCGCCGATCACCCGCCTGTCCGGCGGCGAACGCAACCGCCTGCTGCTGGCCAAGTTGTTCGCGCGCCCCTCCAACCTGCTGGTGATGGACGAACCCACCAACGACCTCGACGTGGAAACGCTGGAACTGCTGGAGGAACTGCTGGCCGAGTATCCCGGCACCCTGCTGCTGGTCAGCCACGATCGCGACTTCATCGACAACGTGGTGACCTCGACCCTGGTCATGGAGGGCGAGGGCAGGGTGGGCGAGTACGTCGGCGGCTACAGCGACTGGGTGCGGCAGCGGTCGACGGTTGTTGCCGACACAACGACACCGAAGCCGGTTGCTGCACCGTCCCCACCGCGCGTAGCCGCGCCCAAGCCGCGCAAGCTTGGCTACCGGGAGCAGCGCGAACTGGAACAGCTTCCCCAGCGCATAGAAACCCTGGAGTCGCGGCTGACGGAACTGACCGCAGCGCTGGCCGAACCGTCGTTCTACCGGCAGGCACCCGACGCAGTGACCGCGCACAACGCTGCCATCGCCGCGGCCCAGGCCGAACTCGACGAAGCCTACGCGCGCTGGCAGGCACTCGAGGCACACGGCTGACCCGCCGCGGCGTTTCCCGTCGGCGCAGCAACGGCGATACTTGGCCGATGCGCTTCCAAGCTCCACAGCGTCACCAGGTCGAGGCCACCGTGTTCCGGCGCCCGGTGTACGCGCCGTTCGCGCGGCATAGCGACTTGCTCGAACGCTACGCGTGGCCCGATTGCGACGATCTGAACGCGCGCCTTGGCGGCGCGACGCACACGATTACCGGCAGGCCGCTGCGCTTCGTCTTGCAATCGCCAGAGCTGGCCCAGGACGCATTGCACTACGAAACACGCATCCACGATCATGGCCTGATCGCCACCCGCGCGGGCAACTGGCACGACCTGTTCAACGCGCTGGTGTGGATCGAGTACGGCGCGATCAAGTCCGCCATCAACGCGCGTCAGGCTGCCGATGTGATGCGGACCGGTCCCGCGCAGCGCACGCGCGCACAGTGCGCGCTGACCCATTTCGACGAAGCCGGCGCCATCGTCCTCCTGCGCGACCCGCCGCTGCTTGCATGTTGGGATGCGCACGACTGGCATGCACTGTTCTGGCAGCGGCGCGCATCCCTGCAACATGCCATCGAAGTGGCCGTGATCGGCCACGCGCTGCTGGAGCACGCTCTCGTGCCCGACCAGCAACTCGTCGGCAAGTGCCTGGCCGTCGCCAGCGAAACCCTGTCGATGGCGCAGGCCGTCGCTTCGGTTGCCGATGGCATCGCCAGCGGCGCACTGCTGCGCGACCCGCAGGAACTGCGGCCCATGCCGCTGTCGGGCCTGCCCGGCTGGCATCCCGAAAATACGCGCGAAGCCTTTCATCGCGAGGCGGACAGCTATCGACCGTTGCGTCAGGGCCGCTGTTATCCGGAGCCGCTGGGTTTGGTGCCCGTTGCCAGGTCGGAATGACTTTCGGGGAGGCGCCCGGAAGGACGCGACGCAGCGAGTAGATGCACTGGATCCAACCAGGGAAGAGATGGGGTCAAAGAGATGGGGTCGCCACAAGGTTGTGGGTGTCCACATTCTCGGCAAGCCGGCCGCGCAGCCGACGGCGTAAACGGAATCCGATCCGATGCGGCGACGCCCCCGCAGGGCTGCGCTCGGCCCGCTGCCGGGCATTGGTGAGAAATGGCCACGCACTGCGCCGCTACGCGGCAGCGCTAGCCGAAATCCCACGCGCGGACGCCCGATCCGTGCCCAAACCGGCGCTTGCGCGGCCGCCGCCTACCCACCAGACTGTCGTGAAAGGGCGTTTGAAGTTCCTGTACCCAACCCCGAGAGCTTGGCGCGCGTACCCAGCGCATCGTAGAGTTCAGCCGTCGTCCGCGGGCGACACGTTCGCGATCGCAGTTGATGACCCGCGGCGCCTCAATCGCTTGCCAGCCAGGAGCGCTTGGCAAGCGTGAAGATGTGGAAAGCGCGGGAGACGGCGTCGTGCGTTCCCGGAGATCGCCAGGAGAGCCCCATGTCCATCCGCCGACTCGCTGTGTTCTGGTTTGCGTGGCTGCTCTTGCTGAGCGCGCAGGCGCTGGCCGTGCAGAGCACGGTGTCGACCGAGGAACTGCTCGCGGCCGCCGAGAGGGGCGATGCCGCGGCGCAGTACCAAGTGGCGTTGCGCTACGGCAAAGGCGAGGGCGTGACGCGCGATCAGGCGCATGCGCTGCACTGGCTACTTCGCGCGGCGGAGAGTGGGCATCTTGAAGCGCAGGCCAATATCGGCGTGCTTTTCACCCTTGAGGCTCCGATGGATGCACAACACGAAGTCGGCATGCGCTGGCTGCGAAGGGCCGCCGAACGCCGGCATCCGATGGCCGCGCTGCAGCTCGGCCTGATGGCGTCCGAAGGCGGTGATCCTGCCCTCGCCTTGCACTGGTTTCGGGTCGCCGCCGACTCCGGCGACCACAATCTGCAGCGTGCACTCAGTGACATGCTGCTGAATGGTGAGGGCGTCAGGCACGATCTCGCGGAGGCCTACTACTGGACGCGGCTGGCCGCGCTCAGCGATCCGGCCGGGGACACCGAAAGCCGGGCGATGGCCGTCCAACTGGACGAGAAGACGCGCGCCGCGATCGACGCCCGCGCTGCGGCATGGAGGCCCAAGCTGTCGGACGCCGATATCGCTGCATCGACGGTGTCCGCGGAAACCGAGCTTGCCAGGAAGCCGGCGAGCGCTGAGGGTGCCGGCGCAGTCGGTCATTTCCAGGTGCGGCACTGGGATTACCCCGATGAAGGGGTGGACGCCCCTCCGGTGGCGTACTTCGAGCGCTGGAAGGTGCGTGATGCGATCGCCTACCGCAAGCAGGATCCGGCACGCTGGGAAGGCCGCGAGTATATCGGCGTCGAAGTCTCGACCAGGCCGATCGAACGCGCCGGGCTTGCCGCGACCTTGCGCGAGCAGGGTCGCAGCGGCGGACTCCTGGGGCTGATCCTGGAACTGGACGCGGAGGGCGAGCTGCTCACCGGCCTGATGTCGCATTCACAGGGCTACGACGAGCTGCAGGTGGGCGTTGTCGAATCCACCCTTCGCGTCGAGGCCAACTCGGTCCGCGGCAATCTGCGTATCGCCACGCCGGAATCATCGCCGGATGCGCCGAATTATCGCTTCGAGATCAGCATTGACGCCGCGCTGATCGAAGTCGCTCCGCCTGCAGATTCGTCGCTCTGACCGAAGGACAGCTCAGTCATTGGTTCGGGAGTCTGGTGGTACCCATTGGAGAGAAAGCCTCGGGGCTTTTCTTTGCAGTCAAACCGCAGCGCAGCAAGACTGAAGTGCCCTCCTGGCTCCGAAGTCCCGCCAAGTACGGGGCTTCGTCGTTTCAGCGGCTGGCGCTACGTTGTGGTCGGTTACCAGCGCGCCGGTGTACGGCGCGGGTGACCTGGGCGACCCGAGTTCGTCACATTCGAAGCCGAATCCGCCCACATTCGGTGCCCCGAGTACGCAAGAATGCGGGGTTGGGCGCGATACCGCACCAGTTACCCAGGGTTGGCCGGCGCCCCTCTGGCGTGGACATCGGCGGCATGTGAAACTCTTCCTCGCTTGTATGTTACGGGACGCCTGCGCGGAGTCATGTGAGCGCAGGGCGGCAGACCTTTCTCCTGCATGGGGAGCCTCCAGCTCATGTTCATCCGATTTGCCATGGTCGCCACATTGCTGGCGCTGTTACTTCCGGGCTGCACGTCGCGTCCGGAACCGAAGCCGATCACTCTCGACGAAACGGTTCAGGGAGAGCTCGGGTCGCTCAGCTCCAAGGCCGACGATTTCACGCCTTACGACCTGTACCTGTTCCGGGGCGAGCCCGGCCAGCGCATCCGTATCACCATGCGTTCCGAACAGTTCGACGCCTTCCTTGCAGTGGGAAGCGTCGCCGCCCCCGGCTGTTCGGACGACTGCCGCTCCGACGACGACAGTGGAGGCGGCCTGGACGCTTCCCTGGTGTACACCCTGCCGGCAAGCGGCGAAGTGCAGATTCGCGCCAATGCCATCGAGATCGGTGCCCGCGGCAAGTATTCGCTGAGCGTCGCCGCGTTACCGTCACCCCGCACGGCCCAGGCGCGCGCGGTACGACTTGGCATTCCAATGGAAGGCACCCTGGGCGATGAGTCCGCACGCGACGACGACGACCGTCCGTACGATCTGTGGTCCATCGAGGCCGCACCCGGAACCCGACTGCGCATCCGCCACAACTCGCGCGATTTCGACGCTTACCTGGAGTACGGTGCGATGGTCGGAGACCGCTTCACGGCGGAAGCATCCGACGACGACGGCGGCTCCGATCTGAACGCCCGCCTGGATGTGGTCCTGGGCGAGTCCGGACGCGCCCTGATCAAGACGACCTCGGTGAGCAACGAAGCAAGTGGGCGTTATACCCTTCTGGTGGCCGATCCCTCGACAGCGCCCGCAGTCAGTGTCGCTGCGCTGGCACTTGGCGAGGCGGTGAAAGCGACACTGGATGACGACGACGCATACGACGACGACAACAGCGCGTACTTCGACGCCTATGCCATCCAGGGCCAGCCCGGACAACGCGTGACGGTGCGCATGGATTCGAGCGATTTCGATCCCTTGCTGCGCTGGGGACGGTTTGAGGGCGCCGGCTTTGCGCAGGACCTCATGGACGATGACAGTGGCGGTGGTTCCAGCGCGCAGTTCACCGTCACCCTGGACGCCGATGGATTGGGGCGGGTGCTGGCGACATCCTTCGGCGAGGGTCGCGGCAGCTATACCCTGACGGCGGTCGTCGCGGCGCGGCCGTAGCGGCGGGTCGAGGAGCGGCGTCTCCGTTGGAGGCGCCGTTCCTCGGACTCGCCTGGCGACGGCGACCTGTGTCCGACGAGGGAGGCGCTCGTTCGTCCCGGATGGTGGGTTCTGCTACAGTGGCAGGCGATCTGAGAGCTGTCGCGCGGGTCGGTCGGCACCGTCGAGGTCGCGCGTGCAGGGGGGCAGCGTGTTCACGTCCGCGTCGTGGGTGCAGCAGGTTCTCTGGCCATGAGCCGGCGAGAGCGGGCCATGCTCGGCTTCACCCTGGTAGCCGTGGCCGGCGTGCTGCTGGTGTCGGTTTCTGTGGCGTGGCTGCTGTGGCGCATGTCGCTGGCCGCCGAGGAGGCTCGCGCAGGCGAACTGGCGCGGGCGCTCGGACTGCGCACCGAACAGATCCTGGTCGATGCCCGCGCCACGCTCGAACGACTCGACGGGCTGACCGTGGAGCGCTGTTCCGCCGAGCACCTGGTGGCCATGCAGGATGCCGCCATCGCCCGTCCCCACATCCGCACCATCGGGCACTGGCGGGCGGCCGAGCGCCTGTGCGGTCTGGGCTTCGTCGGACCGCCCGGCCTGCGTCCGGCGCGTGCCGACCGCATCTACGAATCCGGCGTGATCGCATGGTGGCCCGGCCCGCAGACCGAGGTCGGCGGCGTGCGTCTGTTCCTGATGCGCTACGGCGATCACGACATCGCCATCGATCCGGGCATGCTGCTGGAAACGGGACCGGTGCGCGGCGCGCATGCCGAGCTGTGGCTGGAGGGTCTGCGCCTGGCCAGTACCGGTGAGAATCTCGACCTGCCGCAGCCCGAATCGCTGGCCCTGGGGCTGACCCTCGACCATGCAAACGGGCGCATCGTCTCGCGCTATTCACATGCCAGCGTGCTGCCCATCGATATCGTCGCGGTGGAGCCCATTGGCCGTTTCTGGGGGCGCTATCTGCCAGCCGCATCGATTGCGGCCGTATTGGGGCTGGCGCTGATCGTGGGCTGGGTGGTAGCCCTGCTGCGCTATTCGCGGCGCCAGATGAGTCCACCCACGCAGCTGCGGGAAGCCCTGGCGGCCAACCGCATCCAGGTGCACTACCAGCCGGTGGTGGACCTGCGTACCGGCGCCTGTGTGGGCGCGGAGGCGCTGGCGCGCTGGGAGGTGGAGCCCGGCGAGTGGATCAGCCCCGAGGTGTTCATTCCCATGGCGGAACGCTCGGGTCTGATCGCACGCATCACGCTGTCGGTACTGTCCACCGTACTGCGCGACATGGGAGACATGCTGCGCGACAGCCGCGAATTCTGCGTCAACCTGAATCTGGGTTCGGAGGACCTGCTTGGCAACCACTTCGCGCAGGCGCTGTCGAAGCGTCTGGAGGCCGCGGGGGTTGCACCGCAGCGCCTCAAGCTGGAGATCACCGAACGCGTCCTGCTCAACGACGATGACACGCGCGCGCGCATCGTGGACCTGCGCCGGCGTGGACACGCGGTGATCATCGACGATTTCGGCACCGGCTATTCGAGCCTGTCGTACCTTGAGAAGCTGGAACTGGATGCACTGAAGATCGACAAGAGTTTCGTCGATGGCATCGGCACCGGTGCGGTGACCGGCGGCGTCATCGGACACATCATCGAAATGGCCGACTCGCTGGGTCTTGGCATGGTCGCAGAGGGTATCGAGCGGGCCGAGCAGGTCGACTGGCTGCTGCAGCGTGATGTCCGCTACGGACAGGGACATTTCTTCGGCAGGCCGCTCAGCGCCGAGGATTTCCATGCGTTCGTACGCGCCAAGGGCATTGCCGTGGCCCCGCGCAGGACTTCCGGGGTCGAGGTTCTTTCGGTTTGAATGGGCCGGTTGTGCGATGCCTCGGCGGGCATGGAACGCCGCTGCGGCAGGGCGCGCATAATGCGAACTTCGATCCACCACGGCGCAGGGCGTTTCGATGTCGATGCGGATTTGCCTGGGCCTGATGCTGGCACTGGGCGCCATGAACCTGACAGGCTGCGCCTGGCTGGTGGCGCAGCGTGAACCACCTCCCGAGCCGATAGTCGTCGAGTCGGTCGTGGTCGAGCCCGAGCGGACCGTCGAACCGCGCGTGCCGATCCAGGCGAAAATCCTGCCGCACGCCATCCTGGTGCTGGATCTGGAGGACGTCGACGCCGAACTCGACCTCTATCGCCAGGCACTGCTCGACGCCGACCGCCCGGCACTGGCACCGGACGACCTCGGCTACTTCATGGATGTGCTGCAAGCACGGCTGTTGCAGCGTCTGGGTGGGACCGGCGTCGACTTCCGTCGCGAGGACGACCGCGTATGGCTGCGACTGCCCGCGGGATCGAGCTTCGATTCCGGAAGCGTCAGGCTCGATGGGGAGATGCGCGCCGCTCTCGATCTGGTCGGAAAAGCGATCGCGGGCTTTGATCAGGTGCTGCTGTCGGTCCATGGACACACCGACGCCACCGGTCCGCTTGAAGTCAACCGCCGCATCTCCGAGCAGCGTGCCCTGGCGGTGGCGCGTTACCTGGTCGACGAGCACCATGTGGCGGCGAGCGTCGCCATCGTCGGACACGGCCCGCTGAATCCGGTTGCATCCAACGACACGCCCGAGGAGCGCGCCCGCAATCGGCGCGTGGAGCTGCGCATCGATCCGCTGGTGCGGTAGCAGGAATGGTTTCGAAGACTCCGAGCGTCACAGTCCAGGTGACTTCTCGCCGGAGCAGGAACATTCCTTCAGAACCAGCGATCGATGCGTCTGGCGGCGCGTTCCCGGGCGTTGGCGAAGGCGCGCATCCGCGCCTGGTAGTCGCGCCAGGGCCAGCGGAAGCGCAGCGCGGCCACTGCGTCAGTTGACAAACAATGGCTCCACGGCGGTGTCGCAGGAGCGCACCGGCTGCGCCTCGTCCACGGTGTTCTGGCGCCAGCAGTCGTTGTGAACCGAGCAGAAGCATACTTCGGCCGATATCCTCGACTGCAACGCATGAAATCTGTCGACGTCCTCTTTGGGCGACAGCACCAGCAGTTCGACCATCGAACCGGGCGCCATCACGCGTCGCGATACCATCGACGTCATGTAGTTGCCGACCTTGAGATCGAGCGCCTCGAAAAGCGCCTGCCAGTCCGGGACCGGCTGCTCGTCGACGCGCACGATCGCATGGATGATCCTGGCAGGCCCGACGCCATTGTTCACCATGATATAGCGGAATCCATCCTGGTTGTAGGAATACCCCAGGTCGACGTGTGGCCAGGATGCACCCTTGATCTGTTGCCGCATCAGGGTGGTTTCGTACAGCGATACCGTTACCGCGCAGACGCCGATCAACACCGCGGAAAGCGCCGTGATCATTTCGGCGGAAATGCGTCTGCGGGTGGCAGGCGCGCCGTTGCTGCCTTGTTCTTTCATGCCGAATCTCCGTGCAGGAGCATCCTGCGGATGCAACTTCGGGTCAGTTGTGGAACGTCCCGGGAGCAGGGCGGAGCCGCAACCTTGCCCGGCCTGATACTCGTGCTCAGCCTCCGGGTGCGCGCCCGATTCCCGGCGGAAGTGCGACGCCTCCGGCAAGGCTTGCGCCCATGCGTGCTTCGATTTCGTCCTCCAATGCCCGCGCGCACGCCGCCTGCAACGCATAACCGCTGCAGACGCCGGGCGCATGGAGTTCCGGACAACCGTTGCAGCGGGCGGCGATCACCTTCTTCCTGGAGTGTCGGAACAGCCACCACAGCAGCAGCAGCGCCGGCAACAGCGGCCAGGCGAGGCTCGGATAGCTGCCTGCCACCCAGGCGGCCAGCGCGAAGGTGGCGCCGGCGCCCATGCGCAGAAGGTCGCGCAGGCCACGCGGCAGTCGCTGGTAGAAGGGCGGCCAGGACAGCGCAATGGTCACGGGTCCGACCAGTGCCAATGCCCAGACGCACCAGGCGCCGCCCACCGTCAGCACGATGGTCGTGGCGAAGATCAACCCGACCGCCAGGGCGACACAGCCCTTGCATAGGTGCAGG
>DAOMOD010000077.1:0-18330 GCA_035444205.1 Lysobacteraceae bacterium
TTACCGGCGGCACCGGCGGTATCGGATCGGCCATCTGCGAACGCCTGGCCCGCGCCGGGCACCGCGTCGCCACCAACTATCGCAGCGAGGACAAGGCACGCGCCTGGCAACAGGCGATGAAAGCCAAGGGTTTCGACATGACCATCGTGCCGGGCGACGTGTCCGATCCGGACTCGGCCGCGGCCATGGTGAACGCGGTGGAAGCGGCACTCGGGTCGGTCGCAATCCTGGTCAACAACGCCGGCATCACCCGCGACACCACTTTCCACAAGATGTCGCCGATGCAATGGCAGGAAGTGATCAACACCAACCTCAACTCCTGCTACAACGTCACCCGCGCGGTGATCGACGGCATGCGCGCCGGCAAGTGGGGTCGCATCGTGCAGATCAGTTCGATCAACGGCCAGAAGGGCCAGTACGGTCAGGCCAACTACGCCGCCTCCAAGGCTGGCATGCACGGCTTCACCATCTCGCTGGCGCAGGAAAACGCCAAGCTCGGCATCACCGTCAACACGGTCTCGCCCGGTTACGTGGCCACCGAAATGGTGATGGCGGTGCCCGAGGAAGTGCGCGCCAAGATCGCCGCGCAGATTCCGGTGGGGCGCCTCGGTGAGCCCGACGAGATCGCCTACGCCGTGGCCTTCCTGGTGGCCGAGGAAGCGGCCTGGATCACCGGCGCCAACCTGTCCATCAACGGTGGTCACTACATGGGGTGGTGACCGCGGCCGGAACCCCGCACTCCCGAGGCATACATGTCCAAACCGCGCATCATCAAGAAGTATCCCAATCGCCGGCTCTACGACACCGAGATCTCGAGCTACATCACGCTCGAAGAGGTTCGGCAGCTGGTCCTGGACGGCGAGACGTTCGAGGTGCGCGACGCCAAGAGCGGGGACGACCTGACCCGCTCGGTGCTCTTGCAGATCATCTCCGAGCACGAGGAGAAGGGCACGCCGATGTTCTCCACCCAGCTCTTGTCGCAGCTGATCCGCTTCTACGGCGATTCCCTGCAGGGTTTCATGGGTAGCTATCTGGAGCGTTCGCTGGAAGTGTTTCTGGAGCAGCAGCAGCAATTCCGCAGCCAGCTCAGCAACATCATGGGTCAGACCCCATGGTCGATGCTGAACGACCTCACCGAGCGCAACATGGAAGTCTGGCGCAACCTGCAGCAGAGCCTGCTCACCGGCGCCGCACCTCCGACCGCTGGCGGCAAACCACGCGGCAGCAAGGGCAAGACCTGAGGCGGGGCGGAAGCGAGCTTCCAGCCCGATCCGCGACGATCGCCAGGCAGGCGCAACTGCATTCCCTTCCCGTGCCAACCTCGCGTCCATTGCGGACCATGCTCCCGGCTGCTTACCTGGCGCCGCCCGGTTGACATTCGACTGTCGCGGCCCTAGATTCAAACGGTTTTGTGCGCCGCAGCACGGCGCCCTTTGAATCCCAGGGGAACCTTCGACCATGACCCAGCGCATCGCCCTCGTCACCGGCGGTATCGGTGGACTCGGCACCGAGATCTGCCGCTACCTGGCCCGCTCCGGCCGCACCGTCGTGGCCGCAGACCTGGGCACGCGCGAGGATCGTATCGCCGATTTCCGGGAGGAAGTGAGCGAGTTCAACGGGCAGATCCGCTTCCAACATGCCGATGTCGGCGACTTCTCCGGCTGCGGCGAACTGGTGCGCCGGATCGAGGCCGAGATCGGCCCCATCGACATTCTGGTCAACGCCGCCGGCATCACCCGCGATGTGACCCTGCGCAAGATGGAGCCACAGCACTGGAGCGAAGTGCTGCGCATCAATCTGGACGGGGTGTTCAACCTGACCCGCCAGGTGGTGGACGGCATGTGCGATCGCGGCTTCGGACGCATCGTCAACATCTCCTCGGTGAACGGCCAGACCGGACAGTTCGGCCAGACCAACTACGCCGCCGCCAAGGCCGGCATGCATGGTTTCACCATGGCGCTGGCACGTGAGGTGGCACGCAAGGGGGTCACCGTCAACTCGGTCTCGCCTGGCTATTGCCGCACCCAACTGGTGATGGCGGTGCCCGAACCGGTGCGCGCGAAAATCGTCGATTCCATCCCGGTCGGCCGCCTCGGCGAGCCCAGCGAGATTGCACGCGTGGTGGATTTCCTCGCCGCCGACGATGCCGGCTTCATCACCGGCGCCAATATTCCGGTCAACGGCGGCTACTACATGGGCTTCTGATAGGCTTTCCGCGCACCCTGCGGAGCCAGCCCGTGACCGAACCTGCCGACGACTTCCACAAGCACTACGACCGCCTGATCGCCGCCTGCGCAGGACTGCCCCCGGCCAGGGTCGCGGTGGCACATCCCTGCGAGGCGCGCTCGCTGCGAAGCGTCCTGGATGCGGCCGAGGCCCACCTGATCGATCCGGTCCTGATCGGCCCGCGTCGGCGCATCGAGAAGGCCGCTGCCGAGATCCACGCCGACCTGTCGCCGTACAGGCTGGAAGATACCGAGCACAGCCACGCATCGGCCGAGCGCGCCGTGGCCCTGGCACGTGCCGGCGAGGCCGAAGCGGTGATGAAGGGCAGCCTGCACACCGAAGAGATTCTGGCCGCGGTCGTGCATCGCGTGCATGGCCTGCGCACCGGCCGCCGCCTTTCGCATGTGTTCGCGGTGGCAACCCGCAACTACCCCAAACCGCTTTTCATCACCGACGCTGCGCTCAACATCGATCCCGGCCTGGCAGAGAAGGCCGACATCGCGCAGAACGCCATCGACCTGTGTCGCAGTCTGGGATTGCGAATGCCGCGTGTGGCGATCCTGTCGGCGGTGGAAACGGTGAACCCGCGCATCCCCTCGACCGTCGAGGCTGCCGCATTGTGCAAGATGGCCGATCGCGGTCAGATCAGGGGTGGCCTGCTCGATGGTCCGCTGGCCTTCGACAATGCCATCAGTCATGAGGCCGCCCGCATCAAGGGTATCGTCTCCGAGGTCGCTGGCCATCCCGACGTGCTGCTGGTACCCGATTTCACCTCGGGCAACATCCTGGTCAAGCAGCTCACTTTCCTCGGCGGCGCCGATGCCGCCGGCATCGTGGTAGGCGCGCGCGTGCCGGTAATCCTGTCCAGTCGCTCGGACTCGCTGCGTTCGCGGCTGGCCTCCTGCGCGTTGGCGGTGCTGTTGCTGCACCGAGGGGCCACACCGCTGGCCGACGACGAGGAAGCCTGACGCTCCGCACCATGGCGAGCATCCTCACCGTCAATGCCGGTTCGTCGAGCCTCAAGTTCGCCCTGTTCGACGTCGCTGATGGACAGAATCGTCGTGTCTGGGGCCAGGTCGAGCGTATCGGAGGAGATGCACGCTTGCGCTGGCGCAACCGCGAGGGGCGGGAAACGACAAGGCAGCTCGGCCACGGCTGCGATTCGGCCGGCGCGCTGGACGCGGTACTCGACGCAATCGGGGGATTGGGTACAGCCGCCATCGTCGGCCACCGCATCGTTCACGGCGGCAGCGATTTCGTCGAGCCCCGCCTGATCGATGCCGATTCCCTCGCTCGCCTGGAAGCGCTCGATCCGCTGGCGCCGCTGCACCAGCCACACAACCTGGCGGCCATTCGTCGCTTTTTCGCCGTCGCGCCCGAACTGCCCCAGGTCGGTGTCTTCGACACCGGCTTCCACGCCCGCATGCCGCCGGTGGCAAAGCGCCTGGGCCTGCCTCAAGCGTTCCACCAGCGCGGCATCCGCCGCTATGGGTTCCATGGCCTGTCCTACCAGCATGCCGCCAGCCAGCTTCGGGAACGCGTGCCCGCGGCACGACGCGCGATTGTCGCCCACCTCGGCAACGGTGCCAGTCTGTGCGCGCTCAGGGATGGCCGCAGCGTGGAGACCACGCTCGGCTTCAGTGCACTCGACGGGCTGCTCATGGGCACCCGTTGCGGCAGCCTCGATCCCGGCGTGATCCTGCACCTGCTCGACGTCGACCGCATGGATCTTTCCGAGCTGGAGGATCTGCTGTACCGCAGGAGCGGCCTGCTCGGTGTCTCCGGGCTGAGCCAGGACATGCGCGATCTGCTCGCCAGCGACGACGCCGATGCCAGGGCGGCCGTCGACCTGTTCGTCTACCGGGTGATCCGGGAGACGGGCGCACTGTACTCGGTGCTGGGCGGACTCGATGCACTGGTCTTCACCGGCGGCATAGGCGAGAACGCCGCAGCCATCCGCCACGCCATCGCAGAGGGCCTCGCCTGGACCGGGCTCGTGCTCGACCCCGACGCCAACCGCACCGGCGCGGCCGACCTCCATGCCGCCGCCAGCGCCCTGCCCTGCCTGATCGTGCACTGTGACGAGGAGCAGGTGATCGCCGACGCATGCAGGAATCTTCTGCAGTGATCGGGCCATGTCCGGTGCGGCAACGCGCTGCCGACGCGCTGGTGTCCTCCGCGGTCGAGCGCCACATCTTCGCGTGTCCTGTCGGCGCCCCAGGTTGCGATTACGCGTGCGGACATGTCCTTACTCAACCCGGAGTCGTCATGAACCTGTCGAGACTGCTGGTATTGCTGTTCCTGCTCCTTGTGCTTGGCGGCTGCGGTCAGCCAGTGCCAGCGGAGCGCTCCGACTATGTCGGCGAGTGGCAGAACCCCGCCATGTACCTGCTGATCACCCAGGACGGCTCGGTACGCTACCGCCGAATCCGCGGCGGCGCCACCACGTCGATCGATGGTCCGTTGCGCGGTTTCGATGGCGACCATTTCGAAGTGGGTATCTGGCCGATGGTGACCACCTTCGAAGTGACCAGGCCTCCGCACCAACGCGACGGATCCTGGTACATGGTGGTGGACGGCGTGGAGCTTCAACGCAGCGCCAGGTAGCACCGCACAGTGGCATGGCGGTGGCGCGCGCGAAGCGATTGCCTTGACCGACGCATTGGCATAGATTCCGAACAGGGATTTCCCGATTCGCTGGAACATGCCGGACATGACTGCCCGACTTCCGATTTTGCTGCTGCTCTGCGTAACCTTGGTCGCCTGCGGCACGGATCGCGGAGATCCGGCCGGACCCGCCCCCACAGCGGATGTCGACGCGCCCGCCACCGACGTCGTGGCCATCGCGGACGAACCTCAGGCGCTGCCGCAACCACCCGCTTCGCTCGACCTGTGCGTGTCCTGCCACGGCGACAGCGCACCCAGTCCATTCACCGACATGCCGACGGTGCAGGGACTGCCCGCGGATGCCATCGAGAACGCGCTGTTCGATTTCCGAGCACGCGTCCGACCCTGCCGCAAGAGCCACTGCAGCGCGGACGGCACCTGCCCCGATCTCGACATGTGCGCGGTCGCCGAGGACCTCGACGAAGCCGACATTGCGGTGCTTGCGCGATGGTTCGCGAAGCTGCCGTTCGTCCCAGCCGACCAACACTACTCGACCGAACTGCACGCGCAAGGGCGCTGGCTGCACGAGACGCGTTGCGAGTCCTGTCATGCCGAAGGCGGCGTGGCCCCCATCGACCAGGCCAACCGCCTGCGCGGGCAACACAAGGAGTATCTTCGTCTCGCACTCGACCATTACCGAAGCGGCCAGCGCATGGCGGTCGGAATGATGGACGCCAGCGTCAAGGCGCTGACCGAAGAGGAGATCGAGGCGCTGCTCGAGTTCTACGCAAGCCCATTGGACGACTCCTGAGTGCAACGCCGGGTGGGTTGCGGTCGGCGACCCGCAACGGAAATCTTGCGATCGGGCCCGGATGTCGGGTGGCATGGCGGCGGAAACCGCCGATGACTTGATCCCGGCGTCGCATTGCGGCACGGTGGGCACATGGGATCCACATCGCCCAAGCCTCCCGGTGGGGCCGCGCTTCGCGGTCGCCAATTTCTCGTGTTCGCGCGCAATTTTCTGCGGCATCCGCTCACGGTCGGCACCTTCGCGCCCAGTTCGCCTTTTCTGGTGCAGCGCCTGATGCGTGCCATCGACTGGTCGCGCGTGCGTACGGTGGTCGAGTACGGCCCCGGCGTAGGTACCATCACCACCGCCCTGCTCCGTCGAATGCACGCCGATGCCCGCCTCCTGGTGATCGAGTCCAATGGCGAGTTCTGCGCCTTCATGCGGCAGCATATCGATGACCCGCGCCTCCATGTGGAACACGGTTCGGCCGAGCATGTGCGGGACTTGCTGGCCAAGGCGGGGCTCGGCGGGGCCGACCTCGTGGTATCGGGCATTCCCTTCAGCACGATGCCGGGCAAGGTGCGAGCGCGTGTACTCGACGCAACGGCCGAAGCGCTCGCCGCGCAGGGCCAGTTCCTGGTCTACCAGTACACGCGCAGCGTGCTGCCGCACCTTGAGGGCCGTTTCCGCGTGATGTCCCAGGACACCGAATGGCGCAACGCCTGGCCGATGCGACTGTTTCTGTGCGAAAAGTCGCCGTCCGCCGTGAAGGACGGCGACGCGCCGATCGCATCCTGACCCTTGCCCATTCAGGGCGCCGCGTCGCGGCAGAGCTCAGTACAGAGTCCCGGGATCGGCAACAGACGATCGAGCAGCATGACGCCCTCACGACCAGCGTCGAAACGGTACTCGAGCATGGCGGCATTGCAGCCCAGAAACGTCAGGCGCGCCTCGCCCACAGCCTGATGATCCACTTCCGCCGGATCGTCGAAGCGGCCGCCGCCGCTGTGCACGATCGGCAGCACCACACTGTGATCGTCCAGCGCGTACGCACCCTGCAGGGTGAACCAGTCATGCTCACCGACCACATCGCGCCAGGTGAACCAGCCACCGAACAGCAACCGAGGATCTTCCGACACGTCGAGAAACAGTCCCTGACCTGCGGTCGCGGCGTTGTACCAGGCTCCACTCAGCGCCGGGCAGATGACGAAGTCCTCCTCGGCCTGTGGCAGCACCTTGAGCGTCCAGACTCGCGAGTGCACACCGAGATCGAGAGCGTGCTGCGACTTCAGGTAGGGTCCGCGATCGATCACCCGCAGTTCCAGCGTGCGCGTGCCGGTGATGCCATCGGCCAGTTCAAGGTCGAGTGCGTCGCCAGCGGCGCCGGGCAGGGGCTCACCATCGAGCAGCCACTGCCGTTCGATGCCCTGCACCTGGGGCGCGATCACGGTCGCCTCGAAGCGCTGCACGCTGCCGAGCAGGTGCGGCACCGGCGTGTGCGGGGGCGGCGATTCAGTGCCCGGCTCGATCAGGTCGATGCCGCCGGCGGGCTCGCCGAAGCGGCCGGAATACAGGCTTGTGACGAACGACTCACGGCACACCGGGCACAAGTCCCTGAACGCCGTGGAATGCATCAGGCAGGCGGTGAATGTTGGCCGATAAAGCCCTTGTGGATACTGGATGACTCCCTCGAACAGCCCAACGCCACGCGCACTCGACGGAGAAGGAACCGGAATGCCGGGTTCGAACCAGGCGCGCCACTTCACTGCGGCGGGATCATCCACGTCGGTGTGATTGTCCATGCACGGACGATCGCCACCGCGGTCCGAGCAATACGGAGGACCCGGATTGGCGATGTTGATCGCGTACTCGTCGCCCAAGCCGATCAGGCTGTGACCGAGTTCGTGCATCATCAACTGGACGGCACCATCGGTGGCCGAACCGATGGCGATGCCGGGCATGCTTCCATCGGGGCTGCGCATGTAGCCGAGGCCGCCGTAGACGGGATCGTTCACCAGCACCATGATCACATCCCAATCCGGCACCGCGGAGGCCGCCGCCAGCACCTTGCCGACGTTGATTCCGAGCGCGCGATGAATCTGCCAGCCTGCGCAGAACGTGGCATCAAAGGCGGTGTCGACAAAGCGTGGCGCAAGGAAATCGTGTTGCGCTGACGCATCGAAGCAGCATTGCGGGTGCGTGCAGTTTCCGGTAGCGGCGATGTATGGCGGGTGATCGGCGCCCATCTGCGCCGATGGCGTGAAGAGCCGCGACAGGTTGACCAGCCCGGCATACTCGCGCATCGGACTCACACCGAAGAATTCGGCTTCCACTTCATCCGCCAGGGCGTTGAACAGCCCCTCCTGCCCGGCGACGTAACCATCCCCCATGATCAGCAGGTCGAGGCGATTGCCCGGTGGACCCGCCATGCGCTTGCCAACCACGCGCGAGGCGCCAGCCATGTGCGCCAACGGCAGCGTGGCGGCGGACTTCGCCAGTTGGTCAAGTTCGAACGCCTGCACCTCGTGACCCAGATCGATGAGCAGACGGTCGGCGCCGGCTGGAAGCCTGAGCACAAAGGCAGCGGCGCCGGCGTCGACCATATCGATGGCCATGGAGCCATCGGCACGCGCGCCCTCGGATCGCGCCAGCGGTTGCAATTCCAGGGTGCGCGCGAACACCAGTGCTCCGTCCTCGTAGGCCCGAGCGTTGGCGCTGAAGCCACCGACGGTCGAGCGCTTCGGCCTCCCCATGGCCGCATGATCCATGGGCCAGTTGCGCTGGTCGAATGCCGCATGTGCATGAAACAGCGGCTCTGCACGACCCTCTTCGTCGATCGCGAAAACTAGATAGTGACCGGCACTGCCGTGGACAGGTTGGCAGAGCGCACACAGCACGAACGCCACGGCAGGCAACAGATGACGGATCACAGGCATTGCACATTCCTTGGTCGGTGAGCATGAACGTTTTTCGGACGCGCCCGCACGCGCCCGCCTGGCGCGACCGAAGCGCTCGCTCCGACCGCGTCGGCAAGATATGGGAGGCTTCCTGACCGAGACTGGAACGATGCAGAGCTCGATGTGCCCGATGACCAGGTAGAGACCGGCGCCGCTGCGGCTCCCGGCGCCTTCGCCGCCCGACGCACCGAGCGTGCCGCGGTTTACCGCAGTCGTGGATCCGCGAATCCGCAACGGCAGGACTGGCTTGGAGTCGGCCTATCCCGGAGTCTGCATGAAGCCGAGATCCGGACCCTCGATCGACAGGATGGGACCGTTCATGTGGACCAGGTTGGGGAAGATGTCGTCCCTGTCGGCATCCGCCAGTCCGTACCAGCTCGCCAATGTGGCTGCGTACTGGTCCACCGCCAGCGTGGGAATGATCTGTCCCCATCCGGCATCGTCGGGATTGTCGTTGAGGGCAAGGCTGGGCATGCGGCCAAAGATGCGCTGGCCGTTGACGCCGCCTCCGAAAACGAAATGGTGCCCTCCCCAACCGTGATCCGTGCCGTCACCGTTGTTGGTGAGTGTGCGCCCGAATTCGGAACCGGTGAAGGTAGTGACGCTGTCGGAGAGCGCCATGGCCTCCAGCACGTCGTAGAAGGCCTTGACCGAGCGCGACAGCGTGGCCAGCAGCTGCGGATGATCGTCGAGCTGGCGGTCGTGCGTGTCGAATCCGCCGAGTCCTGCGAAGAACAACTGCCGGCTCATCTGCAAGTCGAACCGGGCCCGGATCATGCGCGCGATCATCAGCAACTGGCGGGCGAGGTGGGGCATGCCATCGGGGAAGGCATCGCGAAACGGCTGGAACACCGCATCGCTCTCCGGATGCAGCGCCAGGGCTGCGGTGACCTCGGCCGAGGTCTCGATGGTGCGCCGGGTCTTCTCCGCGAAGGCGCGCTCGAACGGGTGCTGGTGCGACTGGTTGAGCAGCGCGTGGAAGCTGAGGCAGCGACGCCGATTCCAGTGACCGTTGGGACCGCAGTTGGGCAGATCGGTGCGGATCAGATCGATCTCCTCGACTCCTTCCGCGGACATGAAGTACGGTGCCACGTCCTCGCCGGCCTGGAACACGTTGTCGCCCTGCAGCGAAACGTTCATCGACAACACCTGGTTGACGTTGCTGGCGGAAAAGATGTCGGCCAGGCGCCCGCCCCAGCCGGTACGCGTAGTCGCGTCGGCGCGGGGCGTCTGCCACAGAACGGTCTGATCCGAGTGCGAATAGAGCTGCGCCGGCAGCAGCGTACCGGGCTGGTTGTAGAGCGCCTTGTTGACCGGGCGCACCAGCGGGCCAACGTTGGCAACGATCGCGGCCCTTCCTTCGTGGAACATCTGCTGGATGGCCGCCATTTCCGGGTGCAGGCCAAACAGCCCGCCGTTGTCCGGGCCGGAGAGCGCAGTGAGCGGAAGCAGATCGCTCTGAGGAACCGCGAGGTTGGTCCGCGTCTGTGCGTATTCGGCATAGGCGCCGTCACGCGGCACAATGGTGTTGTAGCAGTCGTTGCCGCCGAACAGATAGATGCAGACCAGGGCACGATAGTCGCTGCCAAGCAGCATGCGTCCGGGATTCGCTGCCGACTGCGCCAGCGCCAGCTTGCCGAACATGCTGCCGAAGGCTGCGCTGCCGGCCAGGGCGCACAGCGAACGCTGCAGGAATTCGCGTCGATTGCTCCGGCTCATGTCACTTCTCCACGACATATTCGGGCGAGGTCAGGATCAGCCACAGCGCATCCTGCACGCGGTAGCGTCGCCAGGCGGAGCCCGAGTTGTTCTGCGTGATGCCCGAAACGTGCGCCACCAGCGTGTCGTACATGGCCGGCGACATTGCACGCGCCATGAACAGCAGGTTGTAGCGCTCGATCAGACGGTGCGGATGCTCGGCCAGTGCGATATCGCGGTTGAGGTCGACCTGCACCGGATCCCAATCGCCCACACCCGGGTTGCCCCACCATGCCCAGTGGATCTTGCCGCCCAACGAGTTGGTCAGTCGCGTGATGTAGGTGTCCGTGGTGATCTGGAACTCAGGCGAGTACAGACCGAGCTGGGCCACTTCGCCCGGCAGACGGTAGTCGGGCAGGTAGAAGTTGAATACCGACGGCGATCGCTGGACCGCCTGCGCGGCGTACCACTCCGGCCAGCCCTCGCGGATGCGGCCGTCGATCGATCGCGCATCCAGAGCGCGCCACAACTGGGTGATCCTGAGCAGCGGCTCGCGCAGCTTGCCCGCGTGGTCGGGCGCAATTGCCGGATTGCGCGCTTCGGGATCCATCAGGATGGCGCGTACGGTGGCACCCAGGTCGCCGCGGATGCCATTGCCGTTGTCATGGAAGGCCGCGGCGACACGACCGACATAGGCCGGCGAAGGATTGCTGGTGGTCAGGCGCTGGATCAGCAGCCGACCGAGGAACGGCCCGACGTTGGGATGATGGAAGATATTGTCGAGCGCAGCGGCCAGGTTGGTACGGGCACCACCGCCG
The DNA here is from genome assembly GCA_035444205.1 of Lysobacteraceae bacterium. Lineage (GTDB taxonomy): Bacteria > Pseudomonadota > Gammaproteobacteria > Xanthomonadales > BPKI01 > DAOMOD01. Next base: position 11,097 of record DAOMOD010000077.1, read on the forward strand.
GCCGCCAGCACGCCACCGGGAAGGGCCACGCCGGGATAGTCGAGCAGTTGCTTGTCCCCGGCGCTGGCGTGGTAGATGTCGCCGTATGGCGTACCCTCGCCCCAGGGCAGCATCGGCGTGCGCCAGCCGGCATGCAGGCGCCAGTCGACATTGGGGGGCCCGGAGGGACACCAGACCCAGTGCCACCAGTTGAAGCTTCCGCTGGACTCCGGCGCCGCCGGCGGCGTGCAGGTGGAGTAGTTCCAGCCGGTGAAGACATGGGCGAAACCGCTGATGGTCTGCTGGTTGTAGGTGGGCACCGGCTGCACGCCGGGCGCGACCGGATCGCCATCGATCCGCGTGCCGTCCGGATTGAGGCGCCACAGACCGACCGAGAAAAGCTGCATGATCTCGCGCGCGTAGTTCTCGTCCGGACGGATGTTGAGGGCCTCGTCCGGCTTGCGGTTCTTGAACATCGACAGGTAATGACCCATCGTCGGATGCAGGGTGACGTCCTCCAGCAGCTCGCGGTAGTTGCCGAAGGCGTGCTCGCCGAGCAGGTCGTAGAAGTGCGCGATGGCGGTGGGATTGCCCTCCAGTGCGCCGTTCTGGTCGGAAATCACCAGAATCTGCGAAAGCGCGAAAGCCACGCGCTGGCGCAACTGGTCGTTGCCGTGGAGCACGTTGCGCCACCAGATCTCCTGGCGCTTGTCCTGCCACACTCCTTCCACGCCCTCGACCAGCAGCTGGTCGAGGAAGGGAAGTTGGCGCGACAGTGGCGCGGCAAACTGCTCGGCGAACCAGGCGTGGTAGCCCATGCGTCCCAGGCGATCGATCTCGTCCAGGGTCGGGCCGAAGCTGGCCTGGGTCAGGAAGCGGGCGGCCTCCGCCTTGCTGTATGGGCCCTCAGGCGCATGGTCAAAGCCGCTTCCGAAGATATGCCGAGACGCCGCCGCCGGCAGCATGCTCACAAGTAAACCCAATGCAATCAATAGCTTGATTCGCATTCCTGAGCCTGACTTCCCCATGACACCCCCGCTGGACCAGCTTGTTGGACAGCACTTTGACACAATTTTTCACAAACACAAACAGCAGGCTGCGGGAAGGGCCTCTACCGTTCATCTCCAGGGAATGACCGTTTGTCCTGAGCGGGACTCAGCCAACCCTACGCTGCGCTGCCGTCGAATCCGACGAATCAGGGTTCGAATCCGTCGGCGAACAGTCCGCGCTCGATGACCAGAAGTTCGGTGAGCGCCTGCTGGTCGCGACAGCCGCCCGCTTGCTCCGGGCAGTCCTGGATGAGGAATGCGCCGATGACTGCCGTGCCGTGATCGCCTGGAATCCAGTCGAAGCGCATCTCGCTCTGGGCCTTGGCCAGACCGTCGGTGTGCGACAGCGCCCAGCCGTCGCAGCCGGCCCCTGCCGGGATGTACTGGAAACGGCCGGAGGCCGGCAATTCGAAATGTCCGGCACCGGAGGCGGGACCGGACCGCGCCCAGAGCAGGATTCCGCGCGCAAGCAGCGTGCCGTTCGGGTTGCGCGCTTCGATGCGAAGCGGCAGCTCGGGATGAAAGAAGCGCCGTGATGCACGCAGATGCCAACCTTGCGGGGGCGGGTTGGCGAGCGTCTCGCTCATCTCGATCAGCGGCAGCGTATGCACCTCGCAGATCGGCGAGCCGGTGGAGAATGCCGATGCTTCCGGCGCAGCCAGAACAGGAAGCAGCAGGAACCAGGAGCGTCTCAGGTCAGTCCAGTGCATCGGGGCACGCTACGGCCCCGGCGCTTTCCGCGCAAGCGCCATCGCGGTCCGGTGCCACCCATCCAGGTCATGTGCGTCGCGCGACTGCCGACGGTTACGCACACTACACTTCTCCCCGACCGCACCCCGGACCGGCAACCATGACTCGAATCCGCCTTCACCTCGCCCTGACCGTGCTCGTCGTCGCCCTCTCGCTCTCGCCCCCGCCCTCCCTGGCGGTGACGCCGGACACGGCGGATTTCGAGCGGTTCCTGGCCTCGTATCTCGCCAGTTCGCAGGAACACAGGCGCGAGCTGCTCGACACTTTCGTGCACGCCCAGTCGCAGCGCAGCGGTTTCCCCATCACCGACGCGGAGGGCTACGCGGTTTTCGTCTGGCTGGGCGATTCGAGCACACGCGATGTGCGCCTGGTGGGCGACTTCGCACGCAAGAGCGCCGCCACCTTCGCCTGGGATCCGGAAGGGCTGCCGATGGCACGCGAGGGCCTCGTGTATCACCTGCGCCTCCGGTTCGAACCCGACGCACGGCTGGACTATGCATTCCTGGTAGACGGCGAGCGACGCCTCGATCCGCTGAACCCGGACACCATCGTGAGCGGCCCCGGCGACGGCGAGGCCTCGGTGCTGTCAATGCCGGCACACAGGGTTCCACACTGGGCCGAGCCGCGACCCGGGATTCCGCGTGGTCGGGTGGAAACGGTCGAGGCCGCATGGGCCACGCCGCGGATCCATGTGTAGCTGCCACCCGGTTACGACGCCTCGCGCCGCCATTCCACGCTGTTCACCACCGACGCCAAGGCGTGGATCGACCTGATCCGCCTGCCGACGATGCTCGACAACCTGATCGCCGAGGCGGCCATCGAGCCGATCATCGCGGTGATGATCGATGTCCCACCCGATCGCGATGCCTGGCATCTGTTCAACCCCGATTATCTCTCCCACCTGCGTCGCGTGGTGGCGCATGTCGACGCCACCTATGCCACCCGTGCCGATCCCCGCTGGCGCGTCCATGCGGGCACGTCCTCGGGCGGGCGCGCGGCGCTGTACGTGGGGCTGGAAGCGCCCGACGTGATCGGCCGACTGGCCCTGCTGTCGCCTTCGCTGACGGCTCCCGTGCACCACATGGAACCGTGGTTCAGCGGTCGTCGTGCACCCGGCGGCGATCTTCGTGTATGGATGAGCGCGGGCACCTACGAGGGCTACGTGCTCAAGGACACGCGCACGCTGCATGCATGGTTCGAGCGCAGCGGCCTGTCGTCCACCATGGTCTACCTGCACCAGGGGCACAGCTTCGGTGCCTGGCGCGAAGCAGCCGCCAGCATGCTTCAGCACTACTTTCCGCCGGGTCTGGACGAGGAATTCGACGTCCCGACTGATGTCACGGACGAGGAATTCGACGTCCCGACTGATGTCACGGACGAGGCTGCGACAGAGACCACGGACGCGGTACCGGCACCCGAAGCGGAAATCGAACCCGCTGCCGAACAGGACCACGATCAGGACGCAGAAGAAGAATCCACATCCGGACAGGACCTGGATGCGGAACCGGAACAGGAGCCCGTGCCGGAGGACGCGGAGACGGAAGACGACTCCGGGTGAACGATTGTGGCATTGTGCCGACTGGGGCGGCGATGGCGGAAAGCCGCTGGCAGAATGCCGGCATGATCACAGGCTTGCTCATGGCCGTGGCCCTTGCCGGCGCTGGAGACATCCATCGTTGTCGCGCGGCAGACGGCTCGCTGGCGTTTCAGGATCGCCCCTGCGACGTCGCCGCAACCCCGCCCAGGGCATCTTCTCCCTCCAGGCAGTCCCCACCCGCGGAGCGCCAGCCTGACTTGGCGGCAACGCCGCGCGCGCATGCGCCGGTGGACGAGCGCCTCATGGCCGCCTGTTCGGAACGGTTTCTCCACTGCGCCGATGGCAACGCCCAGCGCATGGACGCCTGCATTGCATCCATCGCGCCCTGCTCTGCCGCACGCGGCGGCGCCTGTTGTCCATCCAGTTGCGTCGATCGCTACCAGTCGCTGCGTCGAAAAGGCGAGCCGCTGGCCAGTGCCGTGCGTCTTGCCCTGCTCGATCCCCACGCGCCGAGCTGTGCCGCCCCTGGATCGCGCTGATCAGCCGCGCCACCAGCGCGACGGCAGGAAACGCCGGTGGCTGTTGCGCAGTGTTTCACGTACTGCGTCCTCGCCAGCCCACTGCGGGTACGGCCAGTTCGGCGCGGGTTCGAGCGGACGCAGCGGAGCGCCGTCCTCGCGCAGCCCATCCTCGCAACTGCAGTAGCCGTGGTTCACCAGGATCTCGAACTCGGCATCGCCGAAATGATCGAGGTCGGTACGAACGCGTGCCAACACCTGTTCGGCAAGGCCTTCCGAGTAGCCGAAGGCGCCGGCGTCGCGATTTGCGCCGAGACTCCAGTAGGCGCCTTCCAGTTCGCCCAGACGGCGCAGGGTGAAGAACAGCCGCCGGCGCAGCGCAGCCGCCTGGTTGCCGATGACCTGGGTATAGCGCAGCAGCCGGCGCAGGTAGTTGCGACCCACCACGAAGGCGAAAGGTGCTCCGGCGTCGGATATCAGCACCTCGCGGCAGCGGCGAAGCACGGGCTCCAGACCCAGATTGTCGTACACGCCGCCATCGCTCAGCTCGATGTGGGCACGCAGCGTATCGGCGTCGTCGCCCCGGTAGCGACCGCGCTCGAAATCATCAGCCGAGGCACGCACCAGGACCGGCCCGAACACCGGTGGAAAGCTCGACGAGGCGGCCACCGCACGTGCCAGGGGAATGCTGCCTGACTGGCGCAGGTAGCCGCTGAGGTAGTCGCCGACACGTTCCTTGGAGAACTCCCAGTTGACGCCGAAACTGAGGTTGGTGGCGCACAGCACCACGCGCGGCGTATCGGGGAGTTCATCCAGTACGATGTCGCCCAGGAAACGCCTGTAGGCCCGTTCGAGATGCTCGACCCGAGCGGATGGATTGCGCCAGTTGCGCCCGAGCGTACGCAACACGGCGAACGTGCGGATATCGCGAGCCACGACCTCACGGAAAGGCTCGACGATTTCGGCGCGGAAGTCGACTCCTGCGCACCATGTCGCGAAGCACTGCTGCGGCGACTCCCTGAGCGCGAGAAACCGTGCCATCAGCCAGGCGGCAACGATGCTTCCGCCCGACACCGCGCTTACGGTCTGCGCATCCTGCAGCAGCCCGAGCTGGTGCAACCGGTACAGTGCGCCGAGATGGAACAGCGACGCACGGTAACCGCCTCCGGACAGGCACAGGCCCCTGCCCTGCTGCGTGCGGCGCAGGTCGCCGCTGCGGCCCACTTCGATATCGCGGTCGAGCTTGAGATGCTCGATGCCCGTCCGATCCTGCTCCATCCAAGCGCTCCTTGAGATCCCCGCGTGCGTCAGGCCTTGCCCCGGGTCACCTCTACGGCCAGCGAGAAGCTGCGCAGTTCGTCAGGCTGCAGGGCGCCGACACCGACCACCTGGCGTGCAATCTCCTTGCCGCGCTCGTCCTTGATCGAAACCACCACGCTGTACTCGGTCGCACCCTGCTCGGTGGGCTGGCGAAAGCTTCCCTCGACACTGAACGCGGTGAGCGCGGCCGCAGCTGTGCGCCTGCCGCCGGTTTCGTAGCGCAGGTGGTGCCTGCACTGCGGGCACACCGCCGCGCTGGCGAGAATGGTGGCGCGGCAGTGCGGACACTCCCGGGTGGCGCCGTCGCTCATAGGGCCTGGCTGCTTTCTCCGACCACCTCAGGACGCGACGGCTTGCGCGCAGCGGAAGAAGCCGTGTCGTTCCAGCCGAATTCCACCTGGCCGCGCATGCGCGAACCTGCGGCCACCGTCAGTGAAGCGGCCTTGAGGTCACCGTTGAGTACTCCGGTCTTCAGCAGCTCCACGCTGGTGGCATCGATATTGCCCTGTACTTCGCCGGCAATGACCACCTTCTTGGCGCGCACCCCACCGGTCAGGCTGGCGCCGGCTTCGACAGTGAGATCGCCCTGCACGTCGACGTCGCCCTTGAACTTGCCGGCCAGGCGCACGTGCCCGCTGCCGTGGATCTTGCCCTCGATGGTGAGGTCGGCGGCAATCAGGGATTCGTTGAGCGAAGCATCGCTGATGTTGGACATGGATTTCGTCTCGGCGGCAGGGGAGGGATCGACGTCGGCGAGAAAACGCGGGCGCTCATCGGGGGTGGTGGGCTTGGGGCTGCTGTCTTTCCACAGGGCCATGGTCTTGCTCCGGGGTGGGTGGGGCGGTCGAGCGTAGCATGCCTCCGCAAAGGACGGTTGACACTTGTTCACGTTTCCGGTGCCGGCGGATGACGTACCCTCTCCGGGCGCAAACCTGAATCGGGGGATTCATGATAGTTGCCGAACGGCGTCGCCTGAAGAGCCAGGCCGCGCATGAACTCGAGCGTCTGCTCAACGACGAACAATTGTTTACCCTGCGCGAGCTGGAGCGTTTCGGCTGGGACCTCAAGTTCGTCAGACGCCCTGCGTTCCAGCCGGTCATTCCGGTGTTGTTCGACCCCGACCGCGCCAGGTACGCGGTGCTGGAGGCGGACGGCACATTGAACGAGCACCCGGATTTCGAAATCCGCGCCTGACCGCTGCCGCAATGTTCTCGCGGAGCTGAGCCTGCTCCGCTCCGGGCCTGGCGGCACAGCGATCCACCTCAACCCTCGACCGGCGCGATTGCCTCGGCTTCGATGTCGACCTTGAGCTGGTTGTCTTCGACGTGCAGGCGGATGCGTCCGCCGCTGCTCAACCGGCCGAACAGCAGTTCGTCGGCCAGTGGGCGCTTGATGTGCTCCTGGATCACCCGCGCCATGGGCCGGGCGCCCATCTGCGGATCAAATCCGTGCTCGGCCAGCCAATGCCGCGCTTCGGCCTCGACATTCACCGTCACGCCCTTCTCATGAAGCTGCGTTTCCAGTTCGATCAGGAACTTGTCGACCACGCGCAGAATATGTTCGAAATCGAGCGGGTGGAACTGGATGACCGCGTCCAGGCGATTGCGGAACTCCGGTGTGAAGGTGCGGCGGATCGCCTCCATGGCGTCGGTGCTGTGGTCCTGCTTGACGAAACCGATGCTGCGCCGCGATGCCTGCACCGCGCCGGCATTGGTGGTCATCACCAGGATCACGTTCTTGAAGTTGGCCTCGCGCCCGTTGGTGTCGGTCAAGGCGCCGCGGTCCATCACTTGCAGCAGGATGTTGAACACGTCCGGGTGCGCCTTCTCGATCTCATCCAGCAGCAGCACGCTGTGCGGGTGCTTGGTGATCTGCTCGGTGAGCAGGCCACCCTGGTCGAAGCCGACGTAGCCGGGAGGCGCACCGATCAGGCGGCTCACCGAATGCGCCTCCATGTACTCGGACATGTCGAAGCGGATCAGCTCGATACCGAGTTGCATGGCCAGCTGGCGGGTGACCTCGGTCTTGCCGACGCCGGTGGGCCCGGCGAACAGGAAGCAGCCGATCGGCTTGTCCGGGCT
>DAOMOD010000078.1:0-6134 GCA_035444205.1 Lysobacteraceae bacterium
CGAAGCCGCACGCTTCCTGCGCGCGGCGCTGGATGATCTGGCGTTGCCGTACTGAAGGCTGTCTGCCGCGAACTGAGGCCATGGACTCAACTGGTTCGTGTCCCGGCGAATTTCGGCTTTCCAGCGCACCCACCGGCGCCACCAAGGTCACGGCAACGGAGTTGCTACCTTGAAGCGGGCACGAATGTACCTCCTCCCAGAACACTTACCACAATCAGCCGGACAGGTCCGTCGATATCTGCGAGCGACTCACGATAGGTCTTCGGCAACGAAACACAGAGACCGCATGAGTCACTGTTGTCGGTAAACAGTACAACTGTATTGCCGCCCACGGAATCAGCGCATCCGCTCTCATCCACGCTCCCTCCAGATGAGTCGGTCGCATCAAGCACGCCTGACACGTCGAAAGCACCGATAGGCTCGCCCGCATGAGCCGCAAGTTCAGCCAATGCTCGCGGCTCACCACCCCAGAACGTACCGATCAACTGCGAGTCCTCGCCGAAGACAAGAGTCTTGGGAAATCGCAGGCGAATACCCGAACCCGCCTCCCCTGGCTGAATGGTCGAGCGAAGCATCTGGATATAGTCGAAAAGCTGGATAGTGCGTTCCTCAACCATCCGGCAACTCCCGGCATTCGCATCAGATGCGAGCACGGGACTGAAGATCCATCCTGATGCAACGGCAACTGCCAAACCTAGCGATTTCATGAGTTTCATTAATTGTGCTCCTTACAGTTGTTCAGTTCTGGGAATGGTCGAGACCGGCTAGACACACCTCGTGGCTTCAGACGATCAAGCGATTACATCCAAAAATTCATTCGACATCAAACACCAAGTCGTCTGGCAAGATCTGTACGCTGCAATTTCGTCAGCTTTGTCCACGTCGCAGCGAATTCGATGACGTACAAGCAAGCTAAACCAAGGCCAATCCAGCCAAGTGCGCCTTTCCACTCAAGCAGTGCGATCCACTCGACCTCACCTTGCAGGTAACGCCAGGCTATAACGCTAAGCACTGCAACCAAGGTCCAGAATACTAACGATCTAACCGCCCACTCAGCCAGCAATGTAGATACACGCGCACCCAAACAGAACCTTATCGCAAGGCTCCGCGCTGACCGGGCAATCGCGCGCAAGACATCCACCGCACCCATGCAAAGTCCCAGTACGAGCGCGATGGCGGCCAAAAATATCGCCCAAGAAGCCTGAACGCGGTCGGTCTGCATCGCGTCGATCACCTGGGATTCAAAAAGACCCCTGTTTATCACGCGAAAGTTGGGCAGCAGCGTTTGCACGATTCGCTCGACTCGAGACCGCACTGCCTCTTGCGGGGCCGATGTGCTGCCGACCAGCACCACGTTCACATCCCGCAATTTCGACACCCTCACGTAGATTGTCGGCACCGCCGACCCCATGGGAGCACGAAACTGAGCGTTGGGAATCCAGCGTTCGACTCGCAAGGGACCGGATTCACCAGTAAACGCATGCTCCACATGAAGTGTCTGGCCCGTCTCGCCAGGATCAAGCCCCAATGCCTGCGCCGCCGCCATGTTCGCCCAAGCGCCGCTCGCACCGACGTGTCTCCACGCCTGTTCTCCAGAAACATCCAATCCAAGCAACGAGAAATACGATGGATCGACTGCATTGAATCCTATGCGTGGTGGCTCTCCGAGGATTGGTGCGTGACTGGTCGATCGTACGCGCACCTCGCCTATCGCGCCGCCAAATGGCCCACTTGTAGCATACGCTACAGGATCGCCCACTTCTGATTGGAGTAGACTTGAAAGTACCAATGCTTCGCGCTGATCCTGAATCCGACCTACACCCATCGTAGCGTCCGGCGGAACGATCATAAGTTCCAGAACTTGCAGGTTCTTGAACCCATGATCTACAGTCGTGAGTTTGGCGACTCGATCCAATGCACCGCCGCATAGAAGCAGCGCGATGCAGGCCGCACTGCACGAGAGCACTGCCGCCGCTCTATCAAGCGCGCCTGAACGCCTGACTGCCGCATTCATGGCGTTAGAACTGGATCGGCGATACCGTTCAAGCCAAGCGAAGTCGATCGCGAACAAGGTGCCTGTGCTTAGCAGAACAAAAAGCGCCCCTCCGAGCAGCCCTGCGCCTACTGTTGTGAATGCGAAACTCCCCAGCGCTTCATTGCTCCATTCGGAACTGGCAAGTAGGGCCGCAACCAGGATGGCTGATGCAAGCACGAATGCGGTCACGTGCCGGCGAAATGATTCATTCGTCAACATGACCATGGAGTGGTAGCGACTGGAACCCAGCGCCGAGCGAATGGCAATCTCACTGGACCGACAGTCCAACTCATGCAGCCGATCTCGAACAACGAAAGAGAATCCGAGCGCCAGAAGTGCGATACCCATGTAACTCAGGAGCATTATCCTTTGATCTCGCTGCTCTGCCAGTCGCGGACTGCCGCCCAGGTGTCGGGTCAGCTTCACGGCGACAGGCGTGTCCAGGTTCCGATCAGCCACCAAGTCCTGAGAGATCACTGTGCTGACAGCAGTCCGATCCGCTGGGGATGATGCCCGCGCAACGACGCTTCTTGGAGTAATGAAGTCCTGGGCGAAACCTTCGCCGGCCGCCATCGGCGCCACGAGCTCCGGCCATTCGGACCACTCCACCCATATATCAATTTCCTCGGCGAAGTCAGTACCAAGAAAATCCGGCGGAAGCACACCCCCAACGACCAGAGACATCTTGACGCCAGTTGTTCCAGAAGCATGCAATGGCCTGCCGAGTGCTTCGCGCGGACCGCCATACAAAAGCTGGGCAAGCCTCTGGGAGATCACGACTTCCCCTGGCTGAGCATATCGACCCAGGAAGTTTGGGCCTGGTTGCAGCACCGACCAACAATCATTGATGCAAAGAGCGAGCCTACGTTTTGCAGAGAGCTGGATATCGTTCTCAACAAACAGATCCTGCGTCCATATCGCAGCAACGGGATGTGCCGCACCAATTTCGATCCATCGCTGGCGCTTGATGCTCTGCCACGCGACCCATCCGTCGAGTTCGTCGTCGCGAAAGACTCTATACAGGTCCCTGGGCTCTTGTAGTCCTTGGACAAGGCGCGGCGACATCTGGTGAACAGCCGCACCAACGAACTGCACTGCAAGTACAGCAAGACATAACGGAACTACGGAAAATCGAATACGCAATTGGAATTCGCCCAAACGGAAAGGCCCCGGTCAGATTTCGCTGACAAGGGCCCTTCCGAATACCGGTAGCACATCAAAGCAGGATGAAAATCTCACAATTCCCGAACCGGTCACAGCACCTCATGGCAGGAAGGTCAACGCACTGACCAGCGCCGTTGCATACTCGATAAACACCAAAGACACAATCCCAAGCCTGCGCTGGCTGCGGTGCTGAGGCACCAAACATCATCATCGCAGACAGAGCTACACCCTTCAACCACTTGCTCATTCTTCCTCTCCTTTGTTCCTTGAGTTCAGATTGCTACCAAACCAGCTCGGATTTGGCGGCGGCAGTCTACCCCCCCCCTGTTTGCCACGTCAATCGCTACTGTGCGAAGAGCTCTCTGCCGCCGGCAACTTGTACCCTGCACCGGTGATGGGCGGCATCGAAACCCACCGCGTCATCCCGCTGTCGCTCACCTTCGACCACCGAGCCGCCACCGGCGGCGAAGCCGCACGCTTCCTGCGCGCGGCGCTGGATGATCTGGCGTTGCCGTACTGATCAACAGGCAGCCCGGGTAAGGCCGCAGGCCACACCCGGGGACAGAAGCACATCTTCGCCGCTACCTCGTTCCTGTCCCAGGTGCGCTGCGCTTACCCGGGCTACGCCACTGAACGTAACGAAACTTAGGTCGGGGTAAGCGCGCGGCATCCGGGCCAAGCGTTGATGTCGGCATGGTGATGCCGACCTACGGCTCGCGGCACCCCGTAGGGCGGCATCACCATGCCGCCGTCGTCGACCCCGTGGGGCTGCTGTCGGCACGCTGGCGCCATCCTACGGCTGTTCGTTCTAGCGATGTGGTGACCTGCTCGTCCGCGAGAAGCAGTCGAACCCGTAGGTTGGGGTAAGCGCCGGCGCACCCCAACAGCAGACCCATCATGGTGGCGTTGTCGGGGTGCGCTGCGCTTACCCCGACCTACGAAAGCTACGAAAGCTGTGCTTCGACTCTATCGCTTGCAAGCACTGCGACGCTAGGCCCTTTCCGGCCCCCACCCATCCGGCACCGTCGTCACATGCACATCGCGCTGTGGATAGGGAATGGTGATACCGGCTTCCATGAAGCGCTTCCAGATCTCGACGAACAGTTCGGAGCGGATATTGTTGATGCCGTCCTGCGGGTCGTCGATCCACACGCGCAGTTCGAGTTCGATGCCGTTGTCGCCGAAGGCCATCAGGCGCGCTACCGGTTCGGGATGCTTCTGCACGCGCGGATGCGCCTTGCCCACGTCGACCATAATGGCCATGGCGGCTTCCGGATCGTCGCTGTAGCTGATCGACACCGGTGCCTTCACCCGCACGTTGCTGTCGGAGTAGCTCCAGTTGACGACTTCGCTGGTGATCAGGTTCTCGTTGGGAATCAGCATCTCGACGCCGTCGCGGTTGCACACCACCACGTAGCGCGCGTGTAGCGCCTTGACCCAGCCAAAGGTGTCGCCCACCGAAATCACGTCGCCCTGGCGGATGGAGCGGTCCATGATCAGGATGAAGCCGGCGATGAAGTTCGAGGCGATGCGCTGCAGGCCGAAGCCGATGCCGACGCCGACCGCGCCGGAGAACACGGTGAGGGTGGTCAGGTCGATGCCGACTGCGTTCAGCGCGACCAGCAGCGCCACCAGGATCAGCAGGAAGCGGGTGACCTTGACCAGGCCGACGCGCAGGTTGATCGACACCTGGTCGGCGGCCATGAGCCGCCGCTCCAGCAGACGCGCGACGAAGGCGGCAAGGAACAGCAGAATGGCGACCACCAGCAGGCCCTTGAAGGCATCGAGCAGCGACACCCGCGCCTCGCCCAGCGTCAGCGCGACCTCGTCGAGAAAGCCGACCACGGCCGGCATCCAGCCGATCTGCCAGATCGCCACCGCGGCCCACACCACGCCGCTGACGGTGTGTTCGAAGGCGCGCAGCATCGGCCCCGGCCGCATCACGCGGTCGAGCGCGTGCACCAGCAGGCGGATCAGGAACAGCGAGGCGGCCAGCGCCGCAGTGAGTTCGACCAGCGCACGGGGGCGATCGAGCAGGCCGAGGGTGGTGGCGCCGAGAAGCGACGCCAGCGCCACCGCCGCAGGCACTGCCAGGCGTTGCCTGAGGGCCGGGCGCCAGCCTTCGCCCGCGCCGCGCAAGGGCGTGCGCACAGCCAGCACGGAGATGAGGATCGCAGCGATGATGGCCCACTGCAGCAGCGTGCTGGGTTCGGCGAGTGCCGCCACGACGCGCGCGATCAGGCTTTCAGCGTTGGCGCTGTCCATGGCGGCATTCTACGCGCCCGGCATGGCAGTCCGCCGCGTGCGGGGCCATCCAAGTGCCTCGAAGCCATGCGATGGTCACCCACCAACGCGGCGCCAGCCATCGCTTGCGTAGGAGCGCACCCGGTGCGCGACCATCCGTGCGGTTCACTGCCAGCCAGCGGTCGCCCACAAGGTGGGCTCCTACAAGAGCCGCGCCACTGCAGGAGCGGCGAAAGCCGCGATCAGACGTTTCAACCGAACGATGGGCCATCGCGGCTTTCGCCGCTCCTACACGAGCCATACCCCGAAGGCATGCCGTGAGGCGCGACCGTCGCCGCACTCTGCAAGCATGTCGCGGTCGCCCACAGGGTGGGCTCCTACAAGAAGCCGGGCGTCGCCCGCGGGTGGCCTCAGTCGCGTGCCTTGGCGGCCTCGGCTGCGGCCAGCATGGCCAGCGCGCGCTCCACTTCAGCCGCACTGGCGCCGTCGGCAAGCAGGGCCGAGTCGTCGTCGCCGAGCGCGCGCGCGGCACGGATGCGTGCGATGGTCTGACCGGCTTCCTGCGGCGAATCGTAACCGCCGCTCTGCAACAGCGTGCGGCCCTGGCCGTCGTCCAGCTTGAAATGGAAACGGCCGTCGGCCTCGCGGTACTGCTTGAAGATGGGCATGGCCAGCTTGGTGGTGGCGGCGG
>DAOMOD010000078.1:6193-18257 GCA_035444205.1 Lysobacteraceae bacterium
CGCCGCCCCTGAGCACGTCCTCGATCTCGTCCGGGCGCGCCATCAGTGCGTCGTACTGCGCACGCATCGGCGCGATCTCGGCATCCAGACGCTGGAACAGGCGTTGCTTGGCCTCGCCCCAGGCCAGCCCGGCGCGCAGGTCGGCGGCAAAGGTTTGCGCGTCGGCATCGCCGGCGAAGGCGCGATAGATCGGCAGCAACGCATTGCTGTCGGGATCCTTGGGTTCGCCCGGTTCGCGCGAATCGGTGACGATCTTGAGGATGGACTCCTTGAGCGCCTTGGTGCCGCCGGCGAACAGCGGAATGAAGTTGTCGTAGCTTTTCGACATCTTGCGCCCGTCGAGTCCGGGCAGCGTGGCCACGTTATCGTCGACCACGGCTTCGGGTAGCACGAGCAACGGACGCTTGGTGCAGAACAGGTGATTGAAGCGCTGGGCAATGTCGCGCGCCATCTCGATGTGCTGCACCTGGTCGCGCCCCACCGGCACCTTGTGCGCGTTGAACATGAGGATGTCGGCCGCCATCAGGATCGGGTAGCTGTACAGGCCCATGCTCACACCGGCATCGGCGTCCTGCTGCTCGGCGAGGTTGGCGTCGACCGCGGCCTTGTAGGCATGGGCGCGGTTCATCAACCCCTTGGCGGTGACGCAGGTGAGCAGCCAGGTCAGCTCGCTGACCTCGGGCACATCGGACTGCCGGTAGAAGGTGACGCGTTCGGGATCCAGCCCGCAGGCCAGCCAGGTGGCGGCGATCTCCAGCGTCGAACGCGCCAGCCGGTCCGGATCGCCGCACTTGATCAGCGCATGCAGGTCGGCCATGAAGAAGAACGCATCCACCTGCACGTCGCGACTCGATGCGATGGCGGGGCGGATGGCGCCGACATAGTTGCCGAGATGCGGCGTGCCGGTGGTGGTGATACCGGTGAGGACGGTGTGGCGTGCGGTCATGGTCGACTGCGGTTTCCGCGGGGCGCCAAGTTTAGCCAAGATCGCGAATGGACATGACGCCGGAGATTCGAGGGCTTGCAATTGGTCCTGCGGACCGCGTCGGACCAGAGACGCGAATCGATCGAGCCATCTCGAATACAGGCCAGGCGTCCGAAGCCCGATCAGCGTTCAAGCAGATCCTCGGGTACAACACCTATGTCCTGCGCGATCTTGCGCAGGAGAACGGGGGAAATGTCGCGGCCCTGGTGAAACGGCACGGTGGTGGCGCGGCCGTCCGGATGTCGAAACTGCTTGTGCGATCCCCGCTGCCGCGACTCGACGAAGCCCTGCCGTTCGAGCAGACGAACGACCTCCTGCGGCTTCAGGACCGGCAAGCTACTCATCCATCAGGCAACCGCGATCTGCTGCGTACCCACGAACACTGCTTCGACACCGGGATCGCCATCCTCCAACAGCATCTCGATGACTTCCCTCAGGTTCTCCTGGAGCTCGTCAAGCGAGTCCCCCTGCGAATGGGCGCCGGGAAATCCAGGAACGTAACCGACGTACAGCCCGGATTCCGTGCACCTTTCGACGACCGCAGTGTAGGTTTTCATGCTCGATACCTCGAACCGGAGTGTAGCAGACAGCCCACCGCCGACTGTCTGCGCAAAACCGGTCCCCGACCTCAGAAATGCGAGGACGCGAGCTTCACGTCGGCATGCGCCCAGGCCTCGGCGAAGGCGTCCCACACCACCTCGGCCTCGTCCTCACGGTCCTGTGCGCCGAGCGCCAGACCCAGGCCATACAGCGACCAGCCGTTCTTCGGGAATACGCGCAGGTCGGCGCGGTACACCGCCTCGGCTTCGGCCGGCTTGCCGGCTTCAAGCAGCACCGCACCCAGCAGGTGGCGATTGGGCAGCGGCCAGTCCGGCGGCTCGAAATAGTTGAGCAGGTCCTCAAGCCGCGCCGCTTCGGCCAGCGACTCGGCCGCGCCTTGCAGGTCGCCATCGGCACGCAGCACCATGCCGCGCAGGCTGTGCTCGGCCACCGCAAGCACCGATGCTGCGTTGTTGAGATCGGAGACCATGATGGTCGCCATCTCCGGGTCGGCGGCAATCGCCTCCAGCGCCAGCAGCTCGCGCCCGGCGGCATCGGCCTCGCCGCCTGCGGCAAGGGCACGGCCGCGCGCGTAATGCCAGATGGCGCGCGGGAACGGCAGGTCGGCCTGCGCCGTTTCGCGCGCCAGCACCTTGTCCCATTGTCCGAAGCGCACCTCGGCGAACAGCGGCGTCACCAGGAATTGCTGCATGAAGTGCAGGTCGGCCAGCATGTCGCGGTCGGTGCGCGCGGCGGTGTGCTCGGCGGCGCGCAGGGCGATGCCGCTGGCACCTTCCAGGCCCGCGCTCATCGACAGGAAATGCCAGTTGTGCGGGATGTAGCCCATCGGATAGACGCCGCTCGAACCGCGGCAATAGGTCATGAACGCGGCGTCGGCATCGGTGGCCTTCATGTTGGTCAGCGAGGCATCGTGGTAGCGGCCGATGCGCATGTAGGTATGCGCCGGCATGTGCACCAGGTGACCGGCGCCAGGCGACAGCGCAGCCAGACGGTCGGCCGGGACTTCCGCCTTCTCCGGTTGCGGACCGGCCTCGGTGGCGTGGATGTAGTAGTGGATCGCGCCGATGTGGTCCGGGTTGCGCGCCAGTACCGATTCCAGAGTGGCGAGGATGTCGGCGGTGTAGGGGCTGGGCTCGCCCTCGCGGCTCCAGTACGCCCACGGCACCAGGTCCATCAGCGCCTCGGCATACATGGTGGCGACGTCGAGATCGTCGGGAAAGTTGCGCACCACCTGGGCCATCGCCTCGGCATAGGCGCGGTCGAGCGGCGTGCGATCGTCCGGCGCCGGCCAGGCGTAGCGCAGGGCCAACGCCTCGATCAGGGCGCGCTCGACCGGCTTGGCACGATCGGCCATCGCCAGCGCCTGCTGCGACAGCCGGTAGGCCGGCTCGAAGGCCTCCTCCAGCATCGGCAGATTGATGTTCGGCCCCAGCACCAGCGCCTGGCCCCAGATGCACAGGGCGCAGTCGGGATCGAGCCGCGCAGCCTCGGCGAAGGCGCGGCCGGCGGCGTCGTGATTGAAGGCGTAGGCGAGGATCAGGCCCTGGTCGAACCAGCGCTGCGCCATGGCATCGGCGCTGACGCCCGGCCGCGAGAACGGGCCCAGGGTGTCGAACAGGTGGGGCCGGTCAGCCTCCGCCTGGGGCGGTGCGGCGGCGGAGGGGGCGTCCGGGGACGGCCCGCAGCCGACAAGCAGCATGGCCAGGAGAAACGGAATTGCACGCATGTCACACCTTCAGTCGAATCCAGGACATCCCGGCGGATTCTACGCCTCCAAGGGCGTGGCGATACCAACCAAAGGCATGGGAACAATAGGCCAAGTGGCAGGGTGCATTCTTTCGCGATTGGCTGCCTGTCTCACCCTCTGAGACAGCGATATGCGCTAGTCTTGCCAGCGGAACAGGGATTACCCCATGGCGTTTGCAAGAGCAATCAAGTCGCCCGGGGGCGAATGGCGTTTCCAGCCCCTTGAAGATCACCTGGCCGGCGTGTCGGAACGCGCCGGGCGCTTCGCAGCACCGATCGGGTCCGGCGAACTGGCAGCGCTGGCCGGCCTATGGCACGACCTCGGCAAATACGCAGCCGACTTCCAGCGCTACCTCCTGGATGCCAACGGCATCGATGTCGAGCGCGAGAACGCCAGTATCGAAGGCGTCGGGCGTCGGGTCGACCACTCGGCAGCCGGCGCACTTCTCGCAATGGACCGGCTCGGCCCCTGCGGCAAGATCCTCGCCCAGCTCATCGCCGCCCATCATCACGGCCTCTACGACGCGGCGGATCTCGTTGAACGACTTGATCGCTCCCGCAAGGCGGGGCGGCTCGTCAAGGCGATGGCAGGCGAACCTCCAGAATCGATCCTCGATCGGGAGCCGCCGCCCTTTCCCAGAATTCCAGGCCACGACGATCCCGCTCGTCGCCCCTTTGCGCTGTACCTGAGAATGATGTTCTCGTGCCTCGTCGATGCCGATGTGCTCGACAGTGAAGCCTTCGGCGATCCGGCGAGTGCGTCCGTACGCGGCGACTTCTCCCCGCTCTCCGATATCAAGGCCGGGCTCGACCGGCACCTTGCGGCGTTCCAGGCCGACAGTGCCGTGAACCGTATCCGTGCCGAAGTGCTGGCCGAATGCCGCCAGGCTGCCGGGGCGCCGCAAGGACTGTTCACACTCACGGTGCCAACCGGCGGCGGCAAGACCTTGTCCAGCATGGCCTTTGCACTGGACCACGCGCTGCATCACGGCTTCCGGCGGGTGATCTACGTCATCCCCTACACCAGCATCATCGAGCAGACCGCGGACGTCTTCCGCGGCATATTCGGAAACGCTGTGGTCGAGCATCACAGCAACCTCGATCCTGAGCACGAAACCCAGCGCTCGCGCCTTGCTTCAGAAAACTGGGATGCGCCCGTCGTCGTCACCACCAATGTCCAGTTCTTCGAGTCGCTGTTCTCGGCCCGAACAAGCCGATGCCGAAAGCTGCACAACATTCTGCAAAGCGTGGTCGTCCTCGACGAGGCACAGTTGCTGCCGCCGGACTATCTCCAGCCGATCGTCGACGTACTGCACCTGCTCACCACCAGCTACCCAATGAGCGCTGTGCTCTGCACGGCCACCCAGCCGGTACTGGCCTCACGCGAGGCGTTCGGGTCCACATTCAAAGGCCTCGACCACGCGCGGGAGATCGTGGGCGATCCGCAGCCGCTGTATCGCGCGCTCAAGCGCGTGACAGTCACACGCCCTGAAGACCTCCAGACGCCAACCACCTGGGAGGCACTGGCTGAGCGAATCGTCGCCGAGGACTGCGTGCTGGCCATTGTCAACCGTCGCGACGACGCCCGTGCACTGCATGCCCTGCTCCCCGTCGGTAGCGTGCACCTGTCCGCCCTGATGTGTGGCGCCCACCGTGCGGACACCATCGCACTTATCAAAGAGCGGCTCGAAACGCGCCGCCATGATGCCCAGGCGCAACCGCTCCGAGTGGTCAGCACGCAGCTTGTCGAGGCTGGTGTCGACATTGATTTTCCCGTCGTCTTCCGTGCAATGGCAGGCCTGGATTCGATCGCGCAAGCCGCGGGTCGCTGCAACCGTGAGGGGCACCTGCCCGAGGGCAGGCTGCATATCTTCGTCCCGCCGAAAGGCGCCCCGCCCGGTCTCCTCAAGCTGGGCGAACAGATCACCCGCTCGCTGCTGTGGCGCTACCGGGGCGATCCGCTGGACCCGGGGCTTCTTGCACGGTACTTCGAAGCATTCTATCGCGACTGCGAGCTTGATCGGCACGATATCAACGGACTGCTCAAACCCGATTCCTCAGGAGGCGTGGTGGCGATTCGCGATGCCGCGGACCGCTTCCGCCTGGTAGCAGACGACCAGATCGGCATCCTCGTTCCCTATAGCAGCGACCCTGATGACAAACGATTCGCCGGCCTGCTGGCGGCGCTGCGCAAGCAGGGGCCATCACGCGGGCTGTTCCGGAGCCTTCAGCGCTTCGTCGTGTCCTTGCCACGCTGGCAGTTCGAACACATGCGGCACGCCGGAGACATCGAGGAAGTGCTGCCGGAGTTCTGGGCGCTGATATCCGAAGTGCAGTACGACGCGACGCTCGGCTTGCTTCTCGATACAGCGGGTGGCAATAGAGCACTCATGGTCTGACGAGGTGATCGATGCAAGGGTTTTGTCTTGATGTACGCGGCGAATTCGCCTGCTTCACGCGCCCCGAGATGAAGGCCGAACGGGTGTCCTACGACCTGATTACACCGTCTGCAGCGCGGGCGGTGTTCGAGGCCGTGCTGTGGAAGCCGGCGATCCGCTGGCAGGTCGAGCGCATCGAGGTGCTGTCGCCGGTGCGCTGGGTCAACCTGCGTCGAAACGAGGTGGCTGGCGTCGTTTCGACCCGCAATGCGGAAACGGTGATGCATGGGGGATCGGCGAAACTCGCCCTGCATATCGAGGACGAGCGCCAGCAGCGTGCCGGCCTGTTTCTGCGCGACGTGCGCTACCGTCTCCACGCCCGCTTCGAACTGACCGATCGCGCAGCCAGCGGCGATGCGCCAGGCAAGTTCGCCGAGATGTTCCGCCGCCGCGCGTCCAAGGGACAATGCGTCAACCAGCCCTATCTCGGCTGCCGGGAGTTTTCCGCACGTTTCCGCCTGGTGGACGACCTGTCCGCGGAGCCAGTCCCGCTTGCGACACTGGATGCAGATCTGGGCTGGATGCTCTATGACATGGACTTCGCCACGCCTTCCGATCCGAGGCCGCGCTTCTTCCGGGCCCGGATCCGCGAGGGCGTCCTCAACGTACCGCCTTGGGACAGCCCGGAGGTAGTCGGATGATCCTGCACGCGCTCGCCGATCTCTACGACCGCCGCAGCAAGTCGCCCGACCCATCCGAGCGGCCCGCGCCGATCGGATTCGAGAGCAAGCCCATCGCGTTTGTCGTCGAAGTCGACAAAAGCGGCGAACTGGTACAGATTCGCGACCACCGCACTTCGGAAGGAAAACGCAAGGTCGGCAAGCCGGAGCTGGTGCCGCAGGGTGTCAAGAAGGCCTCCGGCGTCGCCGCAAACCTGCTATGGGACTCCGCGGAGTACGTCCTTGGCTGTCCTGTCGAGGCGAAGAGCAAGCCGACGCCACCTGAGCGCTTGCGTCAGCAGCATGCCGCCTTCCGCGCGAGAATCGAGGATCTGCCCGCGTCCGTTCGCGACGACGAGGGCGTGCGTGCCGTATTGCGCTTCCTTGATCGCCTCGACCTGGACATGCTTGGCAAGGATGCGGCGTGGCCTGAGATTGTCGCTACGAACCCCATCCTCAGCTTTCGCTTGCATGGCGACGACCAACTCGTGTGCCAGCGGCCGGACGTTCGGCGAGCGTGGCTGGATGCGCTAGGTGGGCAGGCAGCGGACGGCCGCTGTCTGGTCACTGGCGAGTCAGCGGCCATCGAGCGGCTCCACCCAGCCATCAAGGGTGTTTGGAACGCGCAGACATCAGGTGCCAACATCGTCTCCTTCAATCTTGATGCCTTCCGATCCTACGGAAAGGAGCAAGGCGCCAACGCACCGATAGGCAAGCCCGCCGCCGCCAAGTACACCACGGCACTCAACGATCTCCTCACCTCCGGCTCTCGACAGCGTGTCCAGATCGGCGACGCGTCGACGGTCTTCTGGTCGGAGCAGCGGACGCCGCTCGAAGACGATTTCCTGCTGCTGATCGGCGAGCCGCCCAAGGACGACCCCGAGGCCGGGACCGACCGGGTTCGGCGCCTCTACGAATCGGTAAGGACCGGCCAGTACCTGGCCAATGTGCAGGGCGACACGCGGTTTTTCGTGCTGGGACTCGCACCGAACGCCGCGCGCATTGCCGTTCGTTTCTGGCAGGTTGGGACGGTGGCCGAGATGGTTGGTCGCGTCGCCCGCTGGTTCGACGACATCGCCATCGTTCACGCCCCGTCACAGTCCGATCACCTCAGCCTGTTCCGCCTGTTGACGGCCTGCGCCGTGCAGGGCAAGGCCGACAACGTCCCCCCAAATTTGGGCGGTGACATCCTGCGCGCCATTCTTGCCGGCTCGGTCCTTCCGCAAAGCTGGCTGAACGCGGCCATTCAGCGCTGCAAGGCCGAACAATCCGTCACCCATCCGCGGGCCGCCGGCATCAAGGCCTGCATTAACCGTCGCGCGTCGTCCAACGAGGAGAAACTCACCGTGTCGCTGGATACTCACAATACCAACGCCGCCTATCGCCTCGGTCGCCTGTTCGCTGTTTTCGAGCGCATCCAGGAGGAGGCCAACCCCGGCATCAACGCCACCATCCGTGACCGCTACTTCGGCGCTGCTTCGAGCAACCCATTGTCGGTCTTCCCCACGCTGAATCGACTGAAGAACCACCACCTGGCCAAGCTGGACAATCGTGGGCGGGCGCGCAACCTTGAGCGCCTCGTAGGCGAGGTGATGGACGGCCTGCCGGCAGACTGTCCGTTTCCCTCGATCCTTCCCCTCAACGACCAGGGCAGGTTCGCCGTCGGCTATTACCACCAGCGCCAGCACCCCTCCACCTACCGCTCGCAGCCTGAACAGGAGTCCACGCCATGAGTCTCGAAAACCGCTACGATTTCGCCCTGCTGTTCGACGTTGCCGATGGCAATCCCAACGGCGATCCAGACGCCGGAAACTTGCCACGCCTCGATGTCGAGACCGGCCGCGGACTGGTGACAGACGTGTGCCTCAAGCGCAAAGTGCGCAACTTTGTCGGGATCACCAAGGAGGAGAAGCCTCCCTTCGAGATATACGTGAAGGAACGTGCCGTGCTCAACCGCCAGCACGAACGCGCTTACATCGGCATCGGCGCAGAGGAGGCGCTCAAGGGCGATGACAAGAAGCGCAAGGGCGGCGAACACGTCGACAAGGCCCGCGACTGGATGTGCCGGAACTTTTTCGACGTGCGCACCTTCGGCGCGGTGATGTCGACCGGCATCAACTGCGGCCAGGTCCGCGGCCCGGTACAGCTCACCTTCGGCCGCTCGGTCGACCCCATTGTGGCCCAGGAGCACAGCATCACCCGCATGGCCGTGGCCACGGAAGCCGAAGCCGAAAAGCAGGGAGGTGACAACCGCACCATGGGCCGCAAGCACACCGTGCCCTATGGCCTGTACGTGGCGCATGGATTTGTTTCGGGGTTTCTCGCTGACCAGACGGGCTTCTCCGAGGAGGACCTCGACCTGCTGTGGCAGGCGCTCACGGGCATGTTCGAGCACGACCGGTCCGCCGCGCGAGGTCAGATGGCGACCCGCGGCCTGTACGTTTTCAAGCATGCGTCCAAGCTGGGCAACGCGCCCGCCCACGATCTGTTCGACCGCATCAAGGTCCAGCGCAGCGACGGCGTGACGGTGCCCCGCGCCTTCACCGACTACCGGATCTCCGTCGACGACCAGCCCGTCCACGTAGGCGAGGCCCGCGAGGTCGTGTCCGGCGTTACACTGGAGCGGAAGGCGTGAGCGGCCGCGCGCCGCGGTCGCCCGATTCGGAGACCCCCGAAATGAACTGGCGCGAACGCATCGCTTCCGATCCGGACATCCTGCTCGGCAAGCCGACGATCAAGGGCACCCGCCTGTCGGTGGAGCTGATCCTGGGCTGGCTGGCTGAAGGCTGGAACTTCGAGCAGATCCTGGAAGCCTACCCCCAGCTCCGGCGCGAGGACATCCTGGCGGCGCTTGCCTTCGCCGCGGAGATGATGCGCGACGAACAGTACGTGGCCGTGCACAAGGTCGCCTAGCGCGCGCAGGCCATGTCGCCGCGCTTGCTGGCCAACGAGAATGTTCCCGCGCCGTCGATCGCACGCCTGCGCGCGCACGGCGTGGACGTTCTGGCAGTGGCCGAGGCCTGTCCTGGTGCCAAGGACGCCGATGTGCTCGACCTGGCCCGAAGCGAACGGCGCTGGCTGCTCACCTACGACCGCGACTACGGGGCGCTGGTCTTCGAACGTGGCATGGCGCCGCCGCCGGCCATCCTGCTTCTTCGTCAGGAGCCTTGTCCGGCCACTCGCGCCGCCGATCTCGTATTGCCGCTGCTCGATGTCCCCAGTGAAGTCGAAGGCTACTTTGTAGTGGTCGGTGAACGCGCCTTGCGCCGCCGGCCCCTGGAGGGATGAGCCCTGGACGAGGACCGGATCCCCATTTCGGCCTTGCAGCACTGGAGCTATTGCCCTCGGCAATGCGCGCTGATCCATGTCGAGCAGGCATTCGCCGAAAACCTCTTCACAGCGCGCGGGCGCGCAGTCCACGCCCTGGTGGACGAGCCCGGTGCCGAGCGGCAGGGCACTGTGCGCATCGAGCGCGGCATGCCGCTGTGGAGCGATACCTTGTGCCTGATCGGCAAGGCCGACCTCGTGGAATTCGCCGCGGATGGCACTCCTTACCCCGTCGAATACAAGCACGGCCCGCGCCGCACGCACAGGCACGACGACCTTCAGCTCGCCGCGCAAGCGCTGTGCCTGGAGGAAATGACCGGCAAGTCGGTGACGACCGGCGCCATTTTCCATTTCAGCTCCCGCCGGAGGCGCGAGGTCGCGATCAACGCCGCATTGCGCCGATCGGTGGTCGAAGCGCTGGCCGCGGTTCGCATCCTGCTGGGCGAGGTCCGGCTGCCGCCGCCGGTCGACGATGCCCGCTGTCGGCATTGCTCGCTGCAGACCATCTGCCAGCCCCGCGCGGTTGCGTCCACGGAGCGCTATGGAATCCTGTTGCGGGAGCTGCGCGCACAGTGAGCATCGGACTGGAGCTTCAGAACACCCTTTACGTCACCACCGGCGGGACGTACGTGCACCTCGACAACAATACGGTCCGCATCGACATTGAGCGGGAGACCCGTCTTCGAATTCCAATCCACCATCTCGGCGGTATCGTATGTTTCGGCGACGTCATGCTTTCTCCGGCCCTGATTGCACGCTGTGCCGAGGATGGTGTGGGTGTCTGCCTGCTCGATCGCAATGGCCGATTCCGCGCGAGGATCGAAGGGCCCCTCAGCGGAAACGTACTATTGAGACGGGCGCAATTCCGCACTCAGGAAGACACTGATTCGTCGCTTGCGCTGGCGCGCCAATTCGTGCTGGCGAAGCTACGCAATACCCGGCACGTACTCTTGCGCGGCGTTCGCGACTGCAAGTCGGAAAGCGATCGCGAGCAGCTTGGCGCAGCAGCAAAGCACCTGGATGCTTCGCTGCGAAGCGCCGGCAACGTGGCAAGTCACGACGCATTGCGCGGTGTGGAAGGTGAGGCGGCCCGTACCTATTTCGGTGTGTTCGATCGTCTGGTCCGACCGGATCTAAGGACGCACTTCGCACCGGCCGGACGAAGCCGGCGCCCGCCCAGAGACCCCTGCAACGCCCTGCTGTCGTTTCTCTACACGCTGCTCGTCAACGACTGCCGCAGCGCACTGGAGACCGTGGGCCTCGACCCTCAGGTGGGGTTCCTCCATGCCCTGCGCCCCGGACGCCCGGCGCTCGCCCTGGACCTTGCCGAGGAATTCCGCGCGCTCCTTGCCGACCGGGCTGCGCTGACGCTGGTCAACCGCGGCCAGATCGGCCCCGAAGATTTCCGCACCACCGAAGGTGGCGCCGTACTCCTGGATGAAGGCACCCGGCGAACCGTGGCCACCCATTGGCAGGAGCGCAAGCAGAGGTCTGCGGCCCATCCCCTCCTCGAAACCGACGTGCCACATGGTCTGCTGCCGACCGTTCAGGCTCACCTGCTGGCACGTGCACTGCGCGGCGACACCGAAGGCTATCTTCCTTATGCTGCGCGCTAGGGGGACATCGCAATGCTCGTCATCGTCTGCTACGACGTATCCACGGAAACCGCCGACGGTTGCCGTCGTTTGCGGCGCGCCGCCAGGGCCTGCGAGGGAATCGGTCAGCGCGTGCAGAAGTCTGTGTTCGAGTGTCGCATCGACGCCATGCAGTTCGAAGCGCTGGAGCGCGACCTGCTTGCCATCATCGATCCGAACGAGGATTGCCTGCGCTTCTACCGCATCACCGAGCCAGTCGATCTCCATGTCAAGGAGTACGGCAAGTTCCGCGCAATCGACTTCGACGGACCCCTCGTTGTCTGACGCGAACCCTGAGCGCAGCCGAAAAGCCCGGGATGTTCGCGGAGCGCGGAAAGGGCGGTTGGACAGAGCATTGCGTCCCCGATCGTCAGCACTTGCCGCCTCCTCCAAGCCGCAGACGACGAGGTTCGCGAACTTGTTGCAGAATCTGCATTGCCGCCAAGGCCTTGCCGAGGCGGAGTCGCCCGCTTCCTCGGAAGCGGGCGCGGATTGAAACCAGCGTGCGCTGTTCGACAACCGGTTGGCCTTGCGTCGCCCGCTTCCTCGGAAGCGGGCGCGGATTGAAACCTCAGCAACGAGGCCATGCCGGTGGTGCTGGAGGGTCGCCCGCTTCCTCGGAAGCGGGCGCGGATTGAAACCGTTCCAGGAAGCGCGCCCAAAACCGCCAGCCGGCAGTCGCCCGCTTCCTCGGAAGCGGGCGCGGATTGAAAC
>DAOMOD010000079.1:0-17917 GCA_035444205.1 Lysobacteraceae bacterium
CGGGTGCGCACAGGGGCAACCCTTCGGGCCGGGACCTGAGGGCCGTCCCGCGTCGTTGCGCATCTTGAGCATGGAACCACCATGCCCTACGATGCACGCCTAGCGGGCCAGCCCTCAAGTCGCCGGCGCGGCGCGCTCGGACTTGTTCAGAGGGTCCCCAGCCGGCGGGTGTCGTCTAATGGCAAGACAACAGCTTCCCAAGCTGTGAACGTGGGTTCGATTCCCATCACCCGCTCCATCTCCAGGCCCGCACTACCTTCCTTCTGCCCAACACGCATGGAACTTCTGACCCTGGGTTGGCGCGAATGGCTGGCCTTGCCCGACCTTGGCATCGGCGCGATCAAGGCGAAGATCGACACCGGTGCGCGCTCGTCGGCCCTGCATGTGGAAGCGCAGGAAGTGTTCCGGCGCGATGGCGACGAATGGGTGCGCTTCGAAATCGCCCCGACCTACCGGCATGCGCCACACGTGGTGTGCGAGGCGCCGGTGGTGGCGGTGCGTCCGGTCACCGATTCCGGTGGGCACACCACCGAGCGTCGCTTCATCCGCACAGTGCTGGAAGTGGCCGGACAGCGCTGGTCCATCGACATCAACCTGACCAACCGCACCCACATGCTGTTTCCCATGCTGCTCGGACGCACCGCCATGGCCGGACGACTGCGCGTGGAACCGGCCCGCTCCTATACCTTGGGTTCGCCCGGGAAACACCCATGAAGATCGCCATCCTGTCGCGCAACAGCAAGCTGTATTCGACCCTGCGCCTGGTCGAGGCGGCGCGCGCGCGCGGCCACAGCGTGCGTGTGCTCGATCCCTTGCGCTGCTACCTGCGCATCGCGCCCGGCGTGTTCGAGATGCATTACAAGGGTCGCGAGATCAGCGGCTACGAAGCCATCATCCCGCGCATCGGCGCCTCGGTGACCTTCTACGGCACCGCCGTCTTGCGCCAGTTCGAGCAGATGGGCGCGTTCACCCCGAACGGCTCCGACGCCATCCTGCGCGCCCGCGACAAGCTGCGTGCCCACCAGTTGCTGGCGCGCCAGGGCATCGGCCTGCCCACCACGGTGTTCGGCGACAATCCCGACGACACCACCGACCTGCTCGACATGCTGGGACCGCCGCCACATGTCATCAAGCTGACCGAAGGCGCCCAGGGTGCAGGCGTCATCCTGGCCGAACGCAAGTCGTCTTCGCGCAGCGTCATTGAGGCGCTGCGTGGCCTGTACGCGAATTTTCTCGTGCAGGAATTCATCGCCGAGGCCAAAGGTGCCGACGTGCGCTGCCTGGTGGTCGGCGGACGGGTGTTCGCCGCCATGCGTCGCCAGGCGCCCAAGGGCGAGTTCCGTTCCAACCTGCACCGCGGCGGCAGCGCGCGCGCCGTCGAGATCAGCGAGGACGAACGTGACACCGCCATCCGCGCCGCCGCCACGCTGGGTCTCGGCGTGGCCGGCGTCGACCTTCTGCGCTCGGATCGCGGGCCGCTGGTGCTGGAGGTGAATGCATCGCCCGGCCTGGAGGGCATCGAGGGCGCCACCGGCCTCGATGTGGCCGGCGCCATGATCGATTACGTCGAGCGCCGCGTGAAACGGCGCCGCAACCAGCGCCTGAACCAGGGCGAAGCCACCCGCAAACGCCCCCTGTAGGAGCGCACCCTGTGCGCGACCGCCTTCGCGATCCCCTGCCCCCGGTCGCCCACACAGTGGGCTCCTGCGCCGATGCGGCTGCCACGCCGTCATATCTGTGCCACATTCTTAACGAAGTCCTACGTTCCTCTTAACACTGATTTAATGCCCCGGCGGCTAATCTGCACACGCAAATCCGCTCAAACACTCCTTGAGTCAGGTTTGGTGACAAGCAGCTAACGGTAATCGGGGCAGTAACTTGGGCCCGGGTGAGGTGCGTTCCCCCAATGGCACCTCCCCGGGCCATTTCTTTTAACCGGCCCTTGACGGCCGCGCCCGTCTCCCCGGAAGCTGAACGCATGCGCGTCCTTGTCATCGAAGACAATCCCGACATCTCCGCCAACCTCGGCGACTTCCTCGCCGACCGCGAGCACGAGGTCGATTTCGCCAGCGATGGCGTCACCGGTCTGCATCTGGCCGTGGTCAACGACTACGACGTCATCGTGCTGGACCTCAACCTGCCCGGCATGGACGGCCTCGAGGTCTGCCGCAAGCTGCGCCAGGACGCCCGCCGCAACACGCCGGTGCTGATGCTGACCGCGCGCGACCAACTGGAGCAGAAGCTGGCCGGCTTCCAGGCCGGTGCCGACGACTACCTGGTGAAGCCCTTCGCCTTGCAGGAGCTGGATGCACGCATCACCGTACTGCTGAAGCGTCACAAGGGCGCAGTTTCCCGGGTGCTCAAGGTGGCCGACCTCGAGTACAACCTCGATACCCTGGAGGTGCACCGCGCCGGCAAGTCGATCACGCTGAATCCCACCGGCCTCAAGCTGCTGCAGTCGCTGATGGAGGCGTCACCGGCCGTGGTGCCTCGGCGTGAACTTGAAACCCGCGTGTGGGGCGAGGAACTGCCCGACAGCGACTCGCTGCGTGTGCACATCCACAGCCTGCGCGCTGCCATCGACAAACCCTTCGACAAGGCCCTGCTCCAGACCCGCCACGGCATCGGCTATCGTCTGGTCGATCCCGATGCGTTACCGGCACAGGCTTAGAAGCCGGATCATCGTCTCGTTCGTGCTGTTCGGGACGGTGCTGACCGGGCTGTTCGCGGTGGCCACCCTGGCCATGCGCCAGCATTTCGAGAACCAGTTGATCGAGAACACGCTGCAACGCGAGGTCGACCGTTTCGTGGAGTTCAAGCGCGAGAATCCCGACCCGGACGCGCCCTTCCACTTTTCCCGACACATCGAGATCCAGGTCGTCACGCCGGCGCGCTTCGCCAACGTCCCCTTCGCGTGGCGCAATCTGGACAACGGCGTCTACACCTTCGAGGAGACGGGCGAGGACGGCGAGCCCCGGCACTACAAGCTTGCGGTGCGACGGGACCAGGATCTGTGGGGATTCCTCTGGTACGAGTACACGCAGGAAATGCTCGGCCGCCAGCAGCTCATGGTGGCTGCCCTGGTGGCGCTGGTGGCCTTCTGTCTGCTGTCGCTGGTGCTTGGCTTCTGGTCCTCCGCGCGCGTCATGCGCCCGGTGAGCGACCTTGCGCGGCGCCTGGAGCACGCCGGCACCGGTGGTGGCCTCGAACGCTTGGCCCCGCATTTCGCCGACGACGAGGTCGGGCAGCTCGCCCAGGCCCTGGACAACTACGCCACGCGTCTCACCGAACTGGTCGAGCGCGACCGCGAGTTCAATGCCGACGTCAGCCACGAGCTGCGCACGCCATTGTCGGTGATCAACGGCGCGGTCGAGCTGATGTTGGGCCAGAAGGATCTGGACGAGAAGACGCGGGCGCGCCTGAAACGCATCGAGCGCGCCGCGCAGCAGTCCACCGACCTGACCCAGTCGCTGCTGCTGCTGTCGCGCGGCGACCGCGCAGTGACAGCAGGCGAGCGCTGCGAGGTGCGTCGCCTGGCGGAACTGCTGGCCGAGACCAACCGCGCCCACCTCAACGGCAAGCCGGTCGACGTGCGGGTGGAGGGGGAAGACGAGCTGACCGTGCCCGCACCCGAAGCGGTGGTTTCGGTCGCACTGGGCAACCTGGTGGCCAATGCCTGCAAGTACACCCGCGAGGGCGAGGTGGTGATCCGCGTCGGCAAGGGCCAGGTGGAGATCGACGACACCGGTCCCGGCCTCAGCGAGGAGGACAGTCGCCGCGTCTTCGAGCGGCACTATCGCGGTCGCGCCGCCACCGGCAAGGGTGCCGGCATCGGCCTTGCCATCGTCACGCGCCTTTGCGATCTTTACCGCTGGCGCGTCACCCTGGAACCGCGCAAGGAAGGCGGCGCCCGCGCCACCCTCGATTTCCGACTCCGCAACTGAAGATCCCTCATGCTGATCACCTGCGCGTCGTGCCGACGACGCATCTCCAACAAGCAGGCCGTGTGCCCGCACTGCGGCTACGACTTCAAGGGCACCGGCGAAGGCCTGCCGCTGGAACGTGCGCGCGGCAAGATCAAGCGCAATTTCGACGGCATGCTGCGCAGCCAGGGTTACCTCGCCATGCTGATCGCCATCGGCGGCGGTGCCTGGTACTACTGGCAGACCGGCAGCCTGGCGCTCAGCTTCCGCGACCCGCCGCTCAGCCTGTACGTGTTCGGCGGCGGCATCGTCTGGTACCTGGTGGTGCGCGTCTGGGGCTTGGCACGCACGTTCAAGGGATAGCGAAGCGCGTTCCGCGCTTCGCTGGATCGGAAGTCCGATGAATACTCGCTCCCCCGCTGGTACGGGACGGGCGGGGAGGGGGCAGGTTCGGAGCGCGACGCTCCCGGCTACCAGTTCCCGTCAAGGCGAGGTTCGTTACCACCGTTCGTGGTGAGGAGGTGCCGTAGGCACCGTCTCGAACCACCCCCACACCCCCAC
Source organism: Lysobacteraceae bacterium (assembly GCA_035444205.1). Classification (GTDB taxonomy): domain Bacteria; phylum Pseudomonadota; class Gammaproteobacteria; order Xanthomonadales; family BPKI01; genus DAOMOD01. The sequence continues at coordinate 4,485 of DAOMOD010000079.1, forward strand.
CCGTTGATTGTGAGCAGGACGGCCCGACACCCGTTCGTAGTCGGGAGGTGCCGAAGGCAATCCTTCGAGATGGCGTTTCGCGTCTGCTCAGGGCAGGCCAACGAACCATCTGCCGTGTCCCGCACTTGTCCCGCCATCACCCCATGTCGCATCGTTCAGCACGCAACGGCTACCATGTCGCCCCCATGAGACCGATCGCACTGCTTGCCCTGCTGCTTCTTGGCGCCGCCCAAGCGACGGCCGCCGAGTTCGCCATCGACTACCGCGTGCGCTTCCTGCCCGCCGAGGACGCCGCCGAAGTGGTCATGCAGGTGTCGCCCGGCGAGCACGGGCGTCCCACCGCCTTCGACTTCGCCATGCCAAGCTCGCGCTACACGCTGCTCGAAGCCGACGGCGAGACCGAGCGCAAGGGCGGCCGCATGCACTGGACGGTGCCGAAGGAAGGCGGCAAGTTCAGTTACCGCTACCGCGTGAGCCGCAAGCGCGGCGCCGGCTACGATGCGCGTATGGGCGACAGCCTCGCCCTGCTGCGCGGCGACCAGTTGTTTCCGGCAGGCGTGATGCGCGCCACCCGCGGCGCTCGCTCGCGTACCACCGTGCGCTTCGACCTGCCCAAGGGCTGGAGCGTGGAGACACCCTATCGCCTGCAGGAGGAAGGACATTACCTGGTCGAGTGGCCCGGGCGGCGTTTCGCGCGTCCGGTCGGCTGGTTGATCGCGGGCGACCTGGGCGTGCGGCGCGACATCTTCGATGGCACCCAGTTCGTGGTTGCCGCCCCGCGTGGCGAGGCGATGCGGCGCCAGGACATCCTCGCCATGATCCATTGGACGCAATACGAACTGCGTCTGGCCTTCGGCGACCTGCCCGACAAGATCCTGATCGTCGGCGCCGGCGATCCGTTCTGGCGCGGCGGCCTGTCGGGTCCGCGCTCGGTCTACCTGCACGCCCGCCGCCCGCTGATCCTGGAGGACGGTACCAGCACCCTGCTGCACGAGCTCGTGCATTCGCTCACCCGTATCCGCGGCACCAACCATCACAACTGGATCGCCGAAGGCATCGCCGAGTTCTATGCCATCGAACTGCTGCATCGCGCCGGCGTCACCACCGAAGCGCGCCACCAGCGCACATGGCGCTTCCTGCGCCAGCGCGAGCGCAGGGTCGACAGCCTGATCGGCCGCAACTGCACCGGCCCATGCATCGCCGCCGCCGCCGTGCTGTTCCGCGACCTCGATACCGAGATCCGCAAGGCCACGGACGACGAAAAAAGCCTGGACGACATGGTGCGCGTGCTGATGAGGGAGCAGCGCAGGGTGTCGCCGGAGCGGTTGCGGGAGGTGGCCGAAGAGATCGCGGCGGGCAGCCTGCGGACGTTGCATTCGGCCAAGGTGCGCGTGGCAGTGCATCATGGCGAGTAGCGCCATGGCTGCGCATGTTTCAGGGCCCTCGGAACTGTTCCGGTTCGCCTTGTTCGATGCAGTGTTAGTGACTATGATGACCATCATGACCCTGCGGAGCACCGTCCCATGAACACCGAGGTCTGGACCGTCGCCGAAGCCAAGGCGAAGTTCAGCGAACTGATCGACCTGGCCCAGGCCGAGGGGCCGCAGACGATCACGCGCAAGGGCAAGACCGCCGTCGTGGTCGTCTCTGCCGAGGAGTGGGAGCGCAAGTCGCGGCGCAGCGGCAATCTCGCCGAGTTCTTCGCGGCATCGCCGCTGCGCGGGTCCAGACTCAAGGCAACGCGGGCGAAGGGCGGTCTGCGCAAGACCGGCTTGTGAGCTTCCTGCTCGACACCAACGTCGTCTCCGAGTGGGTCAAGCCGCGGCCCGATCCGGGCGTTGTGGCCTGGCTCGCGGACATCGACGAGGACCGTGTGTTCATCAGCGTCGTCACCCTGGCCGAACTGCGCCACGGCATCGAGCGCCTCGACGACAGCCGCCGCCGCAAGCGGCTTGACGAATGGCTGCATGACGATCTGCCGCTTCGCTTCGAGGGCAGGGTGTTGCCGATCGATGCTGAAGTTGCCCATGCCTGGGGCTGGGTAGTCGCCCGCCGCGAGGCGGCCGGAAGACCGATTGGCCCGATGGACGCGTTCATTGCCGCGATCGCCCAGGTCCACGACCTGGCGCTCGTGACCCGCAACGAGTCGGACTTCAGGACGACGGTGAAGACGATGGTCAATCCATGGAGCGCGTGACTGTCGGTCCTGAGCCTGGATTTGTCGGCGCCCGGGCACCCAGCGCAGGGTTCGCGGCGTCCTGTCTGGCCCGCACCGAAGGCATCACCGCGTCTTGCGCGATAGAATTGCTACACTGCGCCGGTGTCACCTCCGACGCCCGCCACCAGCGCACCTGGCGCTTCCTGCGCCAGCGCGAGCGCAGGGTCGAGAGCCTCGTTGGGCGCAACCGCACTGGCCCCTGCATCGCTTGCGCCGCCGTGCTGTTCAATGACCTCGACGCCGAGATCCGCAAGGCCACGGACGACGAGAAAAGCCTGGACGACGTCGTGCGCGTGCTGATGCAGGAGCAACGCAGAGTGTCGCCGGAGCGGTTGCGGGAGGTGGCGGCGGAAGTGGCGGGGTTTTCGCCACGAGCGCTCGATTCGCAGAAGATTCGAACTATGGGACGCACGGGCGTTGCACCATGACGACGGGCACGGATCCGTCATACCTGGTCGGTGACTGGAACGACTTCGAGTCCTACCGGCGGTCAGCGGGTTGTGTGCGACTTGCCTGGCATCGCGTCGAGGACGTGCAACGGATCCTCATGGCCGAGGGCACTGGCCACGTGCCGGGCACATGCTCGGCGTGTGGGAGCACGTCGGGGTTCCTCTTCGATGTAGGCGATGCGGAACCGAACTGGCGTGAGACCCTGATCTGCGCGTGTGGTCTGTTCAACCGGATTCGGGCCAGCATCCAGATCTTTCAGGACTTCGGCCAGCCCACTTCCAACGACGTGATCTACGTCACCGAGCAGGTGACCCCACTGTATTCCTGGCTGGCCGAGCGATTCGAACACGCTGTTGGAAGCGAATTCGTGGGGCCGGAGATGTCGGCGGGTCAACTGTGCCCGTTGGGGGGTCGCGATGTACGCCATGAGGATGTCACTCAGCTCAGTTTCGATAGCGCAAGCATCGACCATCTACTTAGTTTCGACGTGCTGGAACATGTGCCCGATTATCGGCGCGCACTCAAGGAGTTCGCGCGTTGCATCCGCCACGGTGGTACATTGCTGCTGAGCGCCCCGTTCGACATGCAAAGCCCGCACATCGAACGGCGCGCGCGCGTCGGTGCAGATGGCACGATCGAGCATCTGACGACCCCGCAGTATCACGGCGATCCCATGAATCCCGACCTTGGCGTGTTGTGCTATCACACGTTCGGTTGGTCGCTGCTGGACGAGTTGCGAGAGGTCGGATTCGAAGACGTGCGGCTGCTGATGGTGTGGTCGCCCGAGCGCGGGTACCTGGGTTGGGGCAACGTGTTCGTGCATGCCCGACGAGGCCGTTCGGGCACCCCGCAGCCGTCACAATCCGCGCCCCGCATGGTAAGCCTCCCGGAACGACTAGGTCGTGAGGAGCTGCTCGACTACTTTCGTGCCTATGGCCACACCGACGAGGATTATCTCGTCGGGCATTTCGACAGGTTCCGATGGACCCTGGACGAGTTCCTGCGCACCTGGCCAAAAGGGCAGGGAAGGCGCGTGCTGGACGTCGGCGCTCACTGGCTGCATCAGAGCGTGCTATGGGCCGCTGCCGGGTTCCGTATCACCGCGCTCGATCTGCCCGAAACGTTCTCGTATCCATCGGTGCGACGCGCGGCTTCGGGCCGCGACATACGTTTGCTGCCTTGCGAATCTCTGGAGCAGGCGCAGGCGCTGTCCTTGCTGCCCGAGGACAGCTTCGACGTGGTTTTATTCACCGAGGTTCTCGAGCATCTGACTTTCAATCCGGTCGCCATGTGGCGCCAGATCTACCGCGTGATGGCGCCTGGCGGACGCCTTTTGGTGACCACGCCCAACGCGTACCGACTGCGTGGGCAGGCGTGGCGACCCAAGCGATTCCTGGCGGGACGCGGATTTGGCATTCCGGTCGAAGATATCATCGGTCTGCGTACACTGGCGCACCACTGGAAGGAATACTCGTGCAAGGAGTTGGTTCGCTACTTCGCGCTGCTATCGCCCGACTTCCACGTGTCCAAGACGCTCAGGGTGCCCAGCTTCGGCGGGAGGCCGGGAGACGCGCGGGACTTGGTCGAGCGCGCTCTGCCATTCTTGCGCGGGAACCTGCACGCGGAAGTGGACATTCCGGCGAAGCAGGCCGGAATCATTGTCGATCCCTCCTGGTAGGCGGCGCCACGTTCATTCAGGAGACTTGGAATGACTTGGATCGTGCCCGCCGAACTTGGCGCGGTGGCTTGCTCTGTTCGGGACGCACACTTCTCGGTATCAGCGGCTGCGTCGGCCTAGAGTTGCTGCACCGCCCCAAGCACGGTCGCCCATGGCGATTGCCCAAGGACAGCGTCATTCTCGCCGCGCGTATGACTTCGACGCGATCCCAGCGCCTGAGGCCGCGGGCGTTTGCAGAGAAAGCGATCAATCCACCACGAGCAGCGTTCCGATCCCCAGACGATCGCCGTTGGCGCGATCCCGCACGCCAATCGCGACCGGACCGGCGTCGGCCAGCAGCAAGCGCGGGACGATAGCGGTGACGAGCTGGTCGTCGAGCGTCGCTTCAAGTTCGACGTCTCCGAAGAGCACGGTCGGACTTGGAGGCCAGCACGATGCGCGAAACCACAGTCCCAGTGAACCGTCGGGTTGGGGGTTCGCGGAGCCATCCCGTGGGGTCTCGGTGGGTCCCCAGCCGTCGACCGCACAAAACGCTTCCGCCCTGCGTCCATCGTCCAGTCGGATGCGCGCAGCGCGCTTGCGCACCTGGAACTCGCCGACGTGCTGTCGCTCATTGGTGGACGGATCGACCAGTTCCACGTCCAAGGGGCCCTGCCTGGACAGCAGCGCAGTGCGCTGAGTATCGGTCATTCGTGCCACCAGCACGTCATCGTCCCAATGGCTGTCGATCAGCAATCCGCCCATTCGTACCCTGATCGGGCGATGGCGGTCCGCAAGGCTCAGTTTCATCCAGATCGCAGCAGGTGCGTTTCCCATGTGCAGCACGGAACGGACCTGCTCCGCGCCCCTGGGGCCCCAGGCCTCCACGTCGGCAATCCACGATTCGATTCCACTATCAGCTGCAACATCGGCATCGACGGACGCGAGATAGCGCTCCAGTGTCAGATGAGTAAGCACGGCCTCGGCGTCAGGGAGTTCCGTCGCTGTGTGTCCCACCGAAATCCTGAGTGCGGTCCGGTCGGCGAAGTAGGGATCGTGGTTCAGCCCGGCATACTCCAACAGGAGTGCGGCGAGATCGTGACTCTCGAGATTCTTCCGGCCCTGTAGATCCCGTTTGTTGCTGAGCAGGAGGTAGGGAACCGGTTGCACCCAAGGTGGCAGGTCGTTCTCGAATCCCAATTGCTCGAACACGCCGTGCAGCGCCGGTAGGTGGTCGCCAAAGAACAGGAGAAGTGTTTCCCGATCGCGGGCATCGATGAAGGCGACGAGTTCGCCTAGAGCTCGGTCGGCGCGTTCCAAGTGATGCAAGTACATGCGAAGGGACAGGGCATCCTCGGCGCCGAGCTCTGGTGGCACTTCGATGCGAGCCAGGGCTTCTGTGTCAAGCGGACGCCCAAGTTGCCAGGGGCCGTGGTTCTCGATGGTCACCGCGAAGGTGAGCAGTGGCTGGTCGGCCCGGCTCAGAAGCGCCTCGATCCGGCGCGTAAGCGCCTCGTCCGAGATGTAGAAGCCGTGATAATCCTCCCCCTTGAAATCAGAAACGCTCAGGAAGGCATCGAAACCGAGCAGCGGATAAACCGCGTTGCGGCGATAGAAATGCGGAGCGTACGGATGGATCGCCACGGTCCGGTAGCCGAGCGATTGGAGGCTCCGCGGCAGCGCGTGCAAGGGTCGATGCACCAACGTTTGATATGGGTACGGAGTATTGAATGTGCGCACCGGGTAGCCGGTCAGCACTTCGAACTCCGTCAGCGTGGTCAGCCCGCCGTAGGCGGGTACCTTCAGATTCCCGCTCAAACCACGCGCCGACAGACGCCTCATCTCTACAAGGAACCTATCCGACTGCAGCCCGCGCAGGCGTCCGGGATCGAAGAGGGACTCGCTCTGCACGATCACGATATCGGGCAAGTCCTGCACGTGCGCTCGGGTTGGCTCGGCGTCGTCCACATGGTTCATCCGATTCCGGAAATCTGCCAGCAGTGCTTGATCCGGCGCAGGTAGCGCGAGCCGGATGTGCCATGTCATCCATAGGAAATGGCCGAACATGCCAGCGGAAGCCGCGCTGTCGCGCGGCGACCAGGCAATAAGACCGAGTCGGTTCTCGGAGTAAATCGATGGCCATGGCTGCCATCCGCCAACCAGACTGATTCCGAGCGCCAGCACGACAGCCACGCCAATGGCGCGCCTGATGCCAGAGAGCGGCAGGAAAGGGCGCTCCACGATTCCGAGGCCCACGGCCAACAACACTAGCAATGTCGTCCAGGAGAAGGTCACATAGCGGGAATAGAACCCAAACTCGCGAACTATCTGCGGGACGAGGGCGAAGTCGGCGGGAACGAGCGGTTGTTCGGTCTGAAGCAGTTTGATCTCATGCGCAACGATCATCGCATGCACGATGGCGACCGTAACGATGAGTGCAAGGAAGGGGCGCCGTGTGAGTATCCAGACGACAGCGAACAGCAACAGCGCGGGAAGTGCATTGAGCGCGACAACCGCCGCGCTGGCATCGGCAAGAGCAGTGTCCTGGGACCAGACCAGCCAGAGCAGAAACGGCAGCGCGCATGCGGCGGCGAGCACGCTGAACCCGCGCGACACGTGTGCGGCAGTCCGCGAGGGATGTTCTGTCTTTTCCATGTGGAATGTAGCTCTCCGTGTGGACGGCGGTGCGGTGAATGGATTGTGCCAGCCGCACCACGGGTCGATACGGCGGCTGCGGCAACGCTAAAGATTCAAGAAACAAGCCGCCGATGGCAAGTACGGGGCCGGGCCGACCCATATGCAAGGCCTCCGGACACGTTCTGCCGGCACCGCTCTATCCCGCGGCGACCGCGAATCCGCGCGCAGGCATCATTCTGCCGTGAAGTGCCGCCTGGCTGCGCGAACGATCGGAAGTCTCTGACCGGTGATGCTTGTGCAAGGATTTGCGCCGCCCCATGTCTGCGGACACCGAAGGCGCCTGACGCTGCTGTCGGCGATCAAGGTTTCTCGAGCACCGCCTCGAATGCCTGGCCATCCTCGTGTCGCGCATCCCAGTGCGTGAGGCGCATGCCCGCCCTTGGGGCCACCTTTTCAAACCATGCCTGCGAGAGGTAGCTCACATGTGCAGGGACATGAAGATATGAGTACTGGAGCCACTTCTCGATGCCATCCTCGGGCGTCCAGGCGACCGGGCGGTAGGGCGCAGTGACGAAGATCTTTCCCCCGTGCCTGAGACGCGCGGCCAGGGCCGAGAGCATCGCTGCGGGATCGACCAGGTGCTCGATGACGTGGGTCATGGATGCCAGGTCGTAGGCTTCCGTCTCCGGCATGTCCTCCAGTCGTCCCACGTAATAGCGGTCCACCCATGGGCAGCGATCGGCGCACTCGGGCGTCACATCCTGGGCGGTCGTTTCGATGTTCGGGTCGATTTCCTTGCAGGCTCGGGAAATCCAGGCGTAGCCGGCACCCACTTCCAGCACGCGGGGCTGCTGCTGTGGCAGCAACTGCAGCACACGCAGTGAGTGACTGTAGTACTCGAGCATGTTCGCAATTCGTTCCGGTGCGGTGTAATGCTCGTCGGAGAACTGATCCGATGCCTGGTACAGGACGTCAAGATCCGCCGTCGTCGGGGCGGGGTCCAGGTACACCACCTCGCAGTCCGGGCAATGGACCAAACCATAGCGGAGGGTGCGAAACGGACCGGGGTGAGTGGCACCAACACGTCCCAGGCGACGAAGACGCGTACGTACGCCGCATGCGCGACACCGCTTGTAGAAGAGCTTGGACAGGAACATCGTGGCGGGTTTCGATCCGCTGTGAATGGCGAAACCGGCAATGCTAGCGCAAATGAGGGACCCAGGTGACGTACGCGAATCTTTTCGCTGCCCGTGGCCTCGTTGCCATGGCCGCCCTCGATCATGACGGCAGATGTCTGGCGTCCGCTGCGGTGGCGTGCACGCTGTAGAATGGCGCGCCACTGGCTCGTCCGGCCGTGTCGTCCGGCTGAAGGCCGAGAACCTATCCGACGCGAATCCACCAACTCACGATTCACTTGCATGCAAGCTTACGCTGCCACTCCGCCCAACGCCGAATTGATCGCTCCGGTAGTCCGGGCACGCGCTGAAGACCACGCGCAGGCCTTTCGCGGCGCCGAACCATTCCCTCACGTGGTCATCGACGACTTCTTCGAGGACAGCCTATGCCGCCGGCTTCTTGAGGAGTTCCCTTCGTTCGAGGAGCGCTATGCTCTCAACGAATTCGGCGACGTGGGCGGCAAGGCAGTGCGCATGGATGTGCGCGACATCTCGCCGGCGTACCGCGCGCTCGATGCGTACATCCAGACCCCCGAGTTCCTCGGGCTGGTATCGCGGATCACCGGGATCCCCGAGCTGCGGTACGACTCCGACTACGTGGGCGGCGGCACGCACGAGAACGTGAATGGACAGAGCCTCGACCCGCACATCGATTTCAACTACCACCCAGGGACGCGTTGGCACCGGCGCCTCAACCTGATCGTTTACCTCAACCCGGAATGGGAGGCGTCCTGGGGCGGGGCGCTGGAGCTGCATTCCGATCCGTGGAATGAATCGGTCAACGAGGTGCGCGCAGTGGCGCCGCTTTTCAACCGTTGCGTGATCTTTGAAACCAGCGAACGCTCCTGGCATGGCTTCCGCCGCATCGATCTGCCGCCGGAGCGTGGCGGGATCTCACGCAAGTCCTTCGCTATCTACCTCTATACCGAGCATCGCCCAGCGGAAGAAACAGCGCCACCGCATGCGACCATCTACGTGCCGGACGCCATGCCCGCGCATCTCGGCGAGGGCAGCACGCTGTGCTCCACCGACGTCGAGGAATTGCGTGGACGATTCACCCATTTGCGCCAGCAGCTCAAGTTTCTGTACGACCGCGAGCTGGACTTCGGTAGACAGATCCGGGCCCTTGAGGGTGCGCTCGCCGAAGCGCGCAGCGCGCAGGGTTTCCCTTTGCAGGGCTACGCCGTGCCGGCTGGTGCGCTGTCTGGGTTCTGGCCGGACGGCTGGGCGGGACGCAGTCTGCGTTTTGGGTTCGAGGCGCGCGAGCCGGTAGCGGAGATCGAATTCGAGTTCTGGGTACCACCGGCGTTGGCTGGCGAACAGGTACTGACCATTGAGCTTGGAGGTTCGCGTCACGAGGTGCGAATCGCGCCCGGCGCCCGCCAGCGGGTCGAGTTTCCGATTGCGTTGAGCCGGGGCGGCTCGATCGAAATTACGATCACTTCTTCGCACGTTTGGCGGCCGAAGGACTCCGGTGAATCGAACGATGAGCGCCCACTGGCCTGGCGGCTGATTGAGGCGCGTCTGCGGCATCGCTGAGCGCCGAGCTTGTCTGGCACCGCCAGCTTCTGAGATGCCGGTGCGTCTTGGCGGAGCAAGCTCCGCGCTACAGCAAAGACAAGGCGTGGTGCTTTCGTTGTGCTGAGATTGGTGCGTCCAGATCCCTTCGGACTGGCAGAAGCATCTGAGCGGAGTCGCGCTTCATGCCGGACCTGCGCAGAGGGCGGAGCCTACGGCAACTCCTCCGGCGCCAGCGGCGGCTGGCCTGAGCCGAAATCGCCTTCGGCGTTGGCCGCCATCCACACCAGCGCGGCCCAGGCGGCGACGTTCTGGTCGAGGTCGGCGGGGACCAGCTTGTCCAGGGTGTCGTCGGCGGTGTGGTGGTAGTCGAAATACACGGTGCCGTCCTGGCGCAGGTCGATGGCGGCCATGCCGCTTCTGCGCATGGGGCCGAAGTCGGCCGAGCCGCTGGCGTCGTCGCGGCCTTTCTCGATGCCAAGTGGCGCCAGCACTTCCAGCATCTGGTCGATGGCCGCGCGGGCTTCCGGTTTCACCGCAGCATCGAGTGCATAGATGCGGCCGCCGCCGAAATCGGATTCGCTGGCGATGACATGGCGGGCGATGTCGGGCGAATACTTCTCGTGGTAGGCGCGCGCACCCCACAGGCCCTGTTCCTCGTTGGCGAAGGCCACCACGCGCACGCTGCGCCGCGGGCGCTCGCCATGCTCCATGATCAGGCGGCCGGCGGCGAAGGTGATGCCGATGCCGGCGCCGTCGTCGATGGCGCCGGTGGCGAGGTCCCATGAATCGAGATGCGCACCCATGGCGACCACGCTGTCGGGCCATTCGCTGCCGGTGATTTCGCCGATCACGTTGTGGCTGGTGTACTCGCCGCGTTCGCGCGCGCCGAGTTTCAGTTCCAGGGCCACCGGGCCGCGGCGCACCAGGTTGTCGATGAGGTCGGCGTCGGCGTTGGAGACGGCGGCGGCGGGGATGCGCACCGGTGCGTCGCCATAGCGCATGGTGCCGGTGTGCGGGAAGCGCGAATCGGCGGTGCCGATGGAACGGATGATCACGGCGACAGCGCCGAGGCGGCCGGCGTAGGCGGCGCCGTGCACGCGCGCCATGACGGCGCGCCCGTAGCCGGAGCCGTCGCGGGCGCGCTCCATGCGGTTGGCGATGTAGGCGATCCTGCCGCGCAACTCATCCTCGGTGGCGGACTGCAACGCTTCCAGGTTCTCGAAGCGCACGATCTCGCCGGTGATGCCTTGCGGCGGCGTGCCGACGCTGCCACCGAGGGCCGCCACGGCCAGGGTCTGCTCGCGCGGTGCGACGATGCGGGCGCTTTCCTCTCCGCGCGACCATACCGGGAAGGTCACCGGCTCGGTCCAGACGCGGTCGTAGCCGAGTTCCTTGAGCTTGGCCACGGCCCATTCGACACCCTTGGCATCGTTTTCGGTGCCGGCCATGCGGTGGCCGACTTCGGTGGTCAGCGACTCGACGATCTCGAAGGCGCCGGAACCGGCCAGCGCACGGTCGCGCAGTTGCTTGGCGATGGCGATATCGGCGTCGGCGATGCGAGTTTCGGCGGCATGCAGGGACAGAGCGAAGGCGGTGAGGGCGACGGCAGCGATCAGGCGCATGGGCGACAGGGCGTTGGAAGGGGCCGTGCAGTATAGGCAAGGCTCGGCGGCTGTGGTGGCTGGCGCCCGGATGGGGCCTGAAGGGCGTGTTCGCGTCATGTGCGCAATTTTGCTTGCCTGGTGCCGCGCTCCGGACCTGCCCCCTCCCCAACCCTCCCCCGCAGGCGGGGGAGGGGGCAGAAGCGGAGCGGCCCTCCCCGGCAGGCGGAAGAGGGAGTCAATGGAATATGAGCCTCCCCGCAGGCGGGGGAGGGAGTCAAGGGAGTACGAGCCTCCCGCGCAGGCGGGGGAGGGAGTCAACGGAATTTGTGCCCTCCCCCGCTTTCCGGCGAGGAAGGCGAGCACGCTCTCTGCCTGCTCCCCCCGCTTGCGGGGGGAGGTTGGGAGGGGGGCACGGCGAAGCTGATGGGCCTGGGGCTTCTGCAGCGTCGCCCGGCCCAGGGGCGCTTTCTCATCTTGCCCTTAGCAGGTCGCGGATCTCGGTCAGCAGCACTTCTTCCGCACTCGGCACAGGCGGCGGTGCGGGCTTGGCGGCTTCCTTGCGTTGCATGCGGTTGATGGCCTTCACCACCAGGAAGATGGCGAAGGCGATGATGATGAACTGGATCAGCGTGTTGATGAAGGTACCAACCTGCATGACCACCGCAGGTGCCTCTTCGGTGGCTGCACGCAGGGTGATGCCGATGTCGGAGAAATCGACGCCACCGATCAGCAGGCCGATGGGCGGCATGATGACGTGGTCGACCAGCGATCCGACGATCTTGCCGAATGCCGCGCCGATGACCACGCCTACCGCAAGGTCGACCACGTTGCCGCGCAGCGCGAAAGTCTTGAATTCCTGGATCATGCCCATGGCGCTACACCCTTGGAATGCGCCCCGCGTGGGCGCGCTGCCACTGTAGCGCATCCCTTGTGCGGCACGGACGCGGTACGGATACGAAGGGACGATCGCGGCTGACGCCTTGTCCTGAGCCCTGTCGAAGGGACGCTCCTACCGTGGGGCGATGCTGCCTTCCAGACGCGCCAACCCCTCCACTTCCGCAAGGAAACGGTCGCCCGGCTGCAGCGCCGCCACACCGGAGGGCGTACCCATGAACACCAGGTCGCCGGCCTTGAGCTCGAACAGCTTCGACAGCTCTGCGATCACCTCGTGCACGCCGTACACCATGTCGGTCAGCCGGCCCTGCTGGCGCAGCGTGCCGTTGACCTCCAGGCGGATGAAGCCGCTCGGTGGGGTGGCTTCGGCGCGACGAATGGCGGAGATCGGGGCGGAGTGATCGAAGCCCTTGGCAATGTCCCAGGGCAGCGACTTGGCCTTCATCTCGGCCTGCAGGTCGCGACGCGTCAGGTCGATGCCGACCGCATAGCCGAATACATGCGACAGGGCCTCGGACGGCGCGATGTCGCGCCCGCCCGAACCCAGCGCGACCACCAGTTCGACTTCGTGGTGAAGTTCCGTCGTGGCCGACGGGTAGGCAATCGCGCCGCCTCCCGGTACCAGTGCGTCTGCGGGCTTGGTGAAGAACACCGGTCGCCCGCGCTCCACCGCCGCGCCCATCTCGCGCGCGTGCTCGGCGTAGTTGCGGCCGACGCAGAAGACGCGGCGTACCGGAAACAGGAGATCGCCGCCGAGCACCGGGACGGTCACCGGCGTTGCGGCGGGAAAGGCGAGCTTCATGGATCCTCCCGTCGCTGCGGCAGTTCCCTTCGGGCCTTCGCGTCGTCATCGACCACTTCGAACTCGCCCTCGATCACCTGACCTGAGCCGGAAGCAGACTGTCGCGGTCCACGGCGCTGCCGACCGAACAGACGCAGGATCAATGCCGCCACCAGCCCGACCGCAAGAAGCGTGAGCCAGATCACCGTGCCGAGAAAGAACAACAGCAGCGCAAGCACGACCAGCGCGGCGACGGCGATGGCGCGCAACACGGGGTTCTGCGGGAGCCTGAGGAGGAACATGCGATTCATGGGCGCACCTTGCATGGCCGGGTGGCGTATCGCAAGTGTGGGACGCTTCCGCTTTTCGCCCCATCCCCCGCGAAGCGGGGGGAGGTTGGGAGGGGGGGCGGCTTTTCGCTCCTTCCCCCGCCTGCGGGGGGAGGTTGGGAGGGGGCGGCTGGTTGTGGTCTGCGCTTCGTAGGTTTGCCCCCTCC
>DAOMOD010000080.1:0-17710 GCA_035444205.1 Lysobacteraceae bacterium
GTGTTTGCCGATGCGGCTGCGCGCCGGCGCCTGGAGTCCATCCTGCATCCGCGCATCCGTGTGCACATGCACGAACAGGTGCGGCGACTTGCCGCCGCCGATCCAGCGCCGCCGTACCTGATCGCGGCGATCCCGCTGTTGGCCGAGGTCGGCGCCTATTCGTGGCTGTCACGTGTGCTGGTGGTGGATGCGCCCGAGAAGGTTCAGGTCGAGCGCCTGATGCTGCGTGACGGCGTCGACGCCGACATGGCGCGCGCCATGCTGGCGGCGCAGATCGGCCGAGAGCAGCGCCTGGCGCTGGCCGACGACATCATCGTCAACGATAGCGACCGCGACGCCCTCGAAACGCGAGTGCGTGGCCTGCACGAGAAATACCTGCAGCGCGGGCGCTGACAAACGGGGATTACTGACCCGGCAGGAAAGTATCAATTGCTCCGTTCGTGGTGAGGAGCTGGCGAGTCCGGCGCCCTTCCTCGCTCCCAGAGCAGGGCCTTCCATGGCCCTTCCCGCGTACGAGACGCACGCTTCGCGTGCTCCTCAGGGCGAACGGTGCTGGATTTCAGTTTCAGGTGCTTTCCCGCTGGGTCCATGGCGATTCGGCGCTCGCCGTGCGATGCAGTCGGGACCGTGAAGGTCTGAAAACCGAGAACCGAAAACGCCCTCAGCAACTACCCGAACAGCAGCAAGCGCCGCCACACCGACTTTTCGTGCGGCCAGCCGCCGGAGAGGTAGGGGTGGTCGGGGAAATTCATGCGCAGGATGCGCTCGGCGTCGCTGGCCAGCTTCTCCTCGCCCAGTCGGCCATAGCTGAATGCCAGAACGGCCAGGGCATCGCCGTTCTGCGGAGCTTGCGGGTAGTTCTCCACCACGAAGCGCGCGCGTGTGGCCGCGGCAACCCAGGCGCGTCGCTTCAGGTAGTAGGCGGCGACATGGATCTCCGACTGGGCCAGGTTGTTGCGCAGGTAGATCATGCGCTGGCGGGCGTCGGCAGCGTAGATGCTGTCGGGGTAGCGCTGGATCAGTTCGTTGAAGTCGGTGAACGCCTGGCGCATGTGGGTCAGGTCGCGATGCGTGGGGTCGCGGCCGATGAAGCGCTCAAGGAAAGAGAACTCGCGATCAAAGTTGATCAGCCCACGCAGGTAATAGGCGTAGACGATCTTCTCGTGCGTGGGGTAAGTGCGGATGAAGCGGTTGATGGTGCTGAGCGCGTCGTCCGGCTGGCGCAGCTTGTACTGCGAGTAGGCCAGCTCGATCTGTGCCTGTTCGGTGTACTCGCCGAAGGGGAAGCGCGCGATCAGGCGGCGGTAATGCTGAACCGCCCGCCCCATGTTGCCGCGATCCATGGACTGCTTGGCACTGGCGTAGAGTTCCTCCACCGAAGCGGTCTCGGTGAAATCGGCGCGGCGCGCACCGCAGGCGACCAGAAAGAGGGCGAGAAGGACGATCGCTGCCTTCAGGGGCAGGGAAGCATTCGGCATGGGATTAGGGTGTCGGCCGGGTTGAAGCACGCGATGATAGCCGAATCCGGCGACTACGGCCGGCAACCTGGCCGAGGTATTGGCTGGTCGTTCAGGCAAGATGCCGCGCCCTGGCCTTCCGAGCGGCAAGCCGAAAGACCTGGATCCGCGCTCTCCGATGAACGCCTGATCGGACGCTTCTGAACACTTCACCTACACTCCGTTCGATGACCGCAACCCCCAACCCCAGTGTCGAGCCGCTCGAAGCAGCGATTCCCGTCGATTTCGCCGGTCGTCGACTCGATCAGGTGCTTGCCGAAATCTTCCCCGACTACTCGCGCAGTCGCCTGAGCGACTGGATCAAGCACGGCCAGGCCCTGCTGGAAGGTGCGCAGGTGAAGCCACGCCACCTGGTGCGCGGTGGCGAGCTGGTGACCCTGGTGCCGGACGTCGAGCCGGACCAGAGCGTACAGCCGCAGCCGATGGACCTCGATATCCGCTTCGAGGACGAACACATCCTGGTGCTGCACAAGCCAGCCGGGCTGGTGGTGCACCCGGGAGCCGGTCAACGCGATGGCACCTTGCAGAATGGGCTGCTGGCGTTCGACGCCGGGCTGGCCAGGGTGCCGCGCGCCGGCATCGTGCACCGGTTGGACAAGGACACCAGCGGGCTGATGGTAGTGGCGCGTACGCTGGCGGCGCACGCCGCGCTGGTGGCGGCGCTTTCGGCGCGCGACATCCATCGCGATTACCTGGCAGTGGTCTTCGGCACCCTGGTGGCCGGCGGCACCGTGGATGCGCCGATCGCACGCCATCCCACCGATCGTCTGCGCATGGCGGTGATGCCCGGCGGGCGCGATGCGGTGACCCATTACCGCGTGTCCGAGCGATTCGCCGCGCATACGCTGCTGGAGGTGAGCCTGGAAACCGGACGCACCCACCAGATTCGGGTGCACATGGCGTACATCCAGCACCCGCTGGTGGGCGATCCGCAGTATGGCGGCGGCCTGCGACTGCCGCGCGGCGCATCACCCACGGTGATCGAGGCGCTACGCGCGTTTCGCCGCCAGGCGCTGCACGCCTGGCGGCTTGGCTTCGTGCATCCGGTGACCGGTGCGCCGGTGGCCATCGAGGCGCCGCCGCCCGCGGATTTCAGTGCCCTGCTGGAGGCGTTGCGGGCCGCGCCATGACCGCATCATGGACCGTCGAGGCCGATTGGCCGGCGCCCGCCGGGGTACGGGCGCTGACCACCACGCGTGACGGTCCGGGGGTGTCTGAAGGTGCCTTCGCTGCCTTCAATCTGGGCGATCGATGCGGGGACGAACCCTCATCGGTCGCCGCCAATCGGGCACGCCTGCTGGAAATGCTGGCGCTGCCTGAAGCGCCGCGCTGGCTCAGCCAGGTGCACGGCCGCGATGTCGCCTGCTTCGATCGCGATGGCGCGCCGTCGCTGCCCGAGTCCGACGCTTCGGTGAGCATGCGTGCGGGTCGGGTGTTGGCGGTGCTGACGGCCGATTGCCTGCCCGTGCTGTTGTGCAGCGAGGACGGCAGCGGCATCGCTGTCGCCCACGCCGGTTGGCGCGGACTGGCGGCGGGCGTGCTGGAGGCCACGGTGCGGGCCATGGCGACACCGCCCAACCAGGTGCTGGCCTGGCTGGGACCGGCCATCGGCGCGCAACGCTACGAGGTGGGGGTGGAGGTGCGCGAGGCGTTCGTGATGCGGGATGCGGGCGCCGCCTCCGCATTCGGGGATGTGCGCGCGGGCCATTGGCATTGCGATCTGTACGCACTGGCACGTCGTCGTCTCGCCGGCTGCGGCGTGACGCGGGTGTACGGTGGCGGATTGTGCACGTACTCGGATGCAGCGCGGTTCTACTCCTACCGTCGCGATGGCAGGACCGGCCGCATGGCCAGTCTGATCTGGGTCGAACGATGAGCCAGAAGTGCGGATCGCGGCTGTCGCCGCTCCTGCATCAACCGAGATGTGCTGTAGGAGCGGCGAAAGCCGCGATAGACGTTGCGGCCGCGGCGCATGATCGCGGCTGTCGCCGCTCCTGCATGAACCTGCAATGCGCCCGAGCGGCGAAAGCTGTAGTCATTCCCTGGTTCAGCATCCTGAATCGTTGCTGTGCATGTGACCTTGGGCACCTGATCGCGCACCTGCTTCTCGCCTATGCTCGTCCGCCCGGATGGGTAAGGAATGATCATGCTCAAGTCGACCCTGCTGCTCACGCTGTCACTTGCCGTGGGCGTCGCCCAGGCCGAAACGTCTGAGGTTGTACGCGACAAGCTGGCTCAGCGCGCACCGGATATGCTCGAAGCGGCCGAGGCGCTCAGCCGGTCGGCACCGCGCAACGCCGAAGCCTGGCTGCTGCTGGCGCGGGCGCAGATGATGGCGGGCGACTTCGGAGCGGCGGTAAAGTCGGCCGAACGCGCCGTGCGTCTCGACCGCAATGACGCCGCGATCCAGTTTGCGCTGGGGCAGGCCTATGGCGGCAATATCAACAACGTCGGCATGTTGTCGAAGCTGAGCTACGCCGGGCGCATCCGCGATGCCTTCGCCCGTGCCGTCGAACTGGATCCGGATCATCTGGAAGCGCGTTCGATGATGATGCTGTACTACCTGCAGGCGCCGGGCATCGCCGGCGGCAGCGTGGCCAAGGCGCGCGAGCAGGCCGACGAGATCGCCAAGCGCCATCCTGCACGTGGCATGGTGGCGCGCGGCCATCTGTTGCAGGCCGAGGAAAAGCATGATGAGGCGATCGAAGCGTTTCGTGCCGCGGTTGCGGCCGACACGTCGCTGCGCGGCGCCTACTACCAGCTAGGCTTCGCCCTGCAGCGCCAGGAGCGTTGGGAGGATGCGTTCGAGGCCTTCGCCGCCCTGGTCGAGGCGCATCCGGACGAGCACGGGGGTCTGTACCAGATGGGCCGCACCACGGCGCTCTCCGGCGTCCGTCTGGAGGAAGGGGCGGCGGCGTTGCTTCGCTATGCGGAAGTGGCGGCCGGCAACGGCAGCTACGAGATGCAGCACGTGCATTTCCGCCTGGGCAACATCCACGAAAAGGCCGGCCGCCGCGAAGAGGCGGCTCAGGCCTACCGCGCGGCGTTGCAGGAAGCGCCGGACTTCGACGACGCCCGCAAGGCCTTGCAGGCGTTGTAAACGGACCAGGCTCCGTTTCACGCCAACCCCGCAAGCCACGCGCTTCTCGTAGTGCCGAGCCTGCTCGGCACCATCCCCTTTCGGCATACCGGTACGCCGCGGAGCGGAGCAAGCATGTCCTGAGCCCCGTCGAAGGGCTCCGCTCCACAACCGCTCCGGACTTCTGCCAGTCACTTTTGCTGTGCTAGCTTGTCGCCTCGCCGCAAGGAGCCTCATCCATGACTGCACAACATCGCCGCACCAAGATCATCGCCACGCTGGGCCCGGCCACCGATAGGGAGGGGGTGCTGGAGGCGGTAATCCGGGAAGGCGCCGACGTGTTGCGGTTGAACCTGTCGCATGGCGAGGCCGAGGATCATCTGCGGCGGGCGAAGGCGGCGCGCGATGTGGCGCACGCACTGGGCCGCGAGGTGGGTCTTCTGGCCGACCTGCAGGGTCCCAAGATCCGAATCCGCACGTTCGAGAACGGTCCGGTGACGCTCGAGTCGGGCAGGCACTTCGTGCTGGACTGCCGGCCCGACGCGCCGCCCGGCGATGCCACTCGCGTCGGTGTCAGCTACCACCAGCTCGCCCGTGACGTGAAGCCCGACGACACCCTGTTGCTCGATGACGGCATGCTTTCGCTGCACGTGGAAGCGGTCGACGGCGACCAGATCCGCACCGTGGTGATCCAGGGCGGCACGCTTTCCGATCGCAAGGGCATCAACCGTCAGGGCGGCGGGCTCAGCGTTGCTGCGCTGACCGACAAGGACCGCGAGGACATCAAGCTCGCCGCGCGCTTTGGCGCGGACTTCCTGGCAGTATCGTTTCCGGCCACCGCCAAGGACATGCACGAGGCGCGCGAGCTGTGCCGCGCCGCTGGCTGTGGTGCATCGCTGGTGGCCAAGATCGAACGTGCCGAGGCGATCGAAAACCTGGGCGAGATCATCGATGCCTCCGACGCGGTGCTGGTGGCCCGTGGCGATCTTGGCGTGGAGATCGGCGATGCCGAACTTCCCGGTCTGCAGAAGAAGATCATCCGCGAGTCGACGCGGCGCTCGCGCGGCGTCATCACCGCCACGCAAATGATGCAGTCGATGGTGGAATCGCCCATTCCCACGCGTGCCGAAGTGCTGGACGTGGCCAACGCGGTGATCGACGGCACCGACGCGGTGATGCTGTCGGCGGAGACCGCGTCGGGCCGGCACCCGGAACGTGCGGTGGCGGCCATGCGCCGCGTCTGCGAGGGCGCCGAGCGCCAGTTCGAGCCCGACCCCGACTACTTCCCCGACCATCCGCCCGAGCGCACCGACCAGGCCATCGCCCTGGCTGCCATGTTTCTCGCCAACCAGATCGAGGTGCGCGCCATCGTGGCGCTCAGCGAGTCCGGCGGCACGGCGCAGTGGCTGTCGCGCTACCGCACCACGGTGCCGATCTTCGGTCTGTCCCGACACAAGCTGGCGCGCCAGCGCATGACCCTGTTCAGCGATGTATACCCGGTGGCTTTCGATCCGGAGGACGTCGATCCCGCCCACGTTGCCCGTGAGGCCATCGAGCACCTGTTCTCCCTGAAGCTGCTCGACGAGGGCGACCGCGTCCTGCTCACCACCGGGGACCACACCGGGGAGCTGGGCGGCACCAATACGCTGAAGCTACTGCGCGTGGGCGCGGCGGGTATCGCGGAGAGCCTGGCCGATCTTTGAGCAGGAAGCGGGGGCAGGGAGCGGTGATGTAGCTGTGGCCGCAGTGGGAGAGGCGGCAATCCCGACACGAGGCACTTGAGTTGCGGGCTAGTCCCGTTCGTGGTGAGGAGCCGTTGAGGTGCGCAAAGCGCGATCGAAACGGCGTCTCGACAACCGTTCGTGGTGAGGAACCGTTGAGGCGCGCGTAGCGCGATCGAAACGGCGTCTCGACAACCGTTCGTGGTGAGGAGCCGTTGAGGCGCGCGTAGCGCGATCGAAACGGCGTCTCGAACCACCCGAAGTACCACCCCGAGCATCGACAGCCGCACGCCGCGCCGGTTCGATTTCCTAACCCGCTTCGAAATCGTCCGCAAAGATCGCGTCCTGCTTCACCCGCGTACGGAAGAGGCGCACGATGTCATAGACCAGGTCGCCGCTGCGGGCGTTGTCGCGTTCGCCGCCGATGCCGGTGCGCTCGCCCTGGTACAGCACTTCGGGATTGGAGAAATAGGCGCGCCTGGGGCAGCTTCCGTCGCACGGCGTGCTGTAGGACATCACCGTGCGGAAACGCTGCTGGGAAGTGCCTGAGTCGTGAAAGTGGCCGAACGACCAGGGGAAGCTGGCGTTGCCGGGGCTGGTGCCGTTGGCCGGGTCGTGTTCGAATCCCATGTTGTGACCATGCTCGTGGGCATAGGTTAGATTGCCGACGGCACAGTTGCGGGCTGTGACCTGGAAGGCCCAGGATGCGAACGAAGCGGCGGGTGTGCGCATCACGTAGCCGATGCCACAGCCACCTTGTCCGTCGTTGACCAGCAGCCCGACCAGGTCGGCGCCAAGTGCATCGCGCCGCGACTGGACCCAGGCGCTGGTGCGCAGGGCGCCCAGTCGCTGGCTGCTGTTGGCCCCGAGAGAGGTCTCGTCGACGTCCCAGAGTTCAATGCCGACGGTACGGAAACGGGTGACCATGCGACTGTTCAGGAAGGCGACATTGGCGGCGTCGACCGCGGCCTGCGCGGTGCTTGCGATCTGGCTGGTGCCGCCAGCGCCATCGCGTGCCTGCCGCGTGTACAACACCAGCACGTCCACCTCGAGATCGCCCGTCATCGGTGTCGCACCGGCGGTTTCCACGGGATGACCGTGCAGGTCTTGCCGCGCGGGATCGATGCCGCCATCGCAGGGCGGGAAGCGGTCCTGGTCGAGAAGCAGCAACACGCTGCGGCCATCGGCCAGGCTGGTCAGCTCGTAGACGTGCTGGTGCGCGTACACCAGTCCTGACAGGGCGCCGGACACCACCGTCAGGATCACCGTCGGGTCGTCGTCCGCGGCATGCCGCCCGAGCCAGGTGAAGTTCTCCGCACCGCGATCCGTGCGCGCGATCAGTGTCGCTTCCAGCGGGCCTTCCGGGAGCGGCAACAGCAGGGTGTCGGCGGCGCGGAGGTCCTCGGCGGAAAGCACGTCGATGTGGAAGGTCGCGACCGCCGCCGGTGATGCGCTACGATCGGCGATCGCGTCACCGAGCCGCCACGCGGCGGGTGTTGTATCTGCCGCGACTGGATGGGCAAGCGCGGCACATGCCAGCCACGCGCACACGGTCCGAAATGGGCGGATCGAAATCCCCATGGCATTCCCCTCACGATCAATGGTGCCCCCCGGCACGCCGATTATGAGCCACGCGTGCGGAATTCTCACGTCCCTGGCGACCTCAAGCGACGACTCCGTGACCGATGGTTCCTGTGGCGCGCACGCACGCCAGCAGTTTCCTGGATTCGCAGCCGTGCTCCGTCCATCCCGAGTTTCGGCTGTTGCGATGGGCCGGGAGCATGCATCGCTTCCCCGCAATGCTTCCATCGGACTTGGTGTGCTGCCCGGGGGAGGGTATAAAAGGCGCGGACCCACCTCCGCACCATCACCACGCCATGATCCCGCGCATCCTCGCTCTCGCTGCCCTGCTTTCGTTTTCGCCGCTGGTGGTGGCCGTACCGCAATGGCAGCCGCTCGAACCGGGCGTGCTGACCAAGGCGGCACCCGTCCATGCGGCTCAACTCGATGCACTTCCCGCCGGCAGCGTGATGCGCATGACGCGCGCGCGGGCCAAGGACGGCGGCGTGTGGGTGCTGCACGTGCACGATGGCAGCCGTTTCGAGGTGGAGGGTGTGCACCAGGTGACCCACGCCAATGGCGACGTCACCTTCGCAGGCACCGTGGCGCGCGCCGGCGCCATGCACACGGTGATGCTGACGGTGGGCGCGCAGGCCAGTTTCGGCACCTTCAACACGCCTTCCGGGTCCTTCCGTTTCGAGGCCTGGGGTGAGGATGCCTGGCTGATCGATACCGGGCACCCGCAGATCCGGGTGGAGGCGCCGGACGAGGGCGCCGTGGTGCTGCCGGGTTTCCATGCCCCGGCGCCGCATGTGGACGCGAAGAACACGCCGGTGGTGATCGACATTCTGATCATTTACTCGAACGGCATTGCGCTTCGCTATCCGGGCGGCGCTACGCAGACCCGCATCAACCACCTGGTGGCGCTGGCCAACCAGATCCACGCCAACAGCGACATTCCCATGGTGCTGCGGCTGGTCGGCGCCGAGCTGACCGACTATCCGGACACATCAGGTCCCAATGGAGAGGCGCTGAACTTCATGCGCCTGGCCATGCTCGGCCAGGCCACCGCAGCGGAGTTCGTCAACCTGCGCGCGCGCCGGGACGCGCTCGGCGCCGACCTGGTCGCCTTTCTGCGCCCGCACGACATCGAGACACGGGGCAACTGCGGTATTGCCTACCTGTTCGCCGCCGCCGAGTCGCGCGGGGTCAGCGTCACCAGCGACGGCTTCGACTCCTGGTCGTTATGCGACGACGCCGTATTCACCCACGAGGTCGGGCACAACCTGGGCGCCGAGCACCAGATCGGGGCTACCTCGGACAACCCCGGGTTCGGCACCGCGTTTACCCGCGACGGCCAGTTCCATACCGTCATGGGCTCCTTCGGCAGCGGCAACCCGCAGCGCTATCGTCGCCTCGACCGCTTCTCAAACCCCAATCAGTTCTGCGGCGGCATGCCCTGCGGCATTCCTGACGTGGCCGACAACGCTCGCCGCCTGCGCGACAACATGGCGGCGGTGGCTGCCTACCGGCCCAGCGTGTCCGGCGCCCCGGTGCCGGCGTTGCCGCCGCCGCTCGATCCCGACGTCGATGGCGACGGCGTACCGGAGAGCCTGGACGCGTTTCCCTTCGACACCCGCTACTGGTCCGATCGCGACGGTGATGGCGTGCCCGACGAGATCGACGCCTTTCCCGACGATCCCACCGAGTGGCGCGACACCGACGGCGACGGCATCGGCGATAATTCCGACCCCGACATCGATGGCGACGGCGTGCTCAACGACGAGGACGCCTTCCCCTTCGACGCCACCGAGTGGGGGGACAGCGACGGCGACGGCGTTGGCAACAACAGCGATGCATTTCCGCTGGACCCGCGCGAATGGGCCGATACCGATGGCGACGGCGTGGGCGACAACGCCGATCCGGACATGGACGGCGACGGCCTCATCGACCTGATGGACGCGTCCACGCCCGCCGGCGCCGACCTGCTGGTGATCAGCATGGGTACCGACCGTGTGGTGCGCCTGGATGCCGACAGCGGCCTGTTTGCCGGCATCGAGTTCGCCGAGGCCCATATCCCGCAGGCGCTCGGTAACCAGTCCGACCTGGCCTGGAACCCGCACCAGAAGCTGCTGTATGCGCTGGTGGCGGGTGAGGTGCGGCGCTACGACCGCTTCTTCCGGCAGCGTCACGACCGCTTCATCGCCACCATGCGCAAGGGCGTCGAGAGTGGGCCGCTGATGCCTTCAAGCTTCCCCGGTGGTCTGGCGGTGGCTGCGGACGGTACCGTGTTCATTGCCGACGAGGGTTCGAGGCGACTGGCGCGCCACCACTCGGTGACCGGAGAACCAACTCCGGGAAGCGCCTTCGGCAGCGCCGCCTTTTTCGAGCAGGCGCCACGGGCGCTGGCGCTGGGACCGAACAATGCGCTTTGGTCGCTGGAACGCAACGGCCGTATCCAGCGCGTAAACGCCGCCACAGGCGTGGTCGTTGAGAGTTTCACAGCGACGCTCGCCAATGGCAGCCCCATCCAGAGTCCCTCCGACATGGTGGTGATGCCGGGAGGTGGCGCCCTGCTGGTGGCCGATGCGGCGTTCAATCGCGTGGTGCGCGTGGATCCGGCGCAACCGACGCAGGCCAGCGTGTTCATCGCGCCGGCGAGCGGCGGGCTGCTGTTCCCCAGCGGGCTGGCCTACGGCCCGGATGGGCGGCTGTACGTAAGCAGTCGCGGCAACGACCGCATTCTGCGCTACGACGGCGCGACCGGCGCCTTCATCGACGTCTTCAGCAAGGTGCCGCCGGGGGTTCTGTCGCAACCGCGCAAGCTCATCTTCGTGCCGCGCGTGGCCGACCGTTCCCCGCGCGATGCCAGCCGTCGCTACCGGCCGGTGGCCGGTGGCTGGTACAACCCGGCGCGTTCCGGACATGGGCTCGACCTGCAGGTGGTGGGCGATCAGTTGTTCGTCATCTGGTACACCTATACCGAGGATGGCACGCCCACCTGGTATCTGGGCCAGGCGCCCAAGTCGGGCGGGGTATGGGAGTCGCCGCTGGCACGCTTCACCTGGGACGGCAGCCAGGCTTCCTTCGTCGAAGTGGGTAGCATGAGGCTCGAATTCGATGACGAGCGATCGGCGCAGTTCAGCTGGGTGCTGCCCGGCAGCGAGGGCAGCGAGCCGATGCAGCCGCTGGCGGTCGGTACCAGTTCCGAGACGCAGTTCCCGACTGCCGCCTGGTTCGATCCGGGCGAGTCTGGCTGGGGCCTGTCGGTGACGCGCCAGGGCGAGCGCGCCTACGCCATCGCCTTCATCTATGACCCTGCGGGCCAGCCGACCTGGGTGCTGGGCGTCGACGATGCCGGACCGGATGATCTGGTGTTTGCGGTCGATCGCTTCCACGGACCGACACGCTGCCCGGGCTGCACCGGTGCGGCCGGTCCCAGCGTGGTGCCGGCAGGCCAGATCGCCTTCAGCATCCTCGACCGCGAGCGGGCGCGGGTGGACACCAGCGTGCAGGCCAACGGCGTGAGCTGGCAGCGCAGCCAGGCCGATTTCCGGCGTCTCACCGACACGCCCACCGAACCGAACGGCGATCCGCGCCCGGCCGAAACGGTGGCCCCGGTCTACGGCGCCCCGCCGCCGTTGTAGGTCCGGGGGAAGCCCGGCGCAGACGCGAAGCGGCCGAACCCACCTTGTGGGCGACAACGGCGCTACCTCGATGCGATAGGACGGTCGCGCACGAGGTGCGCTCCTACAGGGCGCACATCTTTCGTAGGAGCCCACCTTGTGGGCGACAACGGCGCTACCTCGATGCGATGGGACGGTCGCGCACGAGGTGCGCTCCTGCGGATGAAAGCTTCTTCCGAGCCCCGAGTCCCGCCAACCGATATAATCACCGGCCCGCGCCGTGCGCCCGGCCTACCCATCCTGCAAGGACTCCGCTCATGAGCATCGACCTCCTCGAAGAAACCGCACTGGCCATGGTCGCCCCCGGCAAGGGCATCATCGCCATCGACGAATCCACCGGCACCATCGGCAAGCGCTTTGCGGCGGTCGGGGTGGAAAGCACGGAGGAGAACCGTCGCGCCTACCGCGAGATGCTGCTCACCACGCCCAACCTGGGTGACCACATCTCAGGCGCCATCCTCTACGACGAGACCTTGCGCCAGTCGACCCGCGACGGCCGGCCGTTCACCCAGGTGATGACCGAGGCCGGCATCCTGCCCGGCATCAAGGTCGACAAGGGCGTGCAGGCGCTGGCCGGTTTTCCGGGCGAGCTGATCACCGAGGGCCTCGATGGCCTGCGCGGGCGGTTGCAGGAGTACGCTGGCCTGGGCGCGCGTTTCGCCAAGTGGCGCGCCGTCATCAATATCGGTGACGACATTCCTTCGGCTACCTGCATCGATGCCAACGCTCACGCGCTGGCGCGCTATGCCGCGTTGTGCCAGGAATCGGGGCTGGTGCCGATGGTGGAGCCGGAAGTACTGATGGACGGCGACCACGACATCGAGACCTGCTACGACGTGAC
Source organism: Lysobacteraceae bacterium (assembly GCA_035444205.1). GTDB lineage: Bacteria > Pseudomonadota > Gammaproteobacteria > Xanthomonadales > BPKI01 > DAOMOD01. The sequence continues at coordinate 12,405 of DAOMOD010000080.1, forward strand.
CGAGGCCACGCTGCGTTCCCTGTTCAGCGCGCTGTACGAGCACAACGTCATGCTGGAAGGGACCATTCTGAAGGCTTCCATGGTGCTGCCCGGCAAGGATTGCCCGGAGCAGATCGACGCCGAAGGCGTGGCCGAGGCCACCCTGCGCTGTCTCGCCTCCGCCGTGCCGGCGGCGCTGCCGGGCATCGTGTTCCTTTCCGGCGGGCAGAGCGACGAGGACGCCACCCGGCATCTCAACGAGATGAACCTGATCGGTCCGCACCCGTGGCCGCTCAGTTTCAGCTACGGACGCGCCATGCAGCAGGCGGCGCTCAAGCTGTGGGCCGCGGATCCGGTCGCCCAGTTCGCCGAGGCGCAGAAGACGGTGGCGCAGCGCGCCCGCGAAAACGGACTGGCAGCGCTGGGGCAGTGGCAGCCGGTCGAATAAGCCGATGGACGGTACTAACCCCGTCCTCCAGCTGCGGGAGCATTGAACCGAGGCGGCACCCATGCCGGTGCCAACCGAATCTGATACCAGTTGAGTTTTCAGCGGCGTACAGGGGCGCCGGGCGAGGAGTCCAGCGTGAGTGCGATGTTCGACCATCCGCGCATCCGTTCCTTCGGACGCGCGCTTGCCCGCCAGATGCTGGCGGTGGCCCCTGCTTCGAAGCAGGGCCAGGTGCGGCAATGGCTTGAGCGTGTCGCGGTGGCCGCCAATGGCGGACAGCGCGATCCCATGCCGCCCATCCACCAGTTCTGGTACCAGCGCTACATGAAGCCGGCGTTCAACCGCATGGGGTTCGACAGCGCCGCCGACCTGGTGCGCCAGCGAGTTGCCGAGCGCGCACGCGCGGCCGATCCGGGCGAACTCGCGGTGTTGTGCGTCGGCGTCGGCGAGGCGCATGAAGAGCGCGAGCTGGCCATCGAACTGCGCAACATGGGTGTCGGCAACGTGGTGTTCCATTGCATCGGCAGCGATGCCGATGCGATCAAGCTTGGCGAGGCCGAAGTGGCGCGACAGGCGCTCAGCAAGCGTTTCCGCTTCGAGCATGTCGATATGGGCCGCTGGCGGCCGCGCCAACGCTATCCGCTGGTGGTGGTGCACCACGCGCTGCATCGGCAGGCCAGACTCGAGTGGGTACTGGATGCGGTGGCCGAAGCATTGACGCCGGATGGCGAGTTTCTGGTCGAAGAGGTTATCGGTCGCAACGGCCATCGTCTGTGGCCGGAAGCGCGCAAGGCTTTCGAGCCACTGTGGGCGGAGCTGCCCGATGACCTTCGTCTCGACCGCATCACTGGGCAGGTGCTCAAGGACTATCCCGATATCGATGCCACCAGCGACCAGAGCAACGGGCTGCGCGCCGCCGAGGTGCTGCCCGAGCTGGAGCGGCGCTTCCACTTCAGGCTGTTTGCACCCTACGCGAACCTGGTGATGGCGATTCTGGGCCGGCGTTTCGGTCCCAATTTCAACGAAGACGACGACGTCCATCGCAACCACCTGCAGCAGGTGCACATGCGCGACCGCAAGGGATTGCTGCAAGGCGAGTTCGCGCCGACCCGCATGGTGGCGGTATTGACCATGGCGAACGGCGGCCAATGCGACATGATGGACAAGCAGCTCACGCCGGCCAGCGTGGTCGCGTGGATCAGGGAACGACGCTTTCTCTGAGTTGGCCGGCGGGCACCGGCCCGCGCCACTGCCGAAGCACGCCTTCCCAGAAGCCGATATCGTCGGCGTGCGCGTCCGCATGCGCGGGCAGTGCGTGCCACGGCAGACGCACGTCGCGGTGGTGGGCGCGGTGCAGGTTCATGTTGAGCAGCAGACCGCGCACCACGACGGACGCACGCAGGTTGAGCGCAAACAGGTGCGCAGGCACCGCGCCCGATCCGGCGCTGTCGACCGGCCCAGATGTTTCGGGGGAGTTCGTGGCGAGGGCGCCAGGATCGGCGGCCGCAGTAGAGGGCTCATGAGGTCTGTGTGCCAGCGGCGTGGCATGGTGATACGCATTGTCCAGTGCGGAGATCAGCAGGCCGCGCAGCAGCAGCATGCAGAGCAGGGTGGGCCACCATGCGCCGAACAGCCAGAAGGCCGTGCCGTACAGGATAAGCACGGCCAGCGCGTCCAAGCGCATCTCCCAACGTGCCGGCGCCGACAGCAGCTCGCGATCGGCCAGGCGTTGCGCAGGCGCCGTGGCCTGCGGCCATTCCGGCGGCGGCTTGAGAAAGGCTATGCGCGCCAGCAGCGGGCGCGGCAGCCAGCACAGCAGATTCAGCGCCACTTCGGCCGCGTACAGCCCGCCCAGAAGCCGCAGATGGTGTTCCAGGGTGGCGTGCCAACGCGGCGTGCGGGTCTCGTCGTAGACCTCGTCGCGGGCGATGCTGGTGCGGTTGTAGCGATGGTGGCGCAGGTGGGCGAAGCGCAACGGACGGAACGGCGCGCCGAATGCCACGGCCAGCGCGCGCCCGAGCAGCGCGTTCACGCCGGGGCGCGGATGCAGCAGTCCATGCACCGCCTCATGGATCAGCGACCACAGCATCGGGCTGAGCAGCGCCGGCAGGATCAGCACAAGGATCCATGCGGCGGACATCGGCAACAGCCACAGCGGGACGGCGAGAAGGGCGAGCGCATGCAGGACGAGCATGCCCAGGCTGAAGGCAAGGTTGAGGCGGGTGGGGATGGGATGGGGCATGCGAAGTTGTTTTCAGTTTTCAGTTTTCAGACAGACGCGCATGGTGCGGGAGCTGGTCGTATTCGATGTGGATCATGTCGCGATGCAGTGTTGACGCCCCACGGGGCGATGGTACTGTGAACCATGCCGCGAATGGCGCGGCCGATCCACTCCGGAGTCTACGGTGCCACAGGATGCCCAGCCCGATGCCCAACCCATCAGCCGCCGTCGGGAACTGCTGCTTTTTCTGTTCCTGACCGTGGTGTTGGCCCCCTTGCTTGCGGTTGCCATCGTCGGCGGCTTCGGTTTCATGGTGTGGATCTGGCAGATCTTCGCCGGTCCGCCCACGGGGGCATGACATGGCTGCACCCGATCTGTCGCGACGCGCTCTCCTGCGTGGCCACCATGGTTCTGTCGTGCCGCCAGGACGACCGCCGTGGGCGCTGGCCGAGGCCGGATTCAGCGAAGCCTGCACGCGTTGCGGCGACTGCCTCGCGGCCTGTCCCGAAGGCATCCTGGTCGCCGGCGATGGCGGCTTTCCCGAGGTCGATTTCCGGCGCGGCGCCTGCACCTTCTGCGGTGATTGTGTGAAAGCCTGCGCGAGTGGTGCACTTTCCGCCGCGATATCGCCAGCGTGGGCGTTGCGAGCCCGCGTCGATCACACCTGCCTGGCCCGCCGTGGGGTGCATTGCCAGTCGTGCCGCGATGCCTGCGAGCCTGAAGCCATACGCTTCGCCTATCTGGGATCGGTGCCTGTGCCCGAAGTCGACCTCGATGCCTGCAGCGGTTGCGGCGCCTGTGTCGCCGCCTGTCCCGCCGACGCCATCGCCGTGCTGCACGCGGAGACTGCATGAACGCACCCAGCGCCGACGTCCACATTGCCAGCCTGGTGCTGCAGTGCCGTCCTGAACATGGCGAACAGGTGGCGCGCGAGGCCGCGCGGCTGCCCGGCATCGAGATCGCCGCTGCCGAGGGCGGCAAGCTGGTGGTGCTTGTCGAGGCCACCAGCGAGCGATCCGTGCTGGAAATCACCGATGCCCTGCGCGACCAGCCGCAGGTGCTCGATTGCCAACTCGTCTACCACCATCACGAGCCGGCCGATGCACTGGCCGAGCCCGTCGAACCAGCCACCCAAGGTGTCCAGCCATGACCACCACCCGTCGTGACTTCATCAAGGCCAGCGCCGCCGCCACCGCGGCTGCGGCTGCCGGCATCACGCTGCCTGCGGCCGCCAGCAACATCATCACCGAAGGCGACATGACCCGCCTGCAATGGGACAAGGCGCCGTGCCGCTTCTGCGGTACCGGCTGCGGCATCAACGTCGCGGTCAAGGACGGGCGCGTGGTCGCCACCCACGGCGACGTGCACAACGAGGTCAATCGCGGCCTCAACTGCGTCAAGGGTTACTTCCTGTCGAAGATCATGTACGGCGCAGACCGCCTGACCCGGCCGTTGCTGCGCAAGACCGACGGCGTCTACGACAAGAACGGCGAGTTCACGCCGGTGAGCTGGGACGAGGCCTTCGACGTGATGGCGGCCAAGTTCAAGGAGGCGATCCGCAACAAGGGGCCGGATGCGGTCGGCATGTTCGGCTCCGGCCAGTGGACGGTGTGGGAGGGCTACGCCGCGGCCAAGCTGATGAAGGCTGGCTTCCGCACCAACAACATCGATCCCAATGCGCGCCACTGCATGGCCTCGGCGGTGGCCGGCTTCATGCGTACCTTCGGGATCGACGAGCCGATGGGTTGCTACGACGATATCGAGGCTGCCGATGCCTTCGTGCTGTGGGGCTCGAACATGGCCGAGATGCACCCGATCCTGTGGACGCGGGTGACCGATCGGCGCCTGTCCAATCCGCACGTCAAGGTGGCGGTGCTCAGCACCTTCCGCCACCGCTGCTACGACCTCGCCGATGTACCGATCATCTTCCCGCCGCAGAAGGACCTGATCCTTCTCAACTACATCGCCAATCACATCATTCGCACCAATCGGGTCAACCGCGACTTCGTCGATCGCCACACCCGCTTCCTGCGCGGCAACACCGACATCGGCTACGGCCTGCGTCCCGAGCATCCGCTGCAACAGGCGGCCACCAATGCGGGCAACCCTGGCGGTGGCGAGCCGATGGATTTCGATGCCTATGCGGAGTTCCTGCGTCCGTACACGCTGGAATACGCCATGCGCGAAACCGGCATCGAACGGGCCTGGCTGGAGCAACTCGCCGAGCTTTATGCCGATCCCAAGGTCAAGGTGATGAGCTTCTGGACCATGGGCTTCAACCAGCACGTGCGCGGGGTCTGGTGCAACAACCTGATCTACAACCTGCACCTGCTCACCGGCAAGATCTCCACCCCCGGCAACAGCCCGTTCTCGCTGACCGGGCAGCCCTCGGCCTGCGGAACGGCGCGCGAAGTGGGCACCTTCAGCCACCGCCTGCCGGCCGACATGGTGGTGACCAATCCCGAGCACCGCGCGCTCACCGAGAAGTACTGGAAGCTGCCCGCCGGCACCATTCCTGACAAACCCGGCCTGCACGCGGTCGCCCAGAACCGCGCGCTCAAGGACGGCCGCTTGAACGCCTACTGGGTGATGGTCAACAACAACATGCAGGCGGCGGCCAACATGAACGAGGAAGGCCTGCCGGGGTACCGCAACCCG
>DAOMOD010000081.1:0-15762 GCA_035444205.1 Lysobacteraceae bacterium
GCCGAGGCTGAGCAGGATCAGTGCGCAGCCGCTGGCCAGCACGCCCAACAGGAACCTCGGCGTGCCGCGGAAGAAGCCGGGCGTGAAGCGCGATCCCAGCGAGCAGCCGATCAGCCACTGTTCGAGATTGACCAGCCAGGCGGGCAGGGACGACAGCGCGTGCCCGCTCGAGGTCAGGCCGGCGCCCAGTAGCAGCGAGCCGAACAGCCAGCCGTTCGGGATGTCGAGCCGGTGCGCTGCGCTGCCCGCGAGCACGCTCAGCACGAGCAGCGCCGCCAGCGGCCAGTCTTGGAGCGGCACCGGGACCGGGTAGTAGACGTCGTCGCCGTGCAGCCCGGCCAGCTGGAAACACAGCGGGAGCAGCAGCACGACAAACAGGACTCGTGTGACCTCGGACGCGGCCACCTGGTCCACGCGAGCGCCGTGGCGCTCGGCCTGGTTGGCCATTTCCGCGGCGCCGCCAACGGTGCAGGCGAAGAAGGCGGTGACCGGATCGACCCGGCCGATCCGCATCAGGATCCTCGAGGCGACGAACCCGGCGCACAGCGAAAGCGCAGTGGTCGGCGTGATCCATCCCAGCAACCCACTCATCTTCGCCAGCACGGCCGCGGTGAAGTACAGGCCGAGCGCGGCGCCGACTAAGAGCTGCTGGAACGCGCCGATTATGGATGCGCGAGGACTTAGAAGTTCATCAGGAAGAACAGACGCAGCCGGTCGAGCCAGTCGTTGGGCTGGTTGCTGCCGGCGTAGGCCGGGTCATTGGGCTTGTAGTGGTACCAGATGGCGGTTATTGCCGTCTTCGGCATTGGCGTGTAGTCCACTGTCAGTGCGTGCAGCTTGTAGTTGGTGGCGATGCCGATGTTGTCGTGCGAGAACGCCGACAGCACCGCATCCACGTCAGTCTGCGAATAACCGTAGGTGACGCGCCAGTCGCCCGGCTTGCTCGCCCGGCCGACACTCACGTCGACGCCGTAGCCAGTGTCCTCATCGTCGATGGCGCCGAGGTTCTTGACGTAGTCGCCGACCACACGCACCGGCCACTTCTCGTTGGTGCCCTGCCAGGTTGCGCCGACGAGCAGGTTGGCCAGCTCGTACCTCGACATGAAGGTGCCGTCAGGGTTGAGGCGGTTGGTACGCCAGTCACCGGAATCGGCGCCTGCCACGCTGCCCAGGCTGTAGTGGTAGTAGGCGCCGGAGAGGTCGTACCTGAACGCGCCGTAGGCCGGCGAGTCGTAGCCGACTTGCAAGCCGGCCATGGTGCTGTCGGAGCCGCCGGCCTTCTCGTCGACCACGAAGAACAGGCCGTTGGTGCGCAGCGCGCCACCGTTGCCGAGCGCGTGCTTGTAGGTCGCCCCGAGGCCCTGCGGGTTGACGTCGCCGTCCCACACCAAGTCGGTGCGCGCAAAGGGCTGCGGGAACTTGCCGCCGTATAGCTTCAGGTCGCCGAAGTTGAGCTGGGCATAGGCCATGTCGAGGCTGACGGTGAGATCGTCCAGCCAGTTCGACAGCTGCACGTCGGTGCTGTTGGGATCGTCGTTGTCGCCGGTCACGAGTCGGCCGCCGATGGTCACGCGGTCGTTGACGGCGAAGGTGGCGCCGAGCCGCGCGCGGATCTGACCGCTGGTGCGGTCGCGACCGTCGCTGTCGGAACGGTCGTGCTGAGTCCGTAGGCGCAGGTCGCCGGAAACCTTCAAGCGATCCGTAAGGCCGGACGCGACTGGCGCGGCGGTCTGTGCGGTCACGACTGGGGCGCTCGCCGGCGCGGGCGCGGGGGAGGCGACGCCCAGCCGGGCCTCGAGCGCGCGAATGGCCGCTTCGTTGCGCTGCTGGAGCTCGGTGATCCGTGACTGATCCTCGCGCAGCGTCTTCAGCTCTTCCCTGATCTGCTGCGTTTCGTCCGCAGCCTGCGCAAGCGCGTGTGGCGCGACGAATGCAGATGCAGCAATCGTGAGCGGGCAGAGCCATGCCAAGTGAGGCGAGCGCTGGTTGCGTGACCGGGAATCGGTGGTCATTCTCGAATGACTCCTCATGTGAGACTGCAGTAGACGAGGGATGAGGTGCGGATCAGGAAGCTGAGGCGCGGGGTGGAATGTTGCGGCGCAGCAGGGTCAAGCGCAATGTTCTGTACAGAAGGCGCAGATGTACGATGGTTGGAAAAGCTAGAGGCACAAGCTGTCAGCAAGCTGACAAGCGGGCTGCGCGAAACGTCAGCGGGGGCGACTTGGGCGGGAGTACGACATGAGGATTCTGCTTGTTGAGGACGATGCCGATCTGGGCGACGCCATCCAGCGCCGCTTCAAGCGGGATGGCTATGCCGCAGACTGGCAGCGCGACGGTCAGTCTGCGGACGAAGTGCTGCGCTACCAGTCCTACGATCTGGTGATCCTCGACATTGGCCTGCCGCGGCGCGACGGATTCTCGATCCTGCGCGGAATGCGCGCGCGTGGTGACCGCACGCCGGTGCTGATGCTGACGGCGCGCTCCGAGATCGAAGATCGCGTCGGTGCTCTGGACGTCGGCGCGGACGACTATCTATCAAAGCCGTTCGATTTCCGCGAGCTCGATGCACGCTGCCGAGCACTGCTCCGGCGCGCCCAGGGGATCGCCTCGGGGACCACGGCCATCGGCGACCTGGTCTTCGACCGCGCCGCCAAGGTGGTAATGATCGGGAACACGCTCATCGACCTGCCGCGCCGCGAGTATCGGCTGCTGGAGATCCTGATCGGCAACCTTGGGCGCGTGCTCAGCAAAGAGGACATTTCCTCGCAGCTGTTCGATTTCGACGACGAGGCTGGCGCGAACGCCATCGAAGTCTACGTGGGCCGCCTGCGCCGGAAGCTTGGCGGGCACCTGAACATCAGGACGATGCGCGGCTTAGGATACGTGGCGGAGGCGGGGAATGCCGCAGAGGCTGGGAACACAGCGGATGGTTGAACGGGTTCGCTCCCTCCGTGCGCGTCTGGTAACCACTATGGCGCTGCTGTTTCTCGCCGGGACGGTGGTGATGTACGTCGCGGTCCGAGCGTATGGCCAGCGCGCGGCAGACCTGTCCTACGACCGCCTGCTGTCGGGCTCGGCACTGTCCATCGCCGAGACGCTTTCGGTAGATGGCAGCGAGGTTCGTGTCGACATCCCCTACGCCGCACTCGACATGCTATCGGCCGCGCCTGAGGATCGCGTGTTCTACCGCGTGTACGGACCGAGTCAGCACACGGTCACCGGCTACGACGACCTGCCGGGGCACGAAGTGCGGCAGGCAGGCGAGATCGAGCCGTCCGACGTGCCGGAACCGCGCTTCTTCGACGCACAGTATCGCGGCGAGCAGGTGCGATTCGTTCTGCTTGGCCGCCAACTGGCGCAGCCGGGCCTGCGAGGCTGGGTATGGGTGCAGGTCGGCCAGACGCGCAGGGCGCGCGAGGAACTTGCGAGTCAGCTGGTACTGGGTGCGCTGTTGCCGATCGCGCTGATGACCCTGTTGTCGCTGGCGCTGGCTTGGTTCGGCGTGGGCCGTGCGCTGCGTCCGCTGAAGGCGATCAGCGAAGACCTGGCGCGCCGCGATCCTTACGACCTGCACGTCCTGCAAACGCCGGTGCCGCGGGAAGTCGGGCCCATGGTAGATGCGATGAACGGGTTCATACGCCGCTTGGACGCCAACATCACCGGCCTGCGCGCCTTCATTGGTGACGCGGCGCATCAGATCCGTACGCCACTGGCCGCGCTGCGTGCGCAGGCCCAGCTTGCGTTAGACGAGTCGGATCCGGGCGAGATGCGCGCTGGATTGATGAGCGTGGAGCGACATGCTTCGCGACTGACGCGGCTGGTCAACCAGCTGCTGAGCGAAGCCATGGTGATGCATCGAACCGACAACAGACATTTCGAAGAGTTCGATCTGGTGGACGTTGTGAAGCGGGCGGTCCGCGATGTCGTTCCGGTATCCGACGATGTCCAAGTGGGCTTCATCAGCGGGGTAGCGAAAGCGCCAATGCGGGGGGATGCGGTGTTGCTCGGCGAGGCGATCAAGAACATTGTTGACAACGCGATCAAGCACGGCATGTCGGAGCCACCGAGACTGGATGAGGAAGTGGATATTGAGCTGCACCCATCGAATGGTGGTTACCGGCTTACCGTTTCCGACCGCGGTTCAGGTATCACCGTGGACGACAGGACCCGCATCTTCCAGCGATTCGAACGCGGTCATGCTCGCTCGCCAGGAGCTGGACTGGGATTGGCGATCGTTTCGCGGGTCGTCGCCAGTCATGGTGGCAACATTGAACTGATTGATCGCCAGGGAGGCGGCCTTACCGTGTGCCTGACCTTGGGAGGCATGACATGAGATGGCGATGGCAGGTGTCGGCGTTGCTGCTGTGGCTGTTGCCCGCGCTTGCGGCGGTCGGGGAGATCTATCCAGCGCGGAGCGTACCGGCGGAAGGTACGCTCACGCTGTACAGTACGCTCGATACCGCCGTTTTCGAGCCACTGCTGGTCGATTTTCAACAGCTGCATCCGGGCATCGGCGTGCGCTACGAGAACCTGGATGCGAGGCCTCAGTACGAGCGCTTCGTTGGCGAGGCCGATGCTGGCATCCAGAGCGCCGACTTGTTGATCAGCACCTCGATGGATTTGCAGGTCAAGCTGGTGAACGACGGCTATACCCTGCCGCACGGATCCGTCAGCGCGGACGCGCTGCCCAGCTGGGCGCGCTGGCGCAACGAAGCCTTTGGTTTCACGTTCGAGCCGGCAGTCATGGTCTTCAATCGTGCAGCGATGGGAGATCGAACGATTCCGCAGTCAAGGGCCGAACTGATCGACCAGATTCGGCGAGATCCGGAATTCTGGCGCAGCCGCATCGGCACCTACGACATCTCCAAGAGTAGTGTGGGCTATCTGCTGGCGTCGCAGGACGTCCGCCTCAGCAACGAATTCGGTGCGTTGGTCGAAGCCCTGGGTGACGTCGACTTGCAGGTGGAGGAGAACACTTCGACCCTGCTCGAACGCATCGAGTCGGGCGATCTGGTCGCCGGCTACAACCTGCTCGGCTCCTATGCGCGCGCCCGACCCGATAGCAACAGGAACTTCCTCCTGGTGTATCCTCGGGACCACACGGTAGTACTCTCTCGCACGGTGGTGATCGCGCGCAACGCGCCCAACCCGGCGCTCGCACACAAGTTCCTAGACTACCTGCTCTCGGTGCGCGGGCAGCGCGTGATGGCTGCACGATGTGGGCTTCCGCCGATCCGGAAGGAACTCGACGGTGTGTACGAGCGACTGGGCGTGAATGAATCGCAGATCGGTGTCCTGCGCCCTATCTCCCTAGGGCCCGGCCTGTTGGTCTATCTGGATCAGCAAAAGCGCAGGCAGATGCTGGATGCATGGCGCGCGATTCTGGGGCCGACCCAGTAGCCGCAGGTGCGCTGCACTTCTCGGCCCGTAGCGAATGCGGTACGGAGACTCGCTTGGGGATCCTTGGCCAACTGCCGTTCTTTGCGTAGCGGGAACCCTGATTCCATTAACCGACACCATTCCTCACTGGACCAGTCCAGAGGTTTCCTGGGTTAGTGAGTCCGTCGACTGACCTGTGAGTCGGCGCTGACGCTTCGCTGACGTGGTACGCGTGCCAGTCGTCAGGAACCTATCGATACGCTCTATCTGCCGGACGTTCGTGTGTTGTCCGGTTCCGAAGACGTTATCCGCAGGGAACTGGAAGCAAGCAGCATGTCGGCTCGATTCGCTATCGGAACATGGTTGGTGCTTGCGCAAGTGATCGCAGGTCTGTGTGTATCGGGTCAGGCGATGGCGAGCGCATACGAAGTCGGCGACACCGACATCGGCACCGGCTGGAAGGCCAAGGTGCAGATCGGCATATTCAGGGCCGGGGATGAACTCGCCCGGACTCATCCCGAGCTGGAAGTTGGCTTCGGATTCGCAGATTCCCTCGAACTTGCAGCCAGTACTGGCTACGGCAGGATAGAAACGGAGGGAGGGTTACGTAGATATGGCCGCCACGATACAAGGATGGCGCTGAAATGGCGCGTTCGACAGGAACGTCCCGGCATCATCGGCATCGCACTCGAGCCTGAGGTGATATTGCCGACTGGAGATCGATCGGCGGGAACAGGCGGAGAAGGTGTGCAGCTGGGGCTTCCGCTGCGCTTGAGCAGGTTCTTCGGCCAGGGGCGTCTGTCGGGACAACTCGCTTACGTCCATGCCTTTGTGGACGATCGGCGGACGGTGAGTCTTGGCGCGCTCTACGAGCAGGAAGTGATAGCCGGACTATGGGTTGGCGTCGAAGTCCTGCGTGACCACGGGCTCGACGAGTACGGCGGTCAGGAGGGACGAGCGGCGATTGGACTGCGCTGGCAACACTCGGAGCAACTGATGCTGTTCGGCGCGCTGGGAGAAGCGCTGCATCCGGACGATGCGGAGGCGTCCTCATCCGCTCGATTCGGCATCGAATACGTATTTTGACCCAGGGCCGGCGTCGGATTCTGCGGTAGCGGCCAAGCTCTGCTGGCGGAACACACCGGGCGTTGGCGGCAGTTTCGCCGACGTGCCGATGGTACTGGATCGTGGCATTGACCTAGAGGAACTGAAATGACTGAGGCTGCCAGAACGCTGACATTCAACAGATGGTCGATCGCGCTTCACTGGGCGATGGTCCTCCTGTTTGTGCTGGTATACGCATTTATCGAACTACGGGTGCTATTCGACAAGGGAAGCATACCTCGCGACACGCTGAAGAGCCTGCACTTCATGTTCGGGTTGCTGGTGTTCGCGCTGGTGTGGGTCCGCTTGTTCCTTCGCCTTCGGTACGCCGCTCCGCCGATCGTTCCTGCAGCGCCAGCTTGGCAGAAGTTGGCGTCAGGAGTCGTTCAGGTAGCCCTGTACGTATTCATGATCGGCATGCCGCTGGCGGGCTGGACAGTTCTGAGTGCGGCGGGCAAGCCAATCCCCTTCTTCGGCCTGCACCTACCGCCGCTGGTGGGCGTTGACAAGGCGTTGGCGGAGTACGTTGAGGGTATTCACAAGACCGTGGGGGCGGCGGGCTACTGGATAATCGGACTACACGCGCTGGTAGCGCTCGGCCATCACTACGTCCGGAAGGACAACACGCTCCGTCGCATGCTCCTCCGGCGGGCGTGAGTGGCCGCGCTGGAAAGGCGCCCGCCATTCAGGCACGAGGAACTGCTTCCACGCGGGGCGGACATCGTGCCGAGGGTGCCCCGGCGCCATCCGGTGACAGGGTGACGACAGTCATGTGTGCGTAGTATTGCGCTGCCCTGGTTGCCCCTCCGCACGGACACGTCTGGTAGCGGAAACCACCTCGTGGATCGATGCGCATGCGTCTCGACCTGATCATGGGAACCATCGTTTTCGCCATTTGTTGGGGACGCGCCGGTCCCGCGGCGGCCGCTGCGTGCACGGCACCGAATCATGCGGACGCGCAGGCACTGGCGCCGGCGGATGCCGCGTACCGAACACCCGAAGGCAGGGTCCGCGTCGTCGGCTACAACGACATGGCCGAGATGCTGGACAAACTGGGTGCGATCTTCGAACGCAAGTATCCAGGCATCGCCTTCGAGTGGCGGCTGAATGGCACTCGTGCCGCGCCGGGGCCGCTCATCGACGGCAGCTCCGCATTCGCGCCGATGGGCGCCGAGTTCGGTCCCGCTCACTTCGCCGCATGGAGGCAGGTGCACGACGCAGACCCGCTTGCGGTTCCCGTTGCACATGACTCACTCACGCCCGGTGCGCTGTCCTCGCCGACTGGCATCTTCGTTCATGCGTCCAATCCCCTGCGCAGCATCTCGGTGGACATGTTGCGGCGCGTGCTTGCACCGCTGCCGGGTGAGGCGCGCATCCGTCTCTGGCGCGAACTCGGCGTCCTCGGAGCCGCGGGGGGGCGTCCGATCCGACCGGTCGGGCTGGCGGAAGACACGGCAATCGGGGCATTGATGCTGCGACGCCTGCAGGCCGATGGCTATGTGCCGGAATTCGACGCACGGCGGCAGTCGCGCGACGTCGTGGCCGCGGTTGCCGATACCAGAGATGCGCTGGGCATTGCCAACCTCAATCATGCCGGTCCGGGGATCCGGGCACTTGTCATCATCGATCGATCTGGCCGGGAGATCGCCGGCGACATCGATGGCATCCGTTCAGGCCTGTACCCGTTCGACCGCCATCTCCTGATCTACGTGAGACGCGACGCCAATGACTGCGTCGAGGCCATGGCGCACGCGTTCCTGTGCCTGGCGCTGTCGCCAGAAGGCCAGCGCGTGATAGCGGAAGGCAGTCGCGGCTACCTGCCGCTTAATCCAATCGAGATCGACCACGCGCGCAGCACGATCGGAGGTTGCCAATGAGTCGCGTGATGTGAGTAGTTAGGCCGCTGGACGTAACTCGGATTCCTATGCCGGGATCGTGTGCGCCCCTAGAGCATCGACGACGATCTCAAACGAAGTTGATACGGGCGCATCCGCGCGCGGGCATCGGACTGTGGTGTAGTGAACTGAGCCTATGACAGCGTGGCGGAGCGACGGATCGTGCGTAGCTTCGAAGGGGCGCCGTTGGCGGTCGCACCAAGTGTGCTCAGTGTCGCCCCGACGACGGTCATTCAAAGACGGGGACGCAATCTGCTTCTGGAGGCACGGCGCAGCGTGATGAACAAACTCTATCCTGTGCTTCGCTTGACTGCCGTGGTATCCGTCCTGTTGACCAGTTTGGATGCGGAACCAGTGCGGGCAGCGGCTCTGGTGGTTCCCGAGGTAACTCACGGTGAGCCGCGCGTTCTGCCCGAGCCGGAAACTCGGCGGCCAGCACTGGATGAGAACCTGCCCGGTTATGTGCCGTGCCGGCGCGAATGGAAGCAAGTGCTGTCGGGAAGCGCGCCACCCATCATGCCTGCGCTGGTCCAGGATTGGATCGTGGGATTCCGCAAGCAGCAACCAGGTGTGTCATTCGACCTGGGCCCACCCTGGCTTCCACCGCAGGGGCGTCTTGATCCTGCACTGCAGAGTTTCCTGGAAGGCGACCGCGACTTCGCCTTCCTCTCGCGCGAACCATCGGTCGAGGACATGCAGGTCTTCCTTAGACACCATGGCCATCCACTGTGGATGATCCCGGTCGCGACGGGCAGCTGGCGCCATTTCGGCTTCGTGGATGCGGTCGGTGTCATCGTGAACATTGAGAACCCACTCGCCTCGCTGGATTTCGCACAACTGGACGCGCTGCTTTCCGAGAGCCGCCTACGCGGCCACCCACCGGTGACACACTGGGGAGAACTCGGTGTCATGCAGTGGGCGGGGAAGCCGATCAACGTGGTGGGCGCCGCCGCGTGGCGGTCCGAAGAATCCGCACGCGCGCTCACGATTCGACGACAGGTGATGGAGCCCGCGGGTGCGGAAGGTAATGGCCGCTGGCGGCGGGACCTGGATGCGGGTGTGTACACCGAAGCTCAGGTACCGGAACAAGTGGCCACTGACCTCTATGCGATTGGATTCACCGGTCTCGGACATCTCGTGCCCGGTGTTCGTGTGCTCAATCTCGCAGTCGAGCCCGGCGCGCCCCCGGTGCCTGCGGACGGTGAGCACGTGGCCAGTGGCGAGTATCCGCTCGCGCGCCAGCTCTACCTGCTGGTCGATCCCGCGGCCGGCTATGGCCTGAATCCGGCACTCGCGGAGTTCGCGCGCTACATACTCAGCAGCAAAGGGCAGCAGGCGGTGGCGGACCAAGGCGTTTTCATTCCGTTACGCGAGAACCACGCCGCAAAATACCGCGGACAGATCGAAGCGCTTCAGGGCGCGTGCGATTGACGGACGCGTAGGACAGTACGTGTCGCGTTCTCGCCCGTCACTCGCTGGGGGATGGGAATCCGGGACCTACACCCTCAGCCTTCGGGGCGTTTCGCGGGACAGTCGTCAGTTCGCAGGCGATGGCTCCTGCTTCGTGCCCACGGCTTAGGAAGGGCCTCAGCCGGAAAGTCCAGGATCGCCAGTGAAGCGAAGCCTAGCTTCGCCGCGCCTGCTGCTGCAGCATCCTGAAGCCGCCGCCACCTATCGATGGTTCCCGCTACTTGACTGGAATCCGATCACGGAAATCTTGGCGCGAAAACCGTCCGACCAGAGAGCGCACCGGAGGTGGTGGCATCCGGCGCAGGCTCTGGATCCGGGTCCGTTCGGTGCGGGTAGCTGCGCGGTCGGGGCGCTCAATCGAACAAGAATGTTGCACTGCAATGTCAGGTGGTCGACAGTCAGCCCCGCCTAGTATCCGCAAACGCTCGGTCATGTCCGAGCGACGGAGAAGGGCGACCGCGCAACTGCCGGCCGCCACGCATCGGCCAACAACGATGGTCTGGGGAGCGGACAGTGCTGACCTTGCTCGGTTTCGGAATGGTGATCGTTTTCATGGTCTTGATCATGACGAAGCGGCTTTCGCCGCTCGTCGCGCTGATCATGATCCCGATCCTGTTCGCGCTCATCGGCGGGTTCGGCGGTCCGGAACTGGGCGCGATGATGCTGGAAGGCATCAAGACAATGGCGCCGACCGGTGTGATGCTGATGTTCGCCATCCTCTACTTCGGCGTGATGATCGATGCAGGATTGTTCGACCCAGTCGTCGGTCGCATCGTCAAGGCAGTAGGTGGTGATCCGCTCAAGGTTGTGATGGGCACCGCCATCCTCGCCGCTTTCGTTTCGCTCGACGGCGACGGCTCAACCACCTACATGATCGTGGTGGCTTCTATGCTGCCCCTGTACAAGCGGCTTGGAATTGACCCATTGACGCTGTGCTGCGTGACCATGCTGGCCAGCGGGGTGATGAACCTGACGCCGTGGGGTGGTCCGCTGGCGCGGGCCGCCACGGCCCTGCACGTTGACCCGGCGGATGTGTTCGTGCCGCTCGTGCCGTCGATGGCGGCGGGGGTGGCCGCGGTGATCCTCCTGTCCTGGCACTTGGGTAAGCGCGAACGCAACCGTCTGGGCGCGCTCAAGCTGGCCCCGGCACCGCTGACCGAGCAGGACGAGGATCGGATCGCCGACAGTGCGCTGTTACCGGCTAACGGCGAAGCGGAGGCGCTGCGTCGACCGAAGCTCCTCTGGGTGAACGCGGCGTTGACGGTGGCGCTGATGATTTGCCTGCTCATGGGCGTGCTACCCCTGTCGGTTCTGTTCATGATCTTTTTCGCGATCGCGATCGTGATCAACTACCCGAACGTCAAGCAGCAGCGCGCCCGGATCGGGGCGCATGCCGCCAACGTGATCGCGGTGGTGTCGCTGATCTTCGCGGCGGGGATCTTCACCGGAATCCTCAATGGCACAGGAATGGTGAAGGCAATGTCGGACAGCCTGTTGCACGTGCTGCCGGACGGGCTTGGACCTTACCTGGCACCGATCACGGCCATCGCGAGCATGCCGTTCACGTTCTTCATCTCCAACGACGCCTTCTACTACGGGGTGATGCCGGTGCTGTCAGAGGCGGCGCAGAGCTACGGGATCACACCGGTGGAGATGGCGCGCGCGTCGCTGATCGGTCAGCCGGTGCACCTGTTGAGCCCGCTGGTGCCGTCGACCTATCTGTTGGTCGGGTTAGCGGGGGTCGAGTTCGGTGATCACCAGCGCTACACAATTAAATGGGCAGTGGCGATCTGCATGGTGTTGCTGGCAGTCGCGCTGTTGCTTGGCGTGTTCCCGTTGAGGGCGAGTCTTTGAATCGTGTCCTGCGAAGCAAGACATCTGTGAGCAAACCAATGATCGACTTGGGAGGGAGATCATGAATCGAAAGAACATACTGTGCGTGGCGGTTTCGTTGTGCCTGGCTACGCACGCCGTACAGGCGCAGGACGCGGATGATTCCGAAAGGCCGGCCCACGATGAGGCGACTACGCTCGACTCGGTTCGGGTCACCACGAAGTTCGTCGCCGCCGGAGCAAAGAGCGCGATGAAGCAGGACCTCACGGTCATGGAGACGCCATACTCCGTGGCGAGCTACAGCGACTCGTTCATGAAGGCGATCGAGACCACCAACGTCGCCGACATGTACAACTACATGACTGGCGTTCGCCGCGGTGGCAACACGGGTTACGACGTCTCCATCCGTGGCTTCAAGACCACGCAGGCCGACAAGAACGCGATCATGATCGACGGCATGCCGGGCGTGGCTGGTCGCTTCGGCTCGCCGCCGACGATCGCCGCAGAAAGCGTCGAAGTGGTCAAAGGTCCGGCCTCGATCCTGTACGGGGCGGCGCAGCCGGGCGGCTTCGTCAACATCATCACCAAGAAGCCAAAAGCGGAGTCTGCCGCGCTGCTCGATATCCGCGCATCGACCTTCTCCGGCGCTGGCTGGTCCTTCGGCGACCGAAATGGCTACAATATCGCCGCTGATTTCACCGGCCCGATCGACCAGGATCAACGCCTGCTGTATCGCCTGGTGGCCGAGTACAGCGACAAGGATGGCTTCCGCTACAACAGCTGGGACGAGGGACATTACATCGCCCCCAGTCTTGCTTGGCATGTGACTGACGCAACGCAGATCACCGCGGCGTTCGAGTACCGCAAGCGCGAAAACTCCTACGACAACAACCTGCTGGTGGCGCCGAACAAGGATGCCAGGCTGATCGCCGACATCCGCACACGCTACCAGGAGGTCGGTGACACCGCCGAAGAGGAGGCGACCTCCGCCACGGTCACGCTGTCCCACTATTTCGACAACGGCGGCATCTTCAACCTGGCCGCACGCAGGGTTAGCGGCGAGGACTACGCGCAAGGCTTCGACAACGTCAGTGTCCTGGCCGACAACATGACCCTGCGCCGCCGTGCGCGCGAACAGGCGAACGAGCGCACCTACAAGTACTTCGACGGCAACTACTCACAGGTGTTCAACACCGGGGCGGTGGAACACAAGTTCATCGTCGGTGCGACCTACGGCGTCGACACCACCGATTTCGAGCGCATCAGGTTCTTTGATTGCCCAGCGGTGGCGACCAATCCCTGCAACGTCAATGTCTATGATCCAGTGATCGGCTTGGTGGCGCCATTGAGCACTTTTCCGACGGCGACCGGCCCGCAGAAGCACCGCAATACCATCAACACCTCCAAGGGTGTCTATGTCTCTGACCTGATGAGTCTGTCCGAGAAGTGGAAGCTCAACCTAGGGCTGCGCTACGCCGACGAGAAGCAGCGCACGCAGGACAAGTTCAATCCTCCGTTCGCAGTCAACAAGACCACGTCGACGGCGGTGTTGCCGACGGCCGGCCTGCTGTTCAACCCGGTGCCGCAGCTGACCCTGTATGCCAGCTATGCGACCTCCTACAGGCCACAGGGCGCGGGCGTGCAGGATGCGGCGGGTAACCCCAATCCGTTTGATCCGGAGGATGGTCGACAGTACGAGATTGGCGCCAAGGCCGAACTTCTGGACAACCGTCTGACCACGACCCTGGCCCTGTTCGACATCGAGAAGAGCAATACGATTGCCGCGATCGCATGCAACTCGGGTGTCCTCGGAACCTGTTCGCAGCAGGTAGGTGCCGAGCGCTCCAAGGGTGGTGAGCTGGAGGTCAACTACCAGGTCAACGAGAATTTCCAGTTGATCGGCGGCATCGCCTACACCGATGCCTACATCGCCGAGACCCATGCTGCGGGCAATGCACCTCTCGTTGGCGCGCAGTTGACCAACTCGGCGCTCAAGTCTGCCAATCTGTGGGTGCGTTACGACTTCACCGAGGGCGCACTACGCAATTTCGGCATCGGTGCTGGCGTGTCCTACAGCAGTGAGGTCGCTGGCAGCCTGCCTAGCGCCAACGATCCGCGGGTGTTGGTCCTGCCGTCGTACACCGTGGCCGACCTGGCGCTGTACTACCGCATCGCCGATCGCTACGACTTGACGCTGAAGGCTGGCAACCTGTTCGACAAACGCTACTTCGAAGGCGTCAACTCGACCACCAACGAGATCGGCGTCGTGCCGGGCGTGCCACGCAACGTGACCCTGTCGGTGAGGATTCCGCTATGGTGAGCCATCGTTCCGTCCTCGGACTGCTGCTGGCGTGCCTGGCGGCTACGGGTGCGAACGTCGAGGCCGGCGGAGGTGGAGGGCCAACAGTCCCCCCCCCGCATACAACGGGCCTTGTCGAGTGGCCGGCGCCGGCAATGCGGCCGAATGCTCCTCAGACCGAGGAGGAGAAGGAGGAGGGCCGTGCGAGGGGCCGCCGGACACCAACGCCGGAACTGCTCCAGCCCACGATCGATTCGTTGTTGCCGGCTTATGTGCCGACCCCTGGCGTACGCCTGACCGGGGCGTTCACAGGCGGCTCGTCCGACGTACTGGTCGGGTTGGTCGACATGTGGTTCAAGCGGTTCGCCCAGTATCACCCCAACGTCAAGCTGAGCATCGAACCACCGTTTGCCGGCAGTCTTGGAACGAAGGAGCTCATCAACGAAACGGTGGACTACGTGTTTGTTTCGCGTGAGCTCAAGCCGGAAGACCTGGTCGAGTTTGGTGCACGTTTCGGATACGGGCCGACGAGCATCCCGATTTCTGGCGGTACCTATCGGCACTATGGCTTCTTGGACGCGATGGGCTTCTTCGTCCATCCGGATAACCCAATCGGGCAGATCAGCTTTGACCAGATTGATGCGATCTACTCGAGCACGCGCCACCGCGGTGGTGACGCGATCACGACATGGGGTCAACTTGGACTGACGGGCGAATGGGCGGACAAGAGGATCACCGTCCACGGCATCAAGCCATGGAATGGATTCGAGGAGTTCATTCGGCAGAAGATCCTCGACAAGGACGGCCGCCGTGGCGAGTGGCGTGACGACATCCGCTTTGAGAAGGTCGTATTCCCGCTGGCGAGGAACGTAGCCGATGACCGCTATGCTCTTGGCTATTCCGGCTTGGCTTATATCGATTCCCCGGTGCGGATGCTTGCCCTGGTTGAGGACGCCGGAAGTGCCGCGGTGGCGCCCACCTACGAGAACGTCGCGCTTGCTGCGTATCCGTTGACAAGATTGGTGTACTTCAACGTCAACAAAGCACCGGGTAAGGCGCTCCCCCCCGCACTGTCCGAGTTCGTGCGCTTCCTGCTTAGCCGCGAAGGGCAGGAGATCGTTCGCGAACACGGGATATTCCTGCCGTTGCGGGAATCGCAGGCCGCACCGGGTCGACAGGCGCTAGGCGGCTGAAATCCACTTCCGTACCCCTTGGCCCGGGCCATGATTATCACAGGACCTACCATGAGACCGATACATGCTGTATTGACATCGCTGGTGCTTGCCGCGATGTTCGTCCCCGCTACTACGTTGGCGCAGGACTACAAAGCCGTCTCCACACTACAGGGTGCAGGTCCGGCGCAGGCGCTCGCGGTCGACACCCAGGCCCGACGCCTCTACGCGGGGCGGCAAGGCGGGGTGGACGTCTTCGACATCGACAGCGGCTCGAAGACTGGCTCGGTCGCCGTTGACGGCAACGTCGGTGGACTGGCGTTGGCGCCCGACCTGCGCCGGGGCTACGCCACGAGCACGGATCGCAGCTCGGTCGTGATCTTCGACCTTGACGCGCTGACGATCGTGAGTACCGTGCCGTCCGGCGGCAAGCAACCGCGTGAGCTCGAGTACGACCCACGTGCCGGCGTGGTCTATGTCTCCAATGCGGGCGATGGCCGGCTGGCGGTAATCGACGCCAAGAGCGGTGAGCCCAAGGGTTCCCTCGCGCTTGGCGGGCGGTTGCGGCAAGCGTCTGCCGATGGACGTGGCCACCTGTTCGTGGCCGACG
>DAOMOD010000081.1:15816-17661 GCA_035444205.1 Lysobacteraceae bacterium
ACTGCCCTGGTCAATGACGTGAAGGAGCGCCGCATCTACGTGGCCACGGGCAACAGCAAGATGGTCGTGGTCGATCCGGACCCGGGCCAGATGCTGAGCGTGGTCGACACCGGGGGTACCGGTGCCGCCGGCATCGCCATCCAGTACGCGCCTGCGCGCTTGGTGCGGCTGTTCATGCCCAACGCGGATGGAACAATGGACGTGGTGCAGAACGCGAAGCTGACGGCAACTCTCGAGTCCAGCGTGCCGAAGGCCGCCGGAGGCACGGCTGCGGCCTTTGATGAGAAGACTGGTCATGCCTTTATCGCGGGACCCAACGGCATTCAGGTGATCGGCAAGTGAACGCACATCGAGACTTTCCCATGTTCAAGACTGTTCGCAATCTCGTGCTGGTCGCCTTCTCCATCGTTGTCGCCCCAGCGACCGCCCAGGAAGCCGTGCGCGACGACGCGCTGCAAGGCAAGCAGGTGCTGTTCGTGGTCGGGCAAACCGGCAAGGGCGTGCCGAACGACGATCCTCTGATCCGTGACCACTTGGGGACGCTGGGCGCCAAGGTCACGATGGCCGCTGCAACCGATCCCGCCTCCGCGGCCTCGGGCAAGGACCTCGTCCTGATCTCCTCTACTGTCAACGCCCGTGAGCTGGGCACCAGGTATCGCGACGCGAGGGTCCCGGTGGTGACATGGAGCGCCTACAGTTTCCCGCTGCTTGGCATGACCGGCGACAAGCTGCACGAGGACTTCTCAGTCGTGCTCGAGAAGCCGTTCCACAACGAGAACCACGCCGACTACTATGCGCACGCCACCAGTTCGACCAACGCGATCCTCAAGGCGGCGAAGCTCCCGCACGGTATGTTTGCTCCGTTGCTGTTCAGCGGCGGCGTGACCGATCCGAGCTGGGGCAAGCCGAGTCGAGGAGCCGACATCGCTGTAGTGTTTGGCGGCGAACTGGACCAGGCCGCGGTCTTCTCCTACGAGCGCGATGCGGTGATGATCGGCGAGTCGGTGGCGCCAGCGCGCCGCGTGGGCCTGTTCCTCGGCCACAACAGCTGGTCGATCCTGTCCGACGCGCAGGGGCCGGCCGCCAAGGACCCGAAGGAGTTCGCATGGTTTGGCGGACGGCGCCTGTTCGACGCCGCGCTGCGTTGGGCGGTCAGCTCGCCGCAAGCCCGCGTCACTGCTTCTCGCGAGCAACAGCGGGTGGCGCTCGAGCGCCTTGCTCGGGGAAAGAAGGTACTGTTTGTCCGCCGCTATGACCTGCCGTGGCCGGAGAATGAGGCCTCAGACCTGGCCCAGCTGGCCTGGTTGAAGTCACTGGGATTCGAGGTGAGCACCGCTGACCATATGGAGCCCGACAGCCGCGCCCAGGGTATGGACCTGGTGATCGTCTCGGCCAGCACCAACAAGTACAAGCTGGGCATCAAGTACGCCGACGCGAACCTCCCGGTCCTGTTGCTGGAGGCCAAAGCCGTGGATGCACTTGGCATGGTGAGCCGTCGCCGCAACGTCGATTACGGCGTCAACGACCACAAGGAAAGCCTGTACCCGCCAGAGAACTACGTGAACCTGGTGCGCTCGTACCATCCGATTGGTGCGGGCTTGCCGCCGGGCCAGTTCAAGTTGTTCAAGACCCCCGGCGTGCTGGCGTGGTCGCGTCCGCCGGCAGGCGCACAGGTGATCGCCACCATCCCCAACCAGCCTGAGCATGCCACCCTGTTTGCGTTCGAGAAGGGTGCGACGATGGCTAATGACATGGTCGCCCCAGGACGTCGCGTGCTGTTTCCGCTTGACGCGCCGCGTTTCCCGGACCTGACCGAAGACGGCTTGGCCGTGTATGGCGCCGCCT
>DAOMOD010000082.1:0-17527 GCA_035444205.1 Lysobacteraceae bacterium
CTCTTTGGACGAGCAAAGAGAAGTGACCCGGCCGCCGGGAGGCGGACGGAACCCATGTCAGGGACGACACCAACAACCCGCGCCGCAGGCGCAGCGATCAAGCCCGCAGGCGCTCGGCCACGCACGCCGCCATCCGCGCCGCGGCATCCTTGCCATGGGCAAGAAACAGCGACGGTTCGGTCAGCTCGACCTCAAGCAGTCGCGGCCCCTTGCGCGAGGGCAGCAGGTCCACGCGTGCATAGAGCAGCGGGTGGTGAAGATCGAGGACGCCGGGCAATGTCTTGATCACGGCATCGGCCAGCGCACGCTCGGATCGGGAGGGCTTGCGCGCTTCGATCTGCTCGGGCGCGAACAGGGACTCGGTCGGGCCTTCACCGGGCCTGAGCAGCGGGCCCTTGCGGACGGCGTGCGAGAAGTGCCCGTCGAAGTACATCAGCGCGGTCTCGCCCTTGCTGTCCACCGCGGCGAGATAGGGCTGTGCCAACACGCTGCGTCCTGCATCGAGAAGCCTGGTCACATGCTCAAGTGCCCGTTCCCGCTCCTCTGCACGGTAGCGCTGGGCGTCACGCGAGCCGGCGCCAATGGCGGGCTTGACCACGAATTCGTCCCATTCGGGCAGCAGGGAAGGTGCCTGGCCGGGTTCGATGAAGGTGCTTTCGACCGCGGCGATGCCGGCATCCGCCAGCGCACCGAGGTAGTGCTTGTCGGTGTTCCAGTGCACCACCGGTTCTGGGTTGAGCAGCAGGGTCTGCCTGCCGACGCGGCCACACCAGTCGAGGAAGTCCTCGCGTCGCTCGGCATAGTCCCAGGCCGAGCGCAGCAGCGCGGCGTCGAAGCGACCCCAGGATACGGTGGTATCGTCCCAGGCCAGTTCCTCGCAGTCGATGCCGTGTTCGCCCAAGGCCTCGGCCAGGGGCGGGATGTCCTCGTCCAGTGCGAAGGCGGCGATGGCGGTGACCAGGGCGATGCGGGCCATGGGATGGATATTGCGGCTACAGATTCTGGTAGTTCGGTCCCGCGCCGCCCTCTGGCGTCACCCAGTTGATGATCTGGTAGGGATCCTTGATGTCGCAGGTCTTGCAGTGCACGCAGTTGGCGGCGTTGATCTGCAGGCGCCTGCCATCGCCGTCCTCGACGATCTCGTAGACGCCGGCCGGACAGAAGCGCGTGCATGGGTTTCCGAACTCTACCGTGCACTGGTTGATGCAGATGTCGGTGTCGGCCACCTTGAGGTGAATGGGCTGGTCCTCGTCGTGCTCGGTGGCGGCGAAGTAGACCCCGGCCAGGCGGTCGCGCGGCGGCAGGTCGCGGTCTCCCCAGTCGCGCTTCGGCGAGGCATGCGCATCGAGGCGCTGGAGCTGCGCATGGTCGGCCTTGTTGCGCAGCGTCCACGGCGACAGGCCGGCGGTCATGGTTTCCCAGGCGGCATTGAACATGCCGAACCACAAACCGCGCTTGAAGCCCGGCTTGATGTTGCGGACCTTCTTCAACTCCTTCATCACCACCGATCCGCGCAGCCTGGCGTCCCAGCCTTCGGGCTTGAGCTCGAGGGCCAGATGTCCGGCGGCAAGCATGGCGGAACGCAGCGCCTGGTGGGTGCCCTTGATCTTGGGTACGTTGAGCAGGCCGGCGGTATCGCCGATCAGCAGCGCACCCGGCATTTCGCATTTCGGCAGCGACTGGTAGCCGCCTGTGGCGATCGCACGCGCGCCGGCCGACAGGATCGAGCCGCCTTCCAGCAGCGGCCTGATCAGGGGATGGTGCTTCCATTGCTGGAAGGCCTCGTAGGGTTCGAAGCGGGGATCGCGATAATCGAGCCCGACCACGAAACCCAACGCCACGCGATCGCCATCCATGTGGTACAGAAAGCTGCCACCGTAGGTACGGTTGTCGAGCGGCCAGCCGACGCTGTGCACGACCTTGCCGGGCTCGCCCTTGCCGGGCGCGACCTGCCACAGCTCCTTGATGCCGATCGACCAGGTCTGCGGGTCGCTGTCGGCATCCAGCTTGAAGCGACGGACGAGCTGCTTGGTCAGATGTCCACGGGCGCCCTCGGCCAGCACCGTGACCTTGGCGCGGATGTCGATGCCCTGGGTGTAGGTGGGCTTGTGCGAACCGTCGCGGGCCACGCCCATGTCGCCGATGCGCACACCGGCTACAGCGCCATTGTCGTCGAACAGCGGCTCGGCGGCGGCGAAGCCGGGATAGATTTCCACGCCCAGCGCTTCCGCCTTGCCTGCCAGCCAGGCGCAGGTGGCACCCAGGCTGACGATGAGGTTGCCGTGGTTGTTCTGCTGCGGGGGTGTGGGCAGCCTGCGTGCACGCGTCTTGCCGAGCAGGTACAGGGCGTCCGAGGTCACCGGCACGCAGATCGGCGGTGGGTTGTCGCGCCAGCCCGGCAGCAGCTCGTCCATCGGTTCCGGCTCGATCACCGCGCCGGAGAGGATGTGAGCGCCGATGGTCGAGGACTTCTCGATGACGCACACCGACAGGTCCGGGTTGAGCTGCTTCAGGCGAATGGCGAAGGCCAGGCCGGCCGGGCCCGCGCCCACCGTCACCAGGTCATATTCCATCACGTCGCGATCGCTCATCGGGTCGGACTCCGCGCTGTCGGGTGGAACCCGGCATTATTCGCGCTCGCGGATCGTGTAGCAATGTCGGAGAACAGTCCGCGACCGTCCGGCGCGACTGGAGGCACGCCGTGCCCAGGACCTGCCGTACCGTCGGCGAACACCAACCTGACCTTTCGCCGGATCCATCCGAGGCAGCGCAAGCCGGCCGCGCGCACCGATCTTCGGGCGTCGCGGCCGGCACGCCCCGATTCAGTCCTCGGCGAATTCGACTTCCGACCGACTGCTGTGCGGAATGGCCGCCGCGTAGTTCGCCAGTCGCCCCGGAACGGCGTTGTTGTTGACGATGCGCTTCAGGCCCAGGGCGATGACCGGCAGTCCCTGTGGCCTGATCCCTTCCTGCGACTCGCGTATCGATGCCGTCATGTCCAGCGTGGCGTAGCCGGACTCGAACGCGCCCACGGGCGCCACCGTGTCGGAATCGGGCGAGACCTGTCCTCCCGGTGCCGGTCGAAACGGCGCCATGCGCAGCGAGCCCAGCAGCGGCGATGCCGCGATGCTCCCCTGGGCATGTCCAAGGCTGACGACCTGGGTCACATGGCAGGTCGCCAACCGCATCGGCCCGCAGTCAGGATCTGTCGGAGTACATGTTTCGGGGTCCGGGTGGGCCAGGTTGCCCTCCCGGTCGCGCGCGAAAAGCGGATGGAAGGTGCAGGCACCGCCCGCCACTGGATCCCCGGTCAGCGGGTGATCACCATCGAAGGCGACCGAGAAGGGCGGCCATGGGCTGCCCACGATGCGTCCGCCGGGGCGGTTGTCGGTGTAGAAGGCCTTGGTCGGGAAATTGAGGATCCATTCGCTTTCGGCGGCGAGGCCGGACTCCTGGGTGAAGCGATTGCTCACACTCACCCGCGCCAGCACCGCACTGACCGCGTCGATGGCGCGTGCGCGCGGCCACCTGGCGTGAACCGCGGTGCCGTCATCGGCCAGCCAGGTTGCACCCACGTTGGCGGTCGCAGTGCTGCCGGCGGCGGATGCGAGGGTGGGTTTCAGCGAGCCAGGCGGATGGTGCTGGACGATGCCGCTGAAGCCATCGATGGTGGTCGCGCGATAGCTGTAGATCACGCCCTCCTCGACATCCACGACGGCGGCTGATCCTGCCAGCCCGCCGCCGGGTGGCGACATTCCCACGCTGGGGTCGGTGGCCCAGATCCCCTCTGGCATCCAGGCTTGCATGATTGTTTGACAGTTCCCGTTTGCTGCGGCCAGCGCAAGTGAGCCCTCCACCACGCCCATCTCGATGATCTGGATGTGTCCCTCGCGGGTGCGGATCAGCGAGGAACTGCCGCCGTCATCCACCTCCCCGTGCGCGTATGCGAAGGATCGAAAATCCACGCCGGCCCCCGGCACCATGGGCACGCTGCAAGTGGCATCCGCGCTTGTCAGTCGCGGCGCGGACTCCGCACCGGTGGCGTACAGTGCGGCGGTCCAGGTGTCATGGGGTTTCAGATACAGGTTGAAGCCCAGGACGTCGCGGCCGTTGTTCCCCTCCAGGAACTGGATCGAGAGCGCCTTGACCTCGTCGCGATGGTTGCTGACCTGGAGCAGCGTCATGAGGCCGTTGTTGACCGTGTAGTACGGGTAGATCAGCACCTGGCCTTCGCCGTCGGAAAGGTGGACGGCCGAGGCAAGTCCGGGGAGGGTGGCGAACAACGCCAGTGCAAGTACACGATTACGTGCCATGGATGGGCTCCCTTCTTGGTGAGTGGCATGAAAACGGAGTGGTTCGCAGAGCGGCCGCAGGGCGGCCCACGGAACACGGACTTCATGTGCCGCGACGCACGAAGGCGCGTTTCCCCCCAATCACCTGGGATGGCGTCCAGATCGGCATCGGGCGGGTCGGCGAAGTGACGGGTTTCCTTCGCACCGTCCCCTTTCGGTATCTTGTTGCGAGTCCAGCCCGCGTCTCAACCTGCCATGCGACAGGTGTGATGCCTGCCTCAGCGCCAGGGTTCGGGCGGGCCCGAGTGGCGGTTGGCCTCGCCGCTTTCCAGCGTCCACGCGACCGCCTCGGCGATGACGCTGGCCGTGGCCCGGTCGAAGGCACGCACCACGCTGGCGATGTCGGTGGCGCGGGCCGGCTGGCGCGCGGTCACGGTGGTCGCGGCAAGGATGCGGTTGCGTGCCGGTTGCAGCAGACGCAGGCTCAGGCTGACGTGGACTTCCGGCGGGCCATCGTCACCGTACTCGGCCTGGAAGGCGCGCACCTCGGACACCAGCGTGTAGTCGCCGCGCAGGCCGCTCACCGGTCGGTCCACCGCGGTGATGCTGCCGCTCGCTTCCAGGCCCTGGATCAGCAGGGTCTGAAGCATCTCCGGCGTGCGGTCCGACCATTGCGCGCCTTCGTAGACATTGAGCACGTGCGCCCGCGGCATGACCACGATGCGATTCGATGCCAGCGCCTTGGCCGCCGATGGCTTGTCCACCACCAGTTGCCAGTTGACCGGTGGAACAGGCTCGGCCGGGGGGCGCGTCGCGCTTAGTGTGTAGGTGGTCAGCGATGCGCTGTCGCTGCCGCCGAGGCCGACAGTGATGCAACCGGCGAGGAGCAGGCTGGCGGCGGCGGCGATGATCGGACGGGGGCTCATTTCGGTCGGAACTCCTGCGGCTTGTCCTGGCCGCCCAAGAAGGCGGCCGGATCCTCGTCGATACGCTCGGCGACGCGCGTCAGCTCGCGCAACAGGCTGCGCAGCTCGGCCAGTGCCGGGGCGATCTGGCCCAGGCTCTGGTTGGTGAAGCTGGACACGGCGTCGCGATTCTCCGCGATCAGCGCGTCGGTGTTCTGGCTCAGCCGGCGGACCGACTCCACGGTCTGGCGTGTGCTGGCGATCAGCTCGCGGGTGTCCTCGCCGAGCACGCGGTCGGCGTTGGCGGCGACACTTTCCAGCCGCACGATCAGCGCTTCGGTTTCCTTCAATGTGCGGCGAATGGCACCGCCCGATTCTGCGAGGTCGCTGAAAAGCTGGTCGATGTCGGCGTCCCTGGCCGCCAGGGTGGCGCTGATGTGCTCGAGGTTGCCGAGGGTCTGGCCGACGCGCTCGATGTTCTCTGCGCTGAGCAAGGCGGTGACGCGGATGATGGCCTCATTGAGGCTGGTCACCACATCCTCGCCGCCGGCCAGCAGGCGCTGCAAGGCGCTCTCGTCGGCGACGATCTGCGCCAGTGTCTGGTCGGGAGCGGGCGTCAGGCGCGCAGCCTGCGGTGTGCCGCCGCTGAGCTGGATCACCGCCACGCCGGTCAGGCCGGTGATGGCCAGTCGCGCGCGGGTGTCGGTCTTGATGGGCGTTTCGGCCGCTACCCGCACCCGCGCGATGACCTGGCCCGGGTCTTGGGGCGCGAGGTACAGACGCCGCACCTCTCCGACCTGGATACCGTTGTACTGCACGGCGCCGCCCACCGACAGGCCGGTGATGGCTTCCCGGAAGATCACTTCGTATTCGGTGAACTCGCGGTCCAGGGTGAGCTTGCTGAGCCACAGCACGAACAGGAAGGCGCCGACGATCACCGCCAGGGTGAAGGCGCCGATGAGGAAGTGACTTGCACGCGTTTCCATGGGCGGTCTCAGGCGGGGTGGGGCGTGGGTTCGGCGCCGCGCGCGCCGCGTGCACGCGGGCCGCGGAAGCAGTCGCGGATCCAGGGGTGATCATGGCGTTCCACCGCCTCGACACGGTCGGTGACGATCATGCGGCCATCGGCCAGCACCGCGACACGGTCGCAGATCGCGTACAGACTGTCGAGGTCGTGGGTGACCAGGAACACGGTGAGATGCAGGGCATTGCTGAGCGTGCGGATCAGTTCGTCGAAGCGGGCCGCGCCGATCGGATCAAGCCCCGAAGTGGGCTCGTCGAGGAACAGAAGTTCCGGATCGAGGGCCAGTGCGCGCGCCAGTCCTGCACGTTTGCGCATGCCGCCGGAGAGTTGCGCCGGGTACTTGTGTGCGGCATCGGTTGGCAGGCCGGTGAGGCGGATCTTGAGAAGCGCGAGATCGTCCAGAAGCGGTTGCGGCAGGTCGTAGTACTCGAGCAGCGGCACCTTCACATTCTCCAGCACCGTGAGCGATGAGAACAGCGCGCCGTCCTGGAACATCACCCCGTAGCGGCGTTCGAACGGCCGCCGCTGTTCGTCGGACAGGTGGGTGACATCCTCCCCGAACACCTCGATGCTACCGCCGTCGGGATGCTTCAGGCCGACGATCGAACGCAGCAGCACCGACTTGCCGGCGCCGGAGCCGCCGATCACACCGAGCACCTCACCCTTGCGCACCTCAAGCTCAAGGCCATCGTGCACCACCTGCGTGCCGAACACGTTGCGCAGGGCGCGTACGCGGATGATCGGGTCGCGTTCGCCGCTCACAGGCCAATCTCCATGAAGAAGATGGCGAACAGCGCATCGAACAGAATCACCAGGAAGATCGCCTGGACCACCGATGATGTCGTGTGGCGGCCGACCGATTCGGCACTGCCCTCCACCTTGAAGCCCTCCAGGCAGCCGACGATGGCGACCAGAAAGGCGAACACCGGCGCCTTGATCATGCCCACCCAGAAATGGCGGATCTCGGTCATCTCGTTGAGGCGGGTGAGATACATGCCGGGGCTGATGTCGAGCACCAGCACGCCGACGACACCACCGCCGAGAATGCCCATCAGCATGGCGATGAAGGTGAGCGCCGGCAGCATCACCAGCAGGGCCAGCAGGCGCGGGATCACCAGCAGCTCGATGGCGTCGAGGCCCAGCGTGCGAATGGCATCGAGTTCCTCGCGCGCCTTCATCGAGCCGATCTGCGCGGTGAAGGCGCTGCCGGAACGGCCAGCCAGCAGGATCGCGGTCAGCAGCACGCCGAACTCGCGCAGGAAGGAATACGCCACCAGTTCCACGGTGAAGATGGAGGCGCCAAAGTCGGCCAGCACGGTGGCGCCGAGGAAGGCCACCACGGCGCCGACCAGGAAGGTGAGCAGGGCGACGATCGGAACCGCGTCGAGCCCGGTCTGCTCCATGTGGTGGACGGTGGCGGTGAGGCGAAGTCGGCGACGACCGATCAGCACCTGGGCCAATGTCACCAGCACCAGGCCGACGAAGCCCAGCAGTTCGCGGGTCTGGCGGGCGATGCTGAGGGTGGCCGCGCCGGTACGTTCGACCAGGGCGCGTAATCCGACCTCGACCGCGTCCGCGGCGGCCTCGTGCTCGCGGCGCTCGGCGACCAGTTCCAGCAGGGCGCGGTCGGCGTCGCGCATGCCCCGGTACTCGACCGCCTGGAGCGCCACGCCGGCGCGTTCCAGTGCGCGCAGGATGACCAGGGCACCTGCCGTATCCAGCGCGGAGAGTTGATCGGCTTGCAGGATCAGTGCACGCGGCCTAGTCCGGAGCAGGAGTTCTTCCAGCGGCGCCGAAAGGGCGGCCGCCTGCGCCAGCGTCCATGGCCCTCTCACCGCCAGCACCGATCCGCCTTCCAGACTGAATGCGCTCATGCCGACAAGGCTACCACCGCAGAGGGTCGCTTGAGGCGGCGTGGCGGGGCGCGCATGATCGCCACTTTCCCTGGCAGCGAACGCCTTGAGTCCTTCCGCCTCCCTCAGCACGCGCATCGCTTTCGTCGCCGAACTGGCCAGACGCCTGCATCAGTACGGCACCGCCTCGCAGCGCCTGGAGGCCGCCGTGACCGCGGTGGCCGAAAAGCTCGGCATGGTGTGCCAGGTGCTGGCCACGCCCACCGGAATCACGCTGGCGCTGGCCGAAGCCGCCCATGCCGACGACCCGCTGTCGCTGCACACCATGATTGTTCGCGTCGATCCCGGCGAGGTCCACCTCAAGCTGTTGGCGCGCGTGGACGATATCGCCGACGATGTGTCCAGCGGCAAGCTCGATCTGGCGGAGGGGTTCCGTCAATTGCGCGCATTGCGTGCCGAGCTGTCGCCGCGTGGCAAGGCAATCACCGTGCTCGCCCATGGCCTGGCTTCGGCGGGCGTGGCTGGCCTGCTCAATACCTCGGTGCTGGATGTTGCCGCGGCTGCCGGCATCGGCATGGTGATCGGCACGCTGTCCCTGCTGAGCCAAGGGCGGCACCACGTGCAGGCCGCCTTCGAGGCGATCGCGGCGCTGGCCGCGACCCTGATGGCGGCGGCCTTCGGCCACTATGTCGCCCCGCTCAACACGCAGTCCGTGGTGTTGGCCAGCCTGATCGTACTGCTGCCGGGGCTGATGCTGACCACGGCCGTGGCGGAAGTGGCCAGTCAGCAGCTATCGGCCGGAACCGCCCGCTTCGCCGGCGCCATGGCCACGCTGCTGAAACTGACGTTCGGCGCGGTCGCCGGCACCCAGATCGCCTTCCTGTTCGGCTGGGAGGGCTCGGTGACCCTGCTGCCGTCGGTGCCGGGTTGGGCCCATTGGGTTGCCCTGCTGGGCGCATCGTATGCGTTTGCCGTGCTGTTCCGCGCCGGCAGGCGAGACTATCCGCTGGTGATGGCGGCAGCGTGGCTCGGCTATCTCAGTGCCTATGTCGGCCGCCTGCAGTTCGGCCCGGAGTTCGCCGTATTTCTCGGCGGTCTGGTGGTCGGTGCCACCAGCAACGCCTATGCGCGCTGGGCGAGCCGGCCGGGTGCACTGATTCGCGTTCCCGGCATCATTCTATTGGTGCCCGGATCGGTGGGTTTTCGCAGCCTTTCATTCGTGTTCGAGCACGATGTCTTTCTGGGCGTCGACACCACATTCCACCTGATTGCCATCCTTGCTTCCCTGGTGGCTGGTCTATTGTTCGGCAATCTGCTGATTCCGCCGCGCCGCAGTCTCTGACCGGAGCACTTCGACGGCGTATTCCATTGCGCCGGCCGATACCGGCGCAATGGCGGTTCGAAAAGCAGGTCTATTTGACCCGCATGCTGGCTTCCGACTTTCCGGCCTTCAGTGCCGCCTCGAACCAGCGCGGCTTGCGGCCGCGTCCGGACCAGGTCTCCCTGGCATTGTCCGGGTTGCGATACTTCGCCTCTGCCGAGCCCTTGGCGGAGGGTTTGCCGCCGAACAGCTCGTCGATGGAATAGCCTTCATCCTTGGCCATCTTGCGCAGTTTCTTGCGCACATCGGCGATCCGCGACCGTTTGATCCTGGATTTCTGACTCTTGGCCTGGGCAATAAGCTCGTCGAGTTCCTTGGTATCGAGCTTGGAAAGGTCAATGGACATGGTCTGCATTCTTCTTTCGGTGTGGGTCTGACCGGCACAAGCCGGGCGAAAAGCGGGGCATTTCGCGGCATGGAGCTTATCAGAATCCGCAGCGTTCCCGATGGCCATGAAGGGTACTTCAGGCAATCGTCCCTATCATCGGCGGCCTCGTTTGGCGAGTCTCCGGAGTATCGCTTGCATTGCGCAGGCGATCGCGGAACACTGGTGCCATCGGGCAACCGTTTCCCGTTCGTGGGTCGTCATGGGGCTTCTCGAAGATCTGGAGAAAGAGGCAGAGCGCCGTCGTGCAGGCGACGACGAGGCGCAGCATGAACGCGAAGAGCGCGAGCGACGCTATCGCGAAGTCTGCGAGCCGGCCATGCAGGCGCTGGCAGAGTATCTTGCGCGTCTGTTCAAGCAGGTCGAATCGCTGAAGACGCAAACGCGCGTCAGTGTCGAACTGCCCGGTTACGGCATGGTGGTGGCGGAGACCGAGCCCGAGTACCAGTTGCGCCAGACCCGCGAAGCCGGGGGTTTCCGCCTGGAGGTTTCCGGCGCAGCCCAGGTGCTTGGCGAGGAGTGTCCGCTGGTGCAGGTGGATGGCGTGACCAAGGTCAAGGCCATGAATCGCCTGTTCCAGCAGTGCCGCCTGGGCGGCATGCAGCCGCTGGCCAAGGACGACGTCGGCGAAGTCAGTTCGGCCAGCTTCCGCGCGCGCGGCAGGATCGACATGAGCGGCGAGATCGTGGCGAGCGCCGACGCCGCCCAGGTGCGCCTGAATTTCACCAATTTCGATGGCTTCGCCAGCATCACCCGCAGCTTTGCGCCGGAACGTTTCAGCGAGGAGTTCTTCGACGGGCTCGGCCGCTACCTGCTGTGCCAGTCGCCCGACGCGCTGAGGGAGTCGCTGCCCGACGACATGCGCAGCCAGATCAAGGCGCGCCTCGCGCAGCAGGAGATGAGGAAGCGCTGGGAGGAAAAGCTCGGCGAACGCCAGCGCGCCGAGTACCGGGCGCTGGCACGCGCACAGGGGCCGCTGGGCCAGATTCGCCATGAGCTTGGGAGCCTGGGTGGCAGGCTGCTTGGCTTGTTCCGGCGCGCGGAGCGGGAGTAGGGGATTCGGGACCACGGGACCCGGGACCCGGTAACAGCACACATCCTGCAAGCCTGTTGTGCAGCGCGGCGTGCCTGGCTCCGTCGAACCGGTACTGCAGGAAGCTCCCGGCACGCGACGCTCTTCCGGGTCCCGGGTCCCGCGGTCCCGGCCCTAGTCCACCGCCGTCAGCCAACCGCGCGTGTCGTCGACACGCCCGTGCACCAGGTCGAAGAAGCGTCCCTGCAGCCGCCGCGTCACCGGGCCGGCCACGCCGGCACCCACCGGGCGTCCATCCACCGAGCGCAGCGGTGTGATCTCCACTGCGGTTCCGCACATGAAGATCTCCTCGGCGAAGTACAGGTACTCGCGCGGCAGGTTCTGTTCGCGCACGACGATGCCTTCCTCGGCAGCCAGCCTGATCACGGTATCGCGGGTGATGCCGTTGAGAATGCCGGACGCCACCGGCGGCGTGAACAGCACGCCGTCGAACAGCAGGAACAGGTTCTCGCCGGCGCCCTCGCTGATCATGCCGTCGGTGCTGAGCGCGATGCCCTCGCCGAAGCCGAGCCGCCGCGCCTCGCGGGCGATGAGTTGCCCGGACAGATAGTTGCCGCCGGCCTTGGCGCCGGCCGGGATGGTGTTCGGCGCCACCCGGTTCCAGCTGGTCACGCAGGCGTCGATGCCGTTCTCGATGACGTCGGCGCCGAGATAGCCGCCCATCTTCCAGGTCGCCACCGCCACATCCACCGGCGTCTCGGCGCTCAGCCCGAAACCGCCGAGTCCGCGCCACGCTACCGGGCGCAGATAGTCGGTGCTGGAGCCGTTTGCACGAACCACCTCGGCGCAGGCGCCGGCCAGGGTCGCCTGGTCGAATGGCAGTTCCATCTCGTACACCCTGGCCGACATGAACAGCCGGCGCAGATGATCATCCAGCCGGAAGATGGCCGGGCCCTGCGGCGTGTCGTAGATGCGGATACCCTCGAAGATCGACGAGCCGTAGTGCAGTGCGTGTGCCATCACGTGCACCGTGGCTTCGGCCCAGGGCTTGATTGTCCCGTTGTGCCAGATGAATTCCGGGTAGGTGTGACTCATGGGCTTCTCGGAGCCAATGCGGAAGGCGCGATCATGCGGATGGGTGGGGCGGGGGCGCAAGAGGGAGGGGGGGAGCAGGGAGCAGGGAGTGGGGAAAAGCAAGCTTTCCCTTGTAGGAGCGGCGACAGCCGCGATCGACCCAACGCTTCGTAGCGCCGCCTGATCGCGGCTATCGCCGCTCCTGCATGGTAAGCCGACTCGCTCACGAGGACAGCCCACTCAGGCCCTCACCGTAATGATCGGCATCACCCGCGCACCCGAACCCTCTCCGCCAGGCGTGGTTTGCGGGACAGGGTGAATGCCCACGATCTGGCGTTGCGCATGGCTTGCGGGATGCGATGCTCTTCCCCGCTCCCCGCTCCCCGCTCCCCGCTCCCCCACTACAGCACCAGCCACAAACAGCCTGCGTGCCGGCGCAGACGGAAGAAGGTGCTGCGCCGATCATCGAAGTTGTCCACGCCGGTGTCGATGCGCAGGTCGGGCAGTGCGGTTTCATCCACAGACCAGGACTCCTCCGGCATCTCCGGCTCGAAGGCGACCTCGATCAGCGGTTCCTTCAGCATGCGCTCCATGCGTTCCATCACCAGGAACGCGTAGCTACGCGTGGCACCAACCCAGTGGTAGAGCGCAGCGTAGCCGTTGAGATCACGGCGGGCGAACACGTCCTCAACCGCAGCGATCAACGCGGTGCCGTCGGCGGCAGGACAGCGCGCGGCGCGCAGGGCGGGATCCTCTTCGGATCCGGCGGATTCCTCCACAATCTCGACAGCCGCTTCCGATGCGCCGGCCCTGGGAAAGGTGTGGGCGTCGAGCATGTGGCAGGGGCGGTCGGCGAACACCGATGCGCCGCTGCCATCGATGCAGCGGAAGATGCGCGTCTCGGAAGCGCTTGTCGCAAGCGCCACCAGAAACAGGCCGAGGGTCGCGGTCGGGATCATGGTGCTGGCGCAGACCACACGGCGTCGGCGACGGTTCCTCAGTTGCGCAGGCGAATCAGCCCGCATCGCTCACCCCCTTCCCGGATCGAGCCGGGTCTGGCTCTACTGCGGACGGTGATGAGCCATGCGGTCGAGCACGGCCAGCGTCGGCCGGGAAAGATTCAGCGTATAGAAGTGCAGGCCCGGCGCGCCGCCGTCGAGCAGGCGCTCGCACAGTTCGGCCACCACGTCGGCGGCGAACTCGCGGATGCCGTTCACGTCGTCACCAAATGCCTGCATGCGCCGCGCCAGCCAGCGCGGAATCTCGGCGCCGCAGGCTTCGGAGAAGCGCTTGAGCTGGGTGAAATTGGCGACCGGCATGATGCCGGGCACGATGGGCACCTCGACACCCTGGCGGCGCACCGCTTCGACGAATCGGAAATAGGCGTCTGCGTTGTAGAAGTACTGCGTGATGGCGCCGTCGGCACCCGCGCGCACCTTGTCGACGAAGTTGCGAATGTCGGCGAGAGCGTCCTCGGCCTGCGGGTGGAACTCCGGGTAGCAGGCCACCTCGATGTGGAAGCTGCCATCCTGCGTCTCGCGGATGAAACGCACCAGGTCGGAGGCATGGCGGAAATCGCCGGCGCGCGCCATGCCGGAAGGCAGGTCGCCGCGCAGGGCGACGATGCGGCGGCAGCCCATGGCCTTGTACAGCTTGAGCAGGTCGCTGATCTCCTGGCGCGTGCCGCCCATGCATGACACATGCGGCGCGGCGTTCAGTCCGTGCTTCTCGCGAAGCTGCTGCACGGTCTCCGGCGTGTACGACAGGGTCGAGCCACCGGCCCCGAAGGTGACCGATACGTACTCCGGGGCGTGCTCCTTCAGCCTGGCGGCGCTGCGCGCCAGTGTGGCGCGCTGTTCGTCGGTCTTGGGCGGGAAGAACTCGAAACTGATCGGGGCCATGGCAAGTAGGGTGGCGGGGTGATCCGGAAGTATATCGCTTTGTGCGGATGAAGCGATGGAGTTGGCGCGGGAGTCGGGACCCGGGCCCCGGGGAAAGCGGCGCTGCAATTGTGTGCCGACAGCCGTTGCCGGGCGATGCCGAAGGCCGATTCCGGAATCACGAGGTTGGCCCCGGTGGCGCTGCGCTCGCCACGGCTACCTGCCTTGAAGCGAAGGGGCTGAGCGAAAGCAAGAGCGCCCCCCATCCCAGCCTTCCCCCGCAAGCGGAGGAAGGAGACAGCGACAATCCCTCCCATGCCCGCGGAGGGAGGAATGCTTGAAAACCCCTCCCCCGCCTGCGTGGGATGAGCGCTTGAGAATCCCTCCCCCGCCTGCGTGGGATGAGTACTTGAAAATCCCCTCCCCCGCCTGCGGGGGAGGGGTAGGGGAGGGGGCACATCGGAGCCGACAGCCCCCACGCCAGGCTTCACCCCCCAAGAGGCAAGGAGCGTGAACTCCCCTTCACCATCTGCAAGGGAACCAGCCAGGCGCGTGTCCAATCCCCGCGCGCAGGGCATATGACCATGCCCATTGCTCCTTTCCGCCTCCACGCTCGGCCTTCCTAGGATGCAGGTTCACGCCGCCTACGGTCCGTCACGTCATGTCCCTGCCCGCACCGCTGGAACCGGTTTCACCGCTCCCGCCCGAGCGCAGCGCACTGCTGGCCGAAGCGCTGCGGGGGCTGGATGCCGACGCGCTGCTGTGGGCCTCGGGGTTTGCGGCGGGTCTTGCCCACGCCCGTCGTGGCGTGGACGCGCCACAGTTGCCGGAAGCGCCGGCCAGGCAGCGCCTCACTGTCGTCTATGGCAGCCAGACCGGCAACGCCCGCCGCCTCGCGGAGGCCCTTGCATCCCGTGCGGAATCGACCGGCCTCGCCGTACGCCTGTTGCGCGCCGACGCCTATCCGCTGCGCGAGCTGGCCGCAGAGCGTTTGCTCTATGTGGTGATCAGCACCCAGGGCGACGGCGATCCCCCTGAAGACGCGCTGGCCTTCGTCGAACACCTCGCCGGCCGCCGTGCCCCGAAACTGCCGCAGCTCGCCTACGCCGTGCTTGGCCTCGGCGACTCCAGCTATCCGCAGTTCTGTGTGGTCGGGCGCAGGCTCGACGAGCGCCTGGCCGAACTCGGCGCCACGCGTCTGTTCGAGCGCGGCGATGCGGACCTGGACATCGATGCGGTGGCCGAACCCTGGCTCGATCGCGCGCTCAGCGAAGCGCGCGAGAAGCTGCACGAGCAGGCGCCGCGTGCCACCGTTACGCCGCTGCGCCGCGTCGCCGTGGCGACGCTGTACACGCGCGAGCGACCCTTCGAAGCCGAGCTGCTGGTCAACCAGCGCCTCAGCGGGCGTTTCAGCGATCGCGACGTGCGTCATGTCGAGCTGTCGCTGGAAGGCGCCGGATTCGCCTACGAGCCGGGCGATGCGCTGGGCGTGTGGGCGGAGAACGAGCACCGATTGGTGGAACAGGTGCTGGAGGCCGGCGGGCTCAACGGAGAGTCGGTGGCAGACCATCGTGGCGAACGCCTGGCACTGGCCGAATGGCTGGGTGGCCGTCGCGAACTGACGCGTCTGGCCCGACCTTTCCTGATCGCCCATGCCGAGCGCGCCGGAAACGGCGAGCTGAACGCGCTGCTGGCCGATGCAGCTGCACTGCGCGACTGGATCGAGGGGCACCAGGTCATCGATGCGATGCAACGCTGGCCGGCGCCTTGGAATGCCGATGCCCTGGTCGCTGCGTTGCCGCCACTGACGCCGCGCCTGTACTCGATCGCATCGAGCCGCGCCGAAGTTGGCGACGAAGCGCACCTTACCGTGTCCGTGGTGGCCAACGAACGCGATGGACGTCTGCGCCGCGGCCTGGCCTCGACGCATCTTGCCGATCGCAACGATGGCGAACGCGTGCGCGTGTTCCTGGAACCCAACGAGCGCTTCCGCCTGCCCGCGGATGGCGATCGCGACGTGATCATGATCGGTCCAGGCACCGGCGTCGCACCGTTCCGCGGCTTCCTGCAGCAGCGCGCCGCCACGGGCGCACGTGGGCAGCACTGGCTGTTCTTCGGGGCGCGCCGCTTCCGCGAGGATTTCCTGTACCAGCTCGAATGGCAGCGCGCACTGAAGCAGGGTCGGCTGGCGCGTCTCGACCTCGCCTTCTCGCGCGACGGTGATGAGCGGGTATACGTGCAGCAGCGCCTGCGCGAGCGATCGCGCGAGCTTTGGGCGTGGATAGATGGCGGTGCGCACCTGTACGTGTGCGGCGGACTGGCCATGGGCAAGGACGTTCACGCGGCGTTGATCGAGATCTTCGTCGCCGAAGGCAGCCTGTCCACCGAAGACGCCGAGGCCCGGCTGCGCGATCTGCAGCAGCAGGGTCGCTACCTAAGGGACCTGTACTGATGGCCATGCATTTCGTAGCCCGGGTAAGCGCAGCGCACCCGGGGAGTCGCGTTTCCCACAAGCGCACATCCCGGGTGCGGCCTGCGGCCTTACCCGGGCTACGGATTGCGTCTTGGTCGGTGGTTCGAGACGCTGCCCTGCGCACCTCCTCGCCACGACCGGTTTCCACCATTCCGGTCGGCTCCGGCTCAGGCTTCGTAGCCCGGGTAAGCGCAGCGCACCCGGGACAAGCCCCGACCCCGCGCCACAAGTTCGCGTGGAGGCAACCATGAGCCAGCTCCCGGTCGAGACCATCAAGGCCGACAGCCGACGCCTGCGCGGCACCCTGGTCGAAAGCCTGGCCGATCCAGTCACCGGCGCCATCGCCGAGGCCGACACCGTGCTGCTCAAGTTCCACGGCAGCTACCAGCAGGACGACCGCGACCTGCGCGAGGAGCGCCGGCGAAGCCTGCTGGAACCCGCCTGGAGCTTCATGATCCGCACCCGCACGCCGGGCGGCGTGGTGAGCCCGGAGCAGTGGCTGAAGATGGACGCCATCGCCACCCGTTTCGCCAACGGTTCGCTGCGTCTCACCACGCGCCAGGCCTTCCAGTTCCATGGCGTCATCAAGCGCGAACTGAAGGCCACGCTGCAGGCCATCCATGCCGCGCTGATCGACACCATCGCCGCCTGTGGCGACGTCAACCGCAATGTGCTGGTCGCCGCCAATCCGCTGCAATCGGATCTGCACGCGCGCGTCTACGCCCACGCCGCGCGCCTGTCCGACCACCTGCTGCCGAGCACCCGCGCCTACTACGAGATCTGGCTCGACGAGGAAAAGGTCGCCGGTAGCGGCGAGGAAGAAGAACCGCTGTACGGTCCCACCTATCTGCCGCGCAAGTTCAAGACCGCCTTCGCGGTGCCGCCGCTGAACGATGTCGACGTATTCGCCCACGATCTCGGCTTCATCGCCATCGCCGAGGGCGAGCGTCTGCTCGGCTACAACGTGACGGTCGGCGGCGGCATGGGCGCCAGCCACGGCGATCCGAAGACCTATCCGCGGCTCGCCGACGTGATCGGCTTCGTCACGCCCGAACAGGTGCTGAAAGTGGCCGAAGCCGTGCTGACCACGCAGCGCGATTTCGGCAACCGCGAGGTGCGCAAGCGCGCGCGGCTGAAGTACACCATCGACGACCGCGGACTCGACTGGTTCAAGGCCGAGGTCGAACGCCGTGCCGGATTCACCCTGGCGGCCGCGCGGTCGTTCAC
>DAOMOD010000083.1:0-7671 GCA_035444205.1 Lysobacteraceae bacterium
TGTGGCGCGCGCCGCGGACTGAAGACGGGCGAAGGCGTAGTCGACACTACGTCGAGCCCGGCTGAGGGAGCAGCGCGCGCCACAGCGGATGGATCGGCGTCCGCAGTAGGAGGGTTGTGAGAAATGCGGGCTAACACCACCGTCTGTCGCGTCATCGACGGCGTCCACGACCTGGCGCCGCTGGCCGGCGCCTGGCCCGGGCGCTACCCGGCACTGCTGGAAAGCGCCGGGCGCGGCGTACTGGGTCGTCACGATCTGCTGCTGGCATGGAACGGAGAGGCGATCTTGGCCGCGCATGGCGAGACCGCGTTCGCCGCCGCACTGGATGCCGCGCAGGCGGCGGTAGCGGTGGCCGAGGACCCGGCCGCACCACCCTTCGTCGGTGGCTGGTGCCTGTTCCTGGCGTACGAATACGCACAGGCGATCGAACGCAAGCTGCAACTGCCGCGTGCGCCGGGCGCATTCCCGACCGCGCTGGCGCTGCGCTGTCCGGCGGCGGTGGTAGTGGATCACCTGCAGCGGCGAACGCTGCTGGTGGCGGAAGCGGAACATGCGCACTGGATCGAGCGGATGGGCGATGACCTCGCCGCAGCGCCGGTGCTGGATGTGCGCACGCCGGGCGTCGACGCGATCGACGAGGATCCGGAGCAGCGCTTCCTCGATGGGGTCGAGCGCGTGCACCAGTATCTGCGCGCCGGGGACGTGTTCCAGGTCAACCTGTCGCGGGGGTGGTCGTTGTCCCTGCGCCAGCCGGTGCGCCCCATCGATCTGCACTGCGCGCTGCGCGCCTCCAACCCCGCGCCCTTCGCGGGACTTCTGCAGTGGCAGGGAGAAGCCATCGTGAGTTCGTCCCCCGAGCGCCTGGTGCAGACCGGCGGCGGCCACGTGCAGACCCGACCGATCGCCGGCACCCGTCCGCGCGGCGCGGATGCCGCGGCCGATATGGCGCTGATGGCCGAGTTGATCGCGCACCCCAAGGAACGCGCCGAGCACATCATGCTCATCGATCTGGAGCGCAACGATCTGGGTCGGGTCTGCGTGCCCGGCAGCGTCGAGGTCAGCGAACTGATGGCGGTCGAGTCCTACAGCCACGTGCACCACATCGTGTCCAACGTGTGCGGTCGGCTGCGCGCGGGCGTGACGCCCTCGCAGGTGATCCATGCCATATTTCCCGGCGGCACCATCACCGGATGCCCCAAGGTGCGTTGCATGGAGATCATCGCCGAACTGGAGCGGGCTGGTCGCGGTCCCTATACCGGAGCGCTGGGTTACCTGGGACGCGATGGCCGCATGGATCTCAACATCCTCATCCGTACGCTGTGGACCGACCAGGGTCGCGTAAGGCTGCGCGCCGGCAGCGGCATCGTCGCCGATTCCGATCCCTTGCGCGAACTGCACGAGACGCGTGCCAAGGCGCGCGGTCTGCTGCGGGCATTCGGAGTGGCATGAGCTGGCACGTGCTGGTCAACGGTGAGGCAGCCAGCGCCGTGTCGGTCAGCGATCGCGGGCTCCTGTACGGCGATGGCCTGTTCGAAACCGTGCTGGTCGATGGTGGCCATCCGGTGTTATGGGACGCGCATCTGGCGCGAATGGCCGAGGGCTGCCGCAGACTGGGGCTGGCGCTGCAGGACTCCAGAGTCCTGAAGCAGGAGTTGCAGGCTGTGGCCACGGGGCGACCGCGCTGCCTGGTACGGATCAGCCTGACCCGTGGCGAGGGTGCTCGCGGTTATGCGCCGACGGCTGCGACGGGGACACGCATCGTGGCAGCGCAGCCGGCACCGGAGATCGCGGCATCGAGCTACCGCGATGGTGTGACCGTGCGCTGGTGCGCGCTGCGTCTGGCGCGCCAGCCGCGCCTGGCCGGCATCAAGCACCTCAATCGCCTGGAACAGGTGCTGGCGCGCGCCG
Source organism: Lysobacteraceae bacterium (assembly GCA_035444205.1). Taxonomy (GTDB): domain Bacteria; phylum Pseudomonadota; class Gammaproteobacteria; order Xanthomonadales; family BPKI01; genus DAOMOD01. The sequence continues at coordinate 1,909 of DAOMOD010000083.1, forward strand.
AATGGAACGACCCGTCCATTGCCGAAGGGCTGCTGCTTGACAGCGCCGGCGCGCTCACCTGTGCAACGCAGGCCAATGTGTTCCTGGTACGGGCAGGGCGATTGCTGACGCCGCGATTGCACCAGGCCGGCGTCGCCGGCACCTGTCGCGCCTGGATCATGCAGGCAACGTCGTGCATCGAGCAGCGACTGCCGAGGAGATATTCCTCGCCAACAGCGTGCGCGGCATCCTGCCCGTGGCCCGGATCGATTCGCGCAGGTACCATCCCGGTCCAGTGACCCGTGGCCTGATGATGGCCCTGCACCAGGCCGAACCCGCATTGCAGCCGCCGCCCTGAACCGATGACCGAACCCACCAAGAAGCGATCCCGCATTCTGCCGGCCGTCGGCCTGCTGCTGGTCGTGCTGCTGGCGGTTGCCGGCGTGGTGGGGTGGCACGGCTGGCAGGACTATGTCGCATTCCGCGACGCACCCATCGCCTCGGTGTCGCATGAGCGCGTGCTCGAAGTGGAGCGCGGCGATTCCTTCCATCGGGTCCTGCGCAAGCTGCGCCGGCTGGGTATAGACGAAGGCGCCGACTGGCAATGGCAGACCCTGGCCTGGGAGACCGATGTCGCGCGCCGCCTGCAGGTCGGCGAGTACGCCATCGGCCATGGCATCAGTCCGCGCGAGCTGCTGGACAAACTGGAGTCGGGCCGGGTGATCCAGCATCGCTTCACCATCGTCGAGGGCTGGACGTTCCGCGAGCTGCGTGCGGCGCTGGCGTCCCATGCGGTCATCGAGCAGACCGTCGACGATCTTCCCGATGGCGAGATCATGGCGCTGTTGGGCATGCCCGAGGCCCACCCCGAAGGCTGGTTCCTGCCCGAGACCTACCAGTTCACGCGTGGCGCCACCGACATGCAGTTGCTGCGGCGTGCCCATCTGGCGATGCGTCGTGCGCTGGACGATGCCTGGCAGCGGCGTGCGGCCCACCTGCCGATCGACGAGCCCTACCAGGCCCTGATCCTGGCCTCGATCATCGAGAAGGAGACCGGCGTGGCGCACGAGCGCGGCGAGATCGCCGGCGTGTTCGCGCGTCGTCTGAAGAGCGGCATGCGCCTGCAAACCGATCCCACCGTGATCTATGGTCGCGGCCCGGAAGCCAGCGGTCGCCTGCGCCGCGTCGATCTGACCACGGATACCCCTTACAACACCTACACCCGCTTCGGGTTGCCGCCGACGCCGATCGCCATGCCCGGACGCGCCGCCCTCGAAGCCGCGGTCGATCCGCTCGATGGCGACACCCTGTATTTCGTATCGCGCGGTGATGGCAGTCACCAGTTCTCGCGCACGCTGGCCGAGCACAATCGGGCGGTGCAGCGCTATATCCTGGGGCGAAGCCGCAATGCACAGCAGTCGAGGCCGTCCGCGCCCGCCTGTGGCGAAGGCCCCTGCGCCGACGAAGCCAGCCCGTGAGCGGGCGCCTGATCAGCTTCGAGGGCGTGGAAGGCGCCGGCAAGAGCACGGTGATCGCTGCCGCCGAGACCTGCCTGCGACGACACGGTATCGAGCCGGTGCTTGTACGCGAGCCGGGCGGGACATCGATAGGGGAACGAGTGCGGGCGCTCCTGCTGGACGCCGCCGTCGATGGCATGTGCGCCGAAACCGAATTGCTGTTGATGTTCGCCAGCCGTGCCCAGCTTGTGGCCGAACGCATCCTGCCAGCCCTTGAGAAGGGAAGCTGGGTACTTGCCGACCGCTTCACCGACGCCAGCTTCGCCTACCAGGGCGGAGGCCGCGGTCTCGATACGGCCTGGATCGCCGAACTGGAGCGGCGCGCAGTGGGCATCAAGCCCGACCTGAGTTTCCTTCTCGATATCGGTGTCGGCGAAGGCCTGGCCCGGGCCGGCGAGCGTGGCGACAGCGACCGTATCGAGGGTGAGCAGCAGGCCTTCTTCGAAAGCGTGCGTGCCGCCTACCTGGAGCGCGCCGCCGCCGAGCCGGCACGATTCTGCGTCATCGACGCCAGCCGCACGCGCGAATCCGTCGCCGCCGACGTAGTGGCCCGCGTCGAAACCCTGGTGGAGGCATGCGCATGACGACATCCCCGGCCTGGCATGCACGACCCTGGCAGGCGCTGGCCGAGCGGCTGCAAGGGGGCGCGCTGGCGCACGCGCTGCTTCTGGTCGGCCCGGCACGGCTCGGCAAGCGCGATTTCGCGGCACGCCTGCTGCGTGCGCTGCTGTGTCGCGACCGACGGCCGGACGGCGACGCCTGTGGGCGCTGCCGCGACTGTGTGCTGCTTGCCGCCGGTACCCATCCCGACATCCGCAGGGTCGAGCTTGGCCTGCGCGACGACGGCCGCCCGCGTACCGAGATCGTCATCGAACAGATCCGCGAGCTGGGCGAATTCCTGGCCTTGACCCCGCAGCGTGGCGGTGCCCAGGTGGCCCTGATCGACCCGGCCGACCATCTGAACGTCAATGCCGCCAATGCCTTGCTGAAGACCCTGGAGGAACCGGCAGCGGGTCGCTTCCTGGTGCTGGTGGCCGACCAGCCGACCCGCCTCCCGGCCACCGTGCGCAGCCGCTGCATGCGCTTCGAGTTCCGCCTGCCGGCGCGTCACGAGGCAATGGCCTGGCTGCAAGGCGAGGGCATCGCTGCCGAGGCGGCGGCGCAGGCCCTGGACAGTGCCGCCGGAAATCCCGGTCTGGCGCGGGCCATGCTGGAGGAGGGTCTCCTCGAACTGCGCGAGGCGGTGGCGCGCGACCTGGGGGCGCTGGCTGGCGGGCGTGCGCCGGTGGCCGCGGTCGCCAAGGCATGGGCCGACGACCGCCCCGATCTCAGGCTGGCATTCGCCGCCGAGCTGGCCAGCCTGCGCGCGCGCGATCATGCCTTGACCGACCCCGCGCTTTTCCACAAGCTAGAGCGGTGGTTCGACCGAGCCGGCCGTGCCCGCGAGTGGGTGCCGACGCCGGTGCGGACGGACCTGGTGCTGACGGAACTGTTGGTCGACTGGCCGCGGTCTGCGGCTTGAGCCGTTCAGGGGAGACGAGAACATGGTTGCGATACCCGGCGCCACCGGAGGCTTTTCCCGCCAGGGCATCCTGGCCCTGACCATCAAGGACAAGGGCGCCCTGTACAACGCCTACATGCCGTTCATCAAGGGCGGAGGCCTGTTCGTGCCCACACCGCGCCGCTACAACATCGGCGACGAAGTCTTTCTCCTGCTCACCCTGATGGAAGAGAAGGACCGCCTGCCGGTGGCCGGCAAGGTGATCTGGATCACCCCCGCCGGCGCCCAGGGCAACCGCACCGCCGGCATCGGCGTGCAGTTCAGCGACAACTCCGACGGCGAGACCGTCAAGACCAAGATCGAAGCCATCCTGGCCGGCACGCTTACGGCGGATCGGCCGACGCATACGATGTGAGGCGGCCTTGGGCCGCCTCACATCAGTGGCCAGTAGCCAGTTCCAGTAGCCAGAACAGCCGCCAAGTCGGCGCGATGCCGGTGCTCTCCAGGCATGCCCCCTGTCACGAGAAGGGACTTGCATCATGCCTCAGATTGTGTCCCAATCTTCCAGAGAAGCGGGTTCTGCCTGTTGGGGAGTGGTGTTCAAGTGGTCGGGATTGCTCGTTCCAATCAGAGACTGCTGAAGGCAGGCACGCGGCTTGTGCTCCTGGGTTCCGTGTCATTTCCAGTAGCTCGTTGAGACTCCGACCAGCAGTTCAAGCCTAGAGACATTCCCACATGGATGTGCCCCTGCTTCGACGATCCCTCTTGGTGCTTGGCCTCAGCTTTGCGGTCCCTGCGCTCGTATTGGCGCCGTACTTGCTGGCCGAGACCGAATTCGAAAACAACTTTGTCTCGTCCCATCAGTGCGCTATCTGTCACGATAGCGTTTTCGATGCCTGGTACGACACCGGGCACCGCAAGATGATGCGGCCCGCATCCGATATCGAAGCGACGCATGCGCAGTGGGGCACGCATGGCCAAGCGCCCGCCTTTGCGCAATCGGAAGTCGCATGGATCATTGGCTCCAAGTGGGAACAGCAGTTCATGGGCCAGGACGGTGACCATGAGACGTTGCTACCCGGCGCCTGGTCAATGATTGATGAGAAATGGGCCATGGTTGGCTGGGATGGCTGGCAGTTTCCAGAGCCCCTGAAGCGCTGTCATGGATGCCATACCGTTGGGCTCGATGTTGAAAGCGGAACCTTCGTCGAGCCGGGCATCGGCTGTGAGTCCTGCCATGGTCCTGGCGAAGGGCATGGTCTCGTCCACGGGTCGGGCGGCATGCAGCATGGGCTGGATGCGGATATATGTGGTCAATGCCATGCCCGCGGATTTTCTGTAACGGGCGAGTATTTCTATCCCGTCGCGTTCTTGCCGGGTGACAAGCTCACCGACCACTTTCGACTGGTTGAGCCGGATTATCTGCAGAACTCCTCGCAGTGGTGGGGAACCGGCCGTGAACGCGATCGTCACCAGCAGTTCCAGACATGGCGTCGTGGCGGGCATGCCGATGCGTTGCTTACCCTTGGGAACGGCTATGACGGCCGTTTTGGTGAGGTAAGTGAGGACTGCTTTACCTGTCATTCGGCCGAGTACGCCGTCTACGGCGATCTGGCACGGGCCAAGTTTGAGGCCCCGAAGCTGGGCATCACCTGCGCCGTCTGCCACAACGTCCACGGCAACCTTGAAAGCGCCCGCACCGCGTGCGCTGACTGCCACAGCGACGGCCCGTTCCACCATCGTGAGGTCGCCATGCACGAGCACGTGCCGTGCCCGGAATCTGCCGCGGTGACCTGCGTCGACTGCCACATGCCGATCACGGTGCGAATCGCCGGCGCGCTCAGGTTGCGAAGTCACGCACCTGGCATCACCGAGCCTGCAGACGCGGCCCATTTCAACGCGCCTTCATCCTGCGCCAACGGTGGCTGCCACCAGACTGCGTCGCCGGAATGGCTGCAAGCACAGTTCGATCGCTTCTACCGCGCACCGCTCCAGGCTGCGGCGGATGGTAGCGGTAGTTAGGCGCACCACACCCACCATGACCATGATCGATGCACCAGCACCGAGGACCTGACATGAGGCAGAGCAACCATGGATTCGCCAGTCGAGCGCTGTTCGCCCTGTGCCTGGCGCTGATCGCGCCCGTCGCATTCGCGGCACCGCAGGCGCCCAGCCTGGACACCTTGCCGCCCACCACGACCGCCAACCCCATCCTGGTCAGTGGCAGCGCCGAGCCGGGCGTGGAAGTGATCATCGCCGTCAACGGCGAGGTCCGCCGAACCGTCCTGGCCGACTCCGGCACTGGAGCCTTTGCGACTAACGTGCCGCTTTACGATGGCGTCAACGCGATTCATGCGGTAGCAGTGGCGGGTGGGGAAGCCAGCCCCGACTCCAACACCGTGCAGACGGACTACACCAACAACCTGCCGCGCAACTGGGGCGGGACGCTCGCCGCCGACACCGTGTGGACCGCTGGGGACGGCACGCCGTACTCCATCACGTCGAATTTCACCGTTCCGGTGGGCGTGCGCCTTTGGCTCCAACCTGGCGTGGCGGTGCGGTTTCCGGGCAGCTATGCGTTCACTGTCTCGGGCGAGCTGGAGATTCTCGGGACGACAGGTCAGCAGGTGACCTTCGCCTCCAGCCAGGCGTCCCCTGCCGCCGGGCAATGGCCGGGTGTAGTGGTGTCGGTCTCGGCACAGGACGTACGTATCGAGCACGCACGGATCGAGCACGCAACGCGGGGTATCGACTTCAACGGCGGCA
>DAOMOD010000083.1:7771-17499 GCA_035444205.1 Lysobacteraceae bacterium
GCACAACGGGGACTCACTACAACTTCCGCGCTGTGAGCTACGCGAATGCGGCGACAGTGGTGGTGGACGCGCGCGGTAACCGGTGGGGCACCGAGGATGCCGCGCTCATTGCGGCGAAGATTCTCGACTGGACGGATTCGAGCAGTTCGCCGGTAGTGGACTACGACGGCTATCTCGATGCCAGCGGGCAGCCTGCGTTCGCCGGAGTGGGCCTGAACGGGTCGGTGCAGGACAGCCGGGTGCTGGGAGCGGGGGCCTACGAAGTACAGGGCAAGGTGCAGGTGAACGGTGGTGTGACGCTGACGATCGAGGCCGGTGCGACGGTCGAGTTGCCTGCAGCGTTTCCGTTCCTGGTCAACGGGACGCTCTTGGTGGAGGGAACGCCATCGGCCGAGGTGCATTTCCGGTCGGGTCGTGCGCAGCCGGCGGCGAACGACTGGACCGGCATCCAGGTGCTGGCCACGGGCCAGGTGAACATCGAGCACGCACGGATCGAGCACGCAACGCGGGGTATCGACTTCAACGGCGGCACGGGTCTGGTGCGTCGTTCGGTGCTGACGAACAACCAGCGAGGCATCTATCTCAGTGCGGGGGCCTCGCCGCAGATCGTGGACGGCAATGAGATCGTGGGCAATACGGTGCACGGCATCGAGGCCACGAACGGCGGCAGCAACCCGGCCAACAATCCGATGCCGGTGGTGAACGGCAACACCATTGCGGGCAACGGCACAACGGGGACTCACTACAACTTCCGCGCTGTGAGCTACGCGAATGCGGCGACGGTGGTGGTGGACGCGCGCGAGAACTGGTGGGGCGCACTCGACGCCGCAGCGATCGCCAGCAAGATCTTCGATCGCAACAACTCGACGGGGAGCCCACGCGTGGAGTTCTGCGACTTCCTCGCGAGCGCCGACGGGCAACCCGCGCTGGCGGTGTACGAGGTAAAGGTTGAGAGCGTCATCGCCAATCCGTATGCCCAGTCCGAGGCCGCGGTGCGTTTCGTGTCGAATTCGGCGGACCTCTTGCGCAAGGAAGTGTTCTCGGAAGGGAGCCAGAATGTGCTGTACAGCGAAGAAGACGGCCCCCACGCCTGCGGCCCGCTGCTGTTCACGTGGGATGGCGCCAAGAATGACGGCGGTTACGCGCCTGACGGGCACTACTACGTCGCGGTGACCTCGATCCGCAACGGCGATCAGGCGGAGTACGTCCCACCGCCGGCCTCCGGCGTCGGCTCCGGTACGGGCAGCATTCCGGCGAGCTTCAAGCCGTACCGCAATCAGTTCTGGAAGATGGCGTACAACCTGAGCGGTTCGGCGCCGAAGCTGGTGCGCATGCGCGTGACGCCGCCCAGTGGCATGCCGTTCTACCCGATCGACAACGAGCCCTATCCGCCTGGGACATCGTGGATCTACTGGGACGGCCGCGATCCGGACGGCGAGATCGTCACGGGCAACCTCGCGATCTACTTCTTCGCGCCACTCAATCTGCGCGAGTCGACCGTCATCGTCCAGGGCACGACCCCGCGCATCACCGGGCCGGGTACCGCGCCCGACATCGAAGTCAAGCCTGATCCATACTTTGTGGTGCACAGCTACGAGCAGCAATCGCGGTTCGCCTTCAAGGTGGATCAGGACGCTTACGTATCGGTGAAATTGCTACCGCCCGGAATTCATGATCCGGAAGACCTTGCCGCCATCCCGGTGCTCGAGGAGGAGCTGCTGGCGGCCGATCAGGTGCGCGAGGTCGTCTGGCTGGGCTATGACCTTGAAAAGGAGAATCGTGTGCTGGCCGTGGACGAAGGCGCGTTCACCCTGGCCATCGTCGCGCGTGGTGCGGTCTCCGGTGTATCCAGCCTGTATCGCGGGGTCCTGCATGCCGAGCGATGAGAAGAAGGGCATGGTCACGATGAGTGCTGCTGTACTCATGTTCGCCGGATGGGCGGGGGCCAGTCCGGCCCAGGACATCGCTGCGGACATCGCCTACCTGGCGCACGACGGTCTGTATTGGCAGGTCGCGGTGACCGATGCAAGAGGCGAAGCACACCACGTGCTTACCGCTTCGGAAGGTGACAAGACCCGGGTTTCCTGGTTTCCGGACGGACGTCGCCTGCTTGTGAACGTGGCCGACGGGCGCCTGTTCGAGCTGAATATCGCCACTGGCGAAGAGCGGCCCGTGCCGTTGCCGCTGGAAGGCATGCTCGACGCCGCGCTGTCGCCCGACGGCCGGCACATCGTGTTTTCATTGAGCACCTCCGGCAGCGTCGACGCCAACAATCTGTGGCTGTTCGACCTTGAAGGCGAGGAAATACGCAAACTGACGCACATGGCGCGCATGCAGCACGAACCCACCTGGAACCGAAATGGCACAGCCGTCTATTTCCTGTCCGGAGACGGTGGCCAGAACCACGACATCTGGAAGGTGGAAGTCGCGACAGGCAGTACCGCCCAATTGACCGCCGGGATGCTGTACCACTTCGACGTTGCCGTGGGGCCGGATGGCTGGCTGGCCTTCTCCAGCAACCGCTCAGGTGCTTATCAGATCTGGGCGATGGACGACCTGCAGGCAGTGTCGCAGCTCACCGACCACCCCGCCCTGGACGCGCGGCCAAGTTGGTCGCCGGACGGTTCGCATCTGGTGTTCGAGTCGTCTCGCGGCGGAGACATGGGCTTGTGGCGCATGGCGCGAAACGGTGACGAACCCCAGCGATTGTCGCCGCAGGAACGTCCCGCAAGGTTTCCGGTGTGGCGTCAGCAGGAGGCGAGCCGATGACCACCTTGCGTGCGCTTTGGGTGGCGGCGGCGCTGCTGGTGCCATGCGCCGCGGCGGCTCTGGAGATCGCCCAGGTGGTCGCCAGCAGCCACGCCTTCCGCCCCGCCGAGGGAGAGCAGATCAGTTTGCGCTTTCATGTCTCGAAAGCGGCGACAGTCATGGTGAACGTCTACGATGGCCGCGAGCTGCTGGTACGCCGAATCCGCGCCGATCTGGACGCTGGCGAGCACGCGGTCACGTGGGATGGCCGGGACGACCAGGGCCGCCTGCTGCCTGACGAGGCCTACCACTACACCCTGGCCGCAACCGGCGAGGATGACCATAGTGTGGTCCACGACCTTACCGACCTCACCGGCGGCGAGCGCCTACGCGTGGAGGACGTGGCCTGGGATGCCGAATCCGGTGTACTGAGCTACCGGTTGCCGCGCCCGGCGCGCGTCAACGTGCGCCTCGGCCTGGTCAACCATGGGCCGCTGCTGCGCACCTTGGTGGACTGGGTGCCGCGCCCGGCCGGCGTGAATCGCGAAGTATGGGACGGCTTCGACGCGTCTGCGGTACTCGACCTGGCCCGCCACCCCAACCTAGATGTTGCGGTGGAGGCCTATGCCCTGAGCGACAACACCGTGTTTCTCGGTACACCGCCTGTGGCGATCGCCTTCGCAGCGATCGATGAGCCGGCCGAGCGCCGGCAGCCCACCCAGGTGCCGCGCAAGCGCATGTACGAACACAGCCAGCAACCTTTGGACGCGCGCGGCGACGTCGCCATCGTCCTCAGCCTGCCGGCAGATACGCCAAAGGATGTAGACGGCGCCTACCTGGTGTCTGGCCGCGTGCCGGTGCGCCTGGACGTGGCGGCCCATGACCGCCAACGGGTACTCGACCGGCGCTTCGAGCCGGTGTTCTTCGTGGACGGCACCTTTGTGTTCGAGAACGAGGTTGGCTTCCTGCCCACCACCTGGATCTGGGATACCACCCGCTACCCGGTGGGGGAACACTTCGTCACCGCAAACCTGCGCGGCTACGAGGGTAATTTCGGCATGGCGACGGTCCGTGTGCGGGTCGTCGAAGGAACGGAGTGAAATGGGAACGCACGTCATGGCCGCTACCGCGAAGTTCGCGTGCGGTCGCATTCGAATCAACGGGATACACAGCATGAATCGTACGATCGGATTATGGGTCTTCATGGCGCTCGTAGGCGTCGTGTTCGTTTCGCCACAGTCGGCGCTGGCGCATGATTTTGGTGGAAGTACCCAGTCGCAGGACAACGACACCAACCGTAAACGCCCCGAGAATCGTTGCAAGCGGCGGCTCTGCTGCCCGAAGCGTCCCAACTCGGGCGGCCCGTCGTCTCCGGGATTTGGAGGTTCAAGCGCGGGCAAGCCGTTCGATCTGCTGGATGGCAACGAAGAGTACTCCTATGTCGATCTCATGCTGGGTACTGGACATCCCATCCTTCTCGTGCGCCGGTACGATAGTCAGTCAGATTTCGACACCGCCCTAGGTTACGGGTGGGCGTTCGAGCACGACCGCCGCTTGTTCGAGTATCCCGACGGTTCCATTACCATCCGCACGACCTGCGGCGACCGTAGCCGTTTCGTGCTCACGGGTGGCACTTTCGTGACTCCACGTGATGGCCTCCAAGGCGAGCTCGCGCAGCAGCCCAATGGAAGCTACGTTCTTCGTTATGCCGACGGTTCGCGCGACGTGTTCGACGCCGACGGGCGGCTGGTCGAGGCGGAAGATCCTACGGGCTGGCGCCAGGCTTTCACGTACGATTCGCGAGGCAAGCTGCCCTTGACCGGCACGTCGCCCTACAGCATCGACCCCAACCAACCGCTCGTCGTGGCGATGATGCCGCGACTGGTTCGCATCGAGTTGCTGGGGCCGGGTGGAGCGTTGACCGGCCACGCCGTGGACTTCACGTACGACGAACCGACTGGCCGGCTTACTGGTGCGCAGTCGAGTGACGGCCGCACTCTGCAATACTCACACGACGTCTGGCAGGGCGCGACCCGTGGAAACCTGATATCGGTCACGAGCAACGATGGGGAAGACCTCGAGTACCGCTACGAGGACCCCGTGTTCCCGCATCGGCTGACCTGGGTACGGGATGGTGCGGGCGCAGATCCCGTCGTGACGCTGTACGACGGCCAGGGACGCGTCATCCTTCAAACGTGGGGCACCTCCCGTATCGACGTCGAGTACCTCACGCCTCAGCGCACACGTGTCTCGACACGGATCGTCGGCGACACCGGCCAACTCTTGCACACCGCTGTTAGAACCGTGGAGTTCGACGAGGCAGGCTACTACAACAAGGAAACCAACGCGCTGGGCGATGAGTTGCGGCTGTTCTACGATTCGCAGAAGAACGTTTCCCGCAGCGAAGTGTGGCAGAGCACCCCGACTGGGCTCATGTTGGCCGAGGTGAGAACTTTCCAGCACGATACGCAGGGCCAGCGCCTGAGCGAGTCGGTCGAACTCGAGGACGGAAGTACGATCACGACTTCCTGGACCTATGACCATGGCTGGGTTGGAAGTGAGGTTCGCGTGTGGTCGTCGGCGCCGGACGATGAGTTTCGCACGGAGTACAGCTTCGTTCGCGATGCCGCCGGCGTACCGACCAACATTGCCGCCGAGCGCCGCTATCACCACGATGGCAGCTTTGTGGTAACGAGCTATGCCTACTGCACGGCTGCGGATGCCGCCAACCCGGCGACGCACTGCCCGATCGAGGGACTGCTGAAGACGGTCACCGGTCCGCGCACCGACGTGACCGAGATCACTAGCTACCAGTACTACACCAGTACCAACGAGAGCGGCTGCGGCCAGCCGGGCGGCGCCTGCTATCGGCGTGGCGATTTGTGGAGAGTCGTGAACCCGCTGGGCCACGTCACCGAATTCGCACGTTACGACCGGGCAGGCCGTGTGGTCGAGACGGTCGATCCGAACGGCACCGTCACGACTATGGCCTACCATACGCGCGGCTGGCTGTTGGAACGCCGCGAAATCGACCCCAACGGGTCATCGGCCACGACGACGTACGAGTACGACGCGCGCGGCAACACAACAAAGGTGGTAGGACAGGACGGTGATGAAACGTACTACGAGTATGATGGACGTGATCGAAGGATCGCGGCGGCTGATGGCGACGGCCATCGCATTAGCCTCGCATACGATTCAGAAGGTAACGTACTTCGGCAGGAAATCCGGGACGCTCAGAACCAAGTTTGGCTGAGCGCAACGAGAAGCTACGACCTGCTCGGGCGCCAAAGTGCAAGTCGTGACAGCCAAGGCCGTGCGATCAGCTACAGTTACGACGCGCTTGGCCGGACTAGACAAATCGAAGACCCACTAGGTCGTATCACTGAGCAGCAATATGACCGCGCGGGCAGAATGGTTGCGACGATTCAGGACGTCGGTGGACTCGCAGTTGCTACCACCTTCGGTTACGACGCGGTCGACAATTTGATTCAAGTAACCGATCCTAAGGGCCTGGATACCGTGTACGTGTACGACGCGCTTGGCCGCCTGGAGGCGCTGCACAGCCCGGACACCGGCATCGCGCTGTACACCTACGACGAAGCCGGCAACCGTACCAGCCAGACCGACGCGCGCGGCGTGACGGCCACCTATACATACGACGCGCTCAATCGCCTGACCGCGATCGAGTACCCGGATGCGAGCCTGAACGTGGCCTACCACTACGACGAGGCCGCCGCGGTGAGTGGCTGCGACAAATCCGCCGCGCTCGGTCGGCTGAGCCGGATGATCGATGCCGGCGGGACCACAACCTACTGCTACGATGGGTCGGGTCGGACGGTGGAGAAGCGCCAGGCGATGGGCGCGGGCACCTTCACGGTGGGCTATGCCTACGACGCGTCCGGTCGGCTGACCGGCTTGACCTATCCGAGCGGTGAGGTCGTCGGCTACGCGCGCGACGACAACGGGCGGATCGCCTCGGTGCATCGGGAGACCACGAGTAAGGACCCAGTACCGCTGGTGAACCAAGTGAGCTACCTGCCGCTGGGCCCGCCGACCGCCTATGCCTTCGCCAACGGCCAGACCCTGAGCAAGCACTACGACCAGGACTACCGCACGATCCAGGTCGGCAGCCCGGCGCTGGCGCTGGCCTTCGAGCTGGATGCGATGGGCAACATCGTGGCGAGTGGCCAGGCGCCCGGCCAACCCGCCGAGCAGTACTCCTACGATGGTCTGGACCGACTGTCCGACGTGCTGGATGGGGCGGGCAGCGTGCTGCTGGACAGCTTCGACTACGACGCCACGGGCAACCGCACCCTGCGCCAGCGCGCCGGCGATGCGCCGGTCCCGTACACCTACCCAGCGAATAGCCACCGCCTGGCGAGCGTGGGCGGGGTGGGGCGCAGCTACGATGCGATGGGCAACACCGTGCAAGGCATTGCGACCAGTACGAGCCTGGCGTACGGGGATCATGGCCGTCTATCGTCGTGGACACCGGGTACGGCGCAGGGCCAGGCGCTTTACACCTACAACGGCCACGGCGAGCGGGTCGCCAAGATCCTCCCGCAGGAGATCTGCCTGAACGCCTGCCCCGGCACGCTGTTCGTGTACGACGAGGCAGGCCGGCTGCTGGGCGAGTACGACCTGATGGGACAGCCGAAGCAGGAGCACGTGTGGGCAGACGACACGCCGGTAGCGGTGCTGAGGGCCGGTGAGTCGTACTACGTGCACAGCGACCACCTGAACACGCCTCGGGCGATCGCCGACAAGGACGGGAACCTACGTTGGCGCTGGGCGTTTGCGGACAACGCCTTCGGCGAGCGGGCGGCGGAGGAGGACCCGGAGAACGAGGGGCCGTTCGAGTACCACCTGCGCTTCCCGGGCCAGTATTTCGATGCGGAGTCCGGGCTGCATTACAACTACTTCCGGGACTATGACCCGAGCACCGGGCGCTACATTGAAAGTGATCCGATCGGGCTGGATGGGGGTATCAACACTTACGCTTACGTAGAGTCGCGGCCGCTTGATTCCTACGACCCAACTGGCGAGGCCGCGATTACTCTCGTTGCACCCCTTCCTGCTGCTGGTGCTGGAACGAGTGGCCTCTGTCTCCCCTGTGCTGGTGCCTTCGCGGGCGGCTTCATCGCTGGATCTTTCGTCTACGAGGCTTACGGCACGAGCATTGTGGACGCCATATTTCGGGTAACTCACGGGAAATGGACTTGCGCGGCTAGCTGCAATGTCCAGCAAATCGATCCGCTTGCGTGTTGTCCACCTCGGACGACCGGAGTCGGTGGTGGATCGAACCAGAACGAAGCTTGTCGCAACGCTAAACGGGATGCCACGCAGTCGACTCCGCGTGGTTGCTACTCAAGGCATTGCCAGTGCTCGTGCTACAAGAACTGAGTGGCAGCATGAAGATATTGGTGAGCACCTACGAGCTTGATCCAATCGAACTTCCCGAGGGGGAGCCGCTTCGATTTCGAGTCGAAATCTTCAGCGATCAGGCCGCCAGCCTTTGCTCCGCAAGAGTGCTTCGATGGGAAAGCATGCGGCTCATTCCATCCTTTGAGGATCGGGTCAACGTGGGTGGCTCAGACTACAATCTTTTGGTGGAAGACGATTCTCTGGGCGTCCAAGATATTTGCGGCGACAGCCCAGAGAAGGTCTTGCAAGCGGTTTTGGTTCGAATTTCTGAAACAGTTGGGCGAGGTTAAGGGTTGTCGTAGCGTCTGGCGACAACACCTTCCCTCAGCCCGCTGAATTGACCGAGGTTCGCCGCCAGACTGCAGACATCCACCGGGGCTAGCATCGCCGGGCGGAGGGTCAACGCGGTAAGAAAGGGCGAAGGGTCAGGTCTAGATTCGTAGCATCCCGCCGCATTCGCCATCACAAACGCCCGGCCTTGCGCCGGGCGTTGTCGTTACTGGCCGAGGAATTCGTCTGGTTCGACGCCGGCCTGCTTGAGGATCGCGCGCAGCGGGGCGGAGGGTCAGGTCTAGATTCGTAGCACCCCGCCACATCCATGGCTGTCGGGCTGGTTTCTAACCCGCCAATTTCATAACGTGCAGTTCAAGCTGATGATTCGACAACGCCCAGCCCTGGCGCTGGGCGTTGGCTTTTTTTTGATCGCTAGTAGTCCTGCAACTGCTCGTTGATCTGTCGCATTACGGAGCGCTTGTCGAGCGCGGAGACGCCGCCCCCGGCACCGTTTCCGGCGCGGAATGAAATGGTCTTCTGCTCAACGTATGCCCAGGCGCCCTCACGCCCGAGAGACACCTCTTCGCCGGGAGCCGCATCGAGGATTGCGCGCGCCTGCTCGGCGCTGATGTGGATCGCGTACGTGTAGCCGCAATCGAGGTCTTTGGCACGGACCAAGACGCGATTCATGCCCGCTTCCTCGCCGGCTTCGGCATCGGGGCAGCCGACAGCTTGCGGCTGGCTGCCTGTGCGGCAATCTGCTGCCGCTGCGCAGCGGCAGCATTCTGAATCTGCTTGGCCTGGTGCTTGAGCATCAGGCCCTCGAGGACGCCAAGCGCGATCAGGCGGTCTTCATCGTCGAACTGGCGGACCGCCTCGAACTGCAATCGCAAGGTCTCATCGGGGCCGCGCTCGACGGTGTCGAAGATCAGCTCATCGGTGGTGACGGTGAATGCGAGGGCGATCTTTTTGATCGCTTCCAAAGAGGGTGCGGCCTCGCCGGTTTCGTAGCGCTTGATTTGAGTGATGTGCAGGCCGACGAACTCGGCCATGGCCTGCTGGGTGAGCCCTTTGCTTTTGCGCAGGGCGGTCAGGCGTTCCGCGATGTTCATGTGAAGCCAGTCGGGGGTGCGGTGGCTCATGACCATAACTCCGGGTTCTGAAGGGGATTGCAAAAAAGCTCTCTATGGGGTCTAGAATAAGCTCCCTAGAGAGTCTTGACTAGGTTCTGCGTATTCCACGCCATGCCGGTCACTGATTCCACGCCATGTCGGTCACCG
>DAOMOD010000084.1:0-17315 GCA_035444205.1 Lysobacteraceae bacterium
AGCGCCAGCAGGGTCTTGCCGGTGCCGGCGGTGCCGAGCAGGGTGACGAAGTCGACCTCCGGGTCCATCAGCGCGTTCAGCGCGAAGTTCTGTTCGCGGTTGCGTGCGGTGACGCCCCACACCGAATGGCCGCCACTGCGGTAATCGTCGATGATCTGCAGCACTGCGCTGCCGCCCTCGACGCGCAGTACGCGCAGTTCCACCTCATCGTCGCCGGGGAGGTAGAGGAACTGGTTGGGTTGCCAGTCGTCCTGCTCTCCCATGCCCATTTCGTAGAACGTGTGCCCGCGTTCCGTCCAGGAACGCAATTGTTTTTCGTGCCGGGTCCAGAAGTCGTCCGGCAGTTCCCGCAGTCCGGTATACAGCAGGCTGAAATCGTCGAGCGCGCGGTCGTTCTCGTAATCCTCTGCCGACACCCCGTAGATGGTGGCCTTGATGCGCAGGTTGATGTCCTTGGACACCAGCACGACCGGCTGATCCGGCTTGGCCTCGCGCAGGTCGAGGATGCTCGCCAGGATCAGGTTGTCGGCGGCGCTGCGCGCGCCGGCGCCGTTGCCGGGCGGTTCGGTCTGGAAATACAGGCGGCCGGTAGCCGAGGTCTGGTGCAGATTGAGTCCGCCGGGCATGAGCAGCGGAACGCCGTCGCGAATGTCGTCGACGCCATCGGACTCGATCAGTTCGTTGATGAAACGGCTGACCTGGCGCGCGTTGCGCGACACCTCGGACATGCCCTTCTTGGCCGCGTCGAGTTCCTCCAGCACGATCATCGGAATGAACACGTCGTGCTCGTCGAAGCGGAACAGCGAGGTCGGATCGTGCATCAGCACGTTGGTGTCGAGGACGAATGTGCGCTTTTCCTGGGTCATCGATGATGCACTCGGCGAGGGTGTGGCATGCGTCGCCGTGGTGGCGCCGCCGCTGCGCGGGCTGTCGCTCTTCAGACCGTCCATTCAGAGCGACTCCACCGCGGCCAGGACTTCATCGACGTGGCCGGGAACCTTGATCCCGCGCCATTCTGCGCGCAGGACGCCCTGGCCGTCGATGACAAAGGTGCTGCGCTGGATGCCACGCACCACGCGCCCGTACATGTTCTTGTCGCGGATCACGTCGAACGCCTGGCACAGCTTTTCGTCGGCGTCGGAGATCAGGTCGAAAGGCAGATTCTGTTTGCTGCAGAAGCCATCGTGGCTTTTCACGCTGTCGCGCGAGACCCCGACCACACAGGCTCCCTTGGCACGGAAATCATCGATTCGATCGCGGAAGTCCTGCGCTTCGCGCGTGCAGCCGGGGGTGTTGTCCTTGGGGTAGAAATAGAGGACCAGCGTGGTGCCGGCGAAGTCCTTGAGGCTGAGGGTCTTGCCGCCGCTGGCGACGGCCTTGAATGCGGGGACTTTCCTGCCGATGGCTGGCATGGGCGTGGCGTTCTCCTGAAACAGGGGTTCGGTCGGTGTGCTCTCAGAACTTGACGGGGTCGATGATGGCATCGAGGTTGAGGCCGTCGCAGAAATCGAGGAAGTCGTCGCGCAGGGCGGCAATGTGCATGTCGGAAGGAATGCCCACGGTGACCTGCGCCTGGAACATGTCGGCGCCGGTCTGCATGGCGCGGTAGCGGCTGGATGTCAGGTTTTCGATGGCGATGCCCTGGCGCTCGAAGAACTCGGCCACCTCGTAGAGGATGCCCGGCTTGTCGGCGGCGACGATCTCGACCACGTAGGGCAGCAGATTGCTTTGTATCGGCTTGGCGCCGGTGCGGGAGTGGATCACGCGAAGCTTCTCGTCGCGCTCCAGGCGACCGAGCGCGGATTCCAGTTTGGCGATGGCGTCCCAGCTGCCGACCACCAATGCGGTGAGCGCAATCTCCTCTCCGATGGCAGACACCCGCGTTTCCAGCAGGTTGCAGCCGCTGTCGGCGACGCGACGCGATACCGGGACCAGGGGAGAGTCGGGGAAGCGGGCGAAGGCGCTGACCAGCAGGTAGTTCTCGTTCGCCAAAGGTCGCTGCACGCTTCGGGCCAAGGCTCTTGTGACTTCCGGTTGTGGGTTGCCCGGCGCCGGCTCAGGCCGCACTCAGGTCGGGTGCAGAATACTTGCGGGCCTGAAACGCCGCAACTCTCCGCTCATCCGCATTCCATCGCGGCGGGATTGGCCTTACCATCCGCCGCTCACCCAGGACCTGATCCATTACCGTGCAGCTTTCCGGCAGCATCTGCGCTCTGATCACGCCGTTCACCGCGGACGGAAGTCTCGACCTCGACGGTTTTTCCAGGCTGCTCGAGCGGCAACTGGCCGGCGGCACGACCGGGGTGGTGGTGGCCGGCTCCACCGGTGAGGCCGCCATGCTGGAGCGCGACGAGTTCGTTGCGCTGCTGGAGTGCGCGGTCGACCGGATCGGCGGGCGCATTCCGGTGCTTGCAGGCACCGGCACCGCAGGCACCGCCAAGACCGTGGCGCAGACGCGCCTGGCTGCCGCCAGCGGCGCCGATGCCGCCCTGGTGGTGACCCCCTATTACGTGCGACCGACACAGGAGGGCCTGTACCGGCATTTCATCGCCGTGGCCGAGGAGGGCGATCTGCCGATCGTGCTCTACAACGTGCCCTCGCGGACCGGCTGCGATCTCGAGCCGGCCACCGTGGCGCGCCTGTGCGGGCACCCGCGTGTCGTCGGCGTCAAGGAGGCGCATGCCGCACCGGAACGCATGCAATCGCTGGTGCCGATGCAGGGAACGCAGTTCGCCGTGCTGAGTGGCGACGACGCCACCATGGCGCGCGCCCAGCTGGCCGGCGCGGCGGGCGTCATCTCGGTAGCGGCCAATGTGGCAGCAGGCGCCGTGCAGGCGGTTTGCGCGGCCTGCGCCGCGGGCGACGTGGCCCGCGCCAGGGGACTCGATGCGAAGCTCGCCGCACTCTATGCCTTCCTCGGCGTCGAATCCAACCCGATCCCTGTAAAATGGCTGGCCAGCGAGCTCCATGGCGACATCGGCGCGCACCTGCGACTGCCGCTCACGCCCTTGAGCACCCATCATCACGCCGCAGGTCGCGCCCTGGCCGACCAGTTGCGGTCCGATCCGGAACTTTTCTGACGGATCCTTTCGAGGAGCATCCATTCCAATGATCCTGCGTTCAATTGCGACCCTTGCCCTGGCCCTGCTGCTGGCCGGCTGCGGCATGTTCGGCACCCGCACCGAGTATCAGCGTGCCCAGCAGGTGCGCCCACTGGAGGTGCCGCCGGAACTGCATGCTCCGTCCACCCAGGGCACCATGTTGGTGCCCGAGGTTGGCGCCGGTCGCACCACCGCTTCCAGCGTGCCCGGTGGACGCCCGGCCCTGGCAGGCGATGTGCTGATCATCGCCGACGAGCCGACCAATGCATGGCGGCGCGTCTCGCTGGCGCTGGATCGCGCCGGTGAGATCACCGTGATCGGTTCCGACGAGACCAACCGCACGGTGGAAGTCGAAGTGGTCAGCGTGATCGAGCCGCAGGGCGGCTGGTTCACCCGTACTTTCCGGCGCAGCCGCGTCGATCGTGATGTGTTCACCCTGCAGATCCTCGGCGACGGCAACGAGCGCAGCCGCGTGCAGATCACCGATTCGGCCGGGCGTCCGGCCAGTGGCGAAGCGGCACGACGCATCTCCAGCGTGCTGCGCCAGCGACTCGGATAGGGCAGACAGCCGGTATCGGTCGCCGCCGGCAAGGTGCGGCGGCGGACCCATCGTCGATGACCAAGCCTCTGGTGGTACTCAAGTTCGGCGGTACCAGCGTCGCCAGCGCGCCACGCTGGCGCGGCATCGCCGATATCGTGCGCCGGCGCAGAGCTTCCGGCGAAACCGTGCTGGTGGTGGTGTCGGCACTGTCGGGTGTCACCAACCTGCTGCAGTCGGCCATCGACGGCGCCGATGCAGCGGCCGTGGCGGAGCAGGTTCGCCAACGTCACGAGTCGCTCTGCACCGACCTTTACATCGAACCGCCGCAGCCGCTGCGCGAGCGGCTCGATGCGCTTGCGGGGATGGCTTCATCGAACGTGCGCGACCTGCGCTGGCAGGCGGAGTGGTTGGCGCAGGGCGAACTGCTGTCCAGCATCATCGGCGCCGCGTTTCTCAGCGGCGAACCCGGCGCCTGCGCCTGGCTCGACGCGCGCGACTGGCTGAGCGCGGTCCGACCGCCGCACAAGTCCGAGCGCTCGCTGCAACTGGCAGCGCTGTGCGAGGTGTCCACCGATGCGGCTGCCGCCGCGCGCCTGGCAGCGCTTGGCGATGTCGCCATCACCCAGGGTTTCATCGTGCGACGTGAGGACGGCAGCACCGCACTTCTTGGGCGTGGTGGGTCGGATACGTCGGCGGCCTTGTTCGGCGCGCTGCTCGGCGCCTCACGGGTGGAGATCTGGACCGACGTCGCCGGCATGTTCAGCGCCAACCCGCGCGAAGTTCCGGGCGCTCGGCTGCTGCGCAGGCTCGACTACGAGGAAGCGCAGGAGATCGCCACCACCGGCGCCAAGGTGCTGCATCCACGCTGCCTGTCGCCGTTGCGCGAGGCCGGCGTGCCGTTGTACGTGTTCGATACGGCGCGCCCCGATCTGCCCGGCACCGAAGTCGGCAGCGCGCCGCCGGTGTCCGGCATCAAGGCGGTCAGCGCCCGCCATGGCATTACTCTGGTGTCGATGGAAACGGTCGGCATGTGGCAGCAGGTCGGATTCCTCGCCGAAGTGTTCGACGCCTTCCGCCGTCACGGCCTGTCGGTGGACCTGATCGGATCGGCCGAAACCAACGTCACCGTCTCGCTCGATCCCAGCGAGAACCTGCTCGATTCCGATGTGCTCCATGCGCTGTGCGCGGATCTGCAGCAGGTGTGCCGGGTCAAGGTGATCGCGCCCTGCACCGCAGTCACTCTGGTCGGTAGGGGCATGCGCTCGTTGATGTACCGCCTGTCCGACCTGCTGAAGACGGTGGGTGAGCGCCGCGTGCATCTGATCAGCCAATCCTCCAACGATCTCAACCTGACCTTCGTGGTGGAGCAGGCTGACGCCGACGCCCTGGTGCCGCGCCTGCACACCCTGCTGGTGCGCGCCGGCATGCTGGAAACCGGCGACGGCGTGTTCGGGCCGACCTGGGAGAGCCTGTACGGCACAGTCGACGTGTCGGCCGAAGCGGAACCGTGGTGGCAGTCCCGGCGCGACGCCCTGATCGCGCTCGCCGATGAGGGCACCCCGGTCTACGTCTACGACGGCGCAACGGCTGTCGGGCGTGCGCGCGGCCTGCTCGCCATCCCGGCGCTGAAGCGCGTGTACTACGCGGTCAAGGCCAATCCGCACGAGGGCCTGATCCGCACCTTTGCCGCGCTCGGCCTGGGCTTCGAATGCGTGTCGCCGGGCGAACTCGACAGGGTTCGCGAGGCGGTGCCGGGCATCGATCCGGGACGACTTCTGTTCACGCCCAATTTCGCGCCGCGCGGCGAATACGAAGCGGCCATCGCCGCCGGCATCGAAGTGACCATCGACAGCCTGCACCCATTGCAGGCCTGGCCGCAGCTTTTCGCCGGCGCCGCGATCAAGCTGCGCGTCGATCTCGGCCGTGGACTTGGCCACCACGACAAGGTGCGCACCGGCGGCACGCAGTCGAAATTCGGCATCGGTGCGGGCGATCTGGATGAGGCCAGGCGTCTTTGCATGACGCACGGGATCACCGTCAGCGGCCTGCACGCGCACCTTGGCAGCGGCATCTTCGATGCCTCGCACTGGCGCGATGTAGGCGCCGAACTGGCCAGCCTGGCGGAACGTTTCGCCTCCTTGGCGGCGGCCTGGGCGTGCCGGCGCGCGCCGGAGAGCCTGCGCTCGTTCTTGTCGCGCTCGGCGCGGGTCTGGCCGAGGTACGCGAGCAATACCCCGGATACGACCTGTGGATGGAGCCCGGTCGCTACCTGGCCGCCGAATGCGGCGTGTTGCTGGCACGGGTGAACCAGGTCAAGCGCAAGGCCGGGATCGCCTTCGTCGGTATCGACGCCGGCATGCATACCCTGCTCAGGCCTGCGCTGTACGACGCCTTCCACCCGGTCTGGAATCTGAGTCGGCTGGGCCAGGCACCGACCGAGCGCGTGCAGGTGGTCGGCCCGATCTGCGAATCGGGCGACGTGCTGGCGCGCGACCGCCTGCTGCCGGATACGCACGAGGGCGACGTGCTGCTGTTCGGGGTGGTCGGCGCTTACGGCGCGGCCATGGCCTCGCAGTACAACCTGCGCGGGCGGCCACGCGAGGTGCTGCTGTGAAGGCTGCCGCGTTCCGGTTCCTCGGGGCCGGCTACGACGACGGCGCGGCGCGGCTTCGCTACGCCTTCGATGACGGCCCGGAACTGGTCGAGACCCTGCGCTTTCCGGCGCCGCCGCCGCTGCCCGCCGACCGGGCCGGTGCTTTCGCGGCCGCGCTGCGGCTGCTGCATCTGGTGGCCGGCATCAGCTACTACAAGGCCGCGGTGCCGCCCGGCATCGAGGTGGCGGGGGAGCCCCTGGATACGGCCACCGCGGCGATGCTGGACGAGATCTACACCGAGGGGCTCGGCGAGTTCGCCCTGCAGAACGATCTCGATCTGCGCGGCAGGGTCCGCTTTCCCCACAGTGGGCGCACGGTGCCCGCAGCCGTGCCGCTGGACCTGCCAAGGCGCAGCCTGTTGCCGGTGGGCGGCGGCAAGGATTCGCTGGTATCGCTGGAACTGCTGCGTGGGGCGGGCGAGCCGTTGACGCCGGTGTGGGTGGGGCGCTCGGCGCTGATCGCCGCCTGCGTGCAGGCCAGCGGCCTCGATGGCCTCAACATCGAACGTGAACTGTCGCCGCTGCTGTTCGAGATGAACCGCCAGGGCGCACTCAACGGCCATATCCCGGTGACCGCCATCAACTCGGCGATCCTGGTGGTGGCAGCCCTGCTCTATGGCTACGACGCCATCGTCTTCTCCAACGAGCGCTCGGCCAGTGCACCGACGCTGGAACGCGATGGTCGCGCGGTCAATCACCAGTGGAGCAAGGGTCTGCGCTTCGAGTCCCTGTTGCGCGAACACCTGGCGCAGCGGGTGACGCCTTCCCTCGACTACTTCTCGCTGCTGCGGCCGCTGTCGGAACTGGCGGTCACCGCGCGCTTCGCAGCACTCGACCGCTATTTCGAGGTGTTCTCCAGCTGCAACCGCAATTTCCGCATCCTGGGCACGCGCCCCACCAGCCGCTGGTGCGGACAGTGCCCGAAATGCCACTTCGTGTTCCTGGCGTTGGCGCCGTTTCTTCCCAAGCCCAGGCTCACCGCCATCTTCGGGCGCAACCTGCTGGACGACGAGGCCCTCATTCCGGCCTTCGAGGCGTTGATGGCATTCCGGGCGGACAAGCCGTTCGAATGCGTGGGCGAGGCGGACGAGTCGCGTGCGGCACTGCACGCGCTTTCGGTACGCGCCGAATGGCGGGAGGACGCCGTGGTGGCGCATTACCGTCGTCGTGTGCTGCCGGCGATCGGCGGCGAGGGGCTGGAACTCGAAGCGCTGATGGCGCCTGCCGGTGCACACCACCTGCCGCCACGTCTGGCGGGTCTGTTCGATGAAGCTCGATGAATTGGCCGGTCTCCGCGTAGCGGTCTTCGGCTTCGGTCGCGAGGGACGCTCGGTGCTCGCTCTGCTGCGCCGCGAACTGCCCGGGCAGGTGCCGAGCCTGTTCTGCACGCCACAGGAAGCCGCTGGCGTGGCCGCACTTGACGATGTCGACGTCCGCACGGAAGTGCCCACGGTGGACGATCTGGCGGCGTTCGACGTGGTGGTGAAGTCGCCCGGCATCAGCCCGTATCGCACGCCGGTCGCGGAGGCCATGGCGCGCGGCACCCGCTTCACCAGCGCCACGGCGCTGTGGTTCGCGGAGCATCCGGAGGCGCGCGTGGTCGGCGTGACCGGCAGCAAGGGCAAGAGCACCACGGCGGCGCTGATCGCCCACCTGCTGCGCGTGGCGGGCCGGCGCGTGGCGCTGGCCGGCAACATCGGCCTGCCCCTGACCGAGCTGTGGCGGCCGGATCCCGCGCCCGACGTCTGGGTGGTCGAGCTGTCGAGCTATCAGACGCGCGACTGCGCCGCCCTCGACATGGCTGTGGTCACGGCGCTGTTTCCCGAGCATCTGGACTGGCACGGCAGCGTCGAACGCTACTTCGCCGACAAGCTGGCGCTGCTTCAGGGAGCGCGCCTGCGCGTGCTCCATGCCGGGGATATCGAGATCGGACGGCGCGTCGCGCCACGTGCGGGCGACCTCGGCTTCGGAAACGGGGAGGGCTGGCATCCGCACGGAGAGCATGTGGCGCGCGGCACGCAGACATTCGCCCTGCCGCCCGCATTCGCGCTCGTCGGTGTGCACAACCGGATGAACCTGAGCGCGGCGTTGACCGTGGTCGAGGCCCTGGGCGAAGACGCCGCCCGCCTGCTGCCCGCGCTCGCGTCCTTTCGCGCCCTGCCGCATCGTCTGCAGCCTCTGGGAGAGCGCGGCGGGCGCGAGTGGATCGACGACTCCATCGCCACCACGCCGCAGGCGACCCTGGCGGCACTTGAGGCACTGGGCGAACGGCCGCTTGCCCTGATCGTCGGCGGGCATGATCGTGGCCTGGATTGGGCTCCCCTTGTCGAGCGCCTGCGCCGGCTGCCGTTGCGCGCGGTGGTGTGCCAGGGCGACAGCGGACCACGCATCGCGGCACAGCTGCGCGACGAACTGCCCGGTCAGTCGGTGACGCTGACCGCCGACTTCACCGAAGCGGTGGCACAGGCGCGCGCGGCGGCCGGCGAGGGCGGCCTGGTGTTGCTGTCGCCCGGTGCGCCCAGCTTTCCTGGCTTTCGCGACTTCAGCGAGCGCGGGCGCCGATTCGCCGAACTGGCCGGCTTCGATGTCGCCGATCCGCTCGGAATCGGCGGACTTGGCATCCATTGAAACCGTACAACCACGCCGTTTTCACACGACAAGCGTTGACAAGCCGTTAACCTTTGGTTAAACAAGCAGCCTGCCGACGGTAGACGGTATGCGACGGGCGGGGTGGGCCTAGGCGCATCCGGGTTTTCGGTTCACTTCAGGGCGGCGGGGGAGCTCGCACTGAAAATCGATGCCTTCGGGCGACGAGGACCGGAAACCCCGTCGGCTTTTCTTTTTTCTCCGCTCAACCCCCTTGAACGCACTGCGCAGACAGCCGCCGGATACCCTGGTCATCCTGTTCTGGGTAGCCGTCGCCGTGGCGATGCTGAGCTTCCTGGTGCCGGCGGGCCGGTTCGAGGTGGAGACGGACGAACGCGGCCGGGCGTCGCAGGTTGCGCTCGCGAGTTTCGCCCTGGCCGAGGGCGGGGCACCGGGAACACCATTGTTCAGTGCCGACAAGGATCGACCGGGATTCCTCAATGCGCCCTTCGAGGGACTGGTTTCGGGAAGCCGTTCCAGCCCAGCGGTCGGCATCATCGCCTTCCTGCTGCTGGTCGGCGGCGCCTTCGGCATCGTCATGCGCTCAGGTTGCGTCGACCGTGGGCTGCGCGCCCTGATCGGCAAGGCCGGTCACGATCCGATCCTGGTGTTTCCACTGCTGTTCGTCCTGTTTTCGCTGGGCGGGGCAGTGTTTGGCATGGGCGAGGAAGTGATCCCCTTCGTGATCCTGCTCGCTCCGGTGGTGGTGCGCCTGGGCTATGACTCGATCACCGCCTTGCTGATGACCTATGTAGCCTCACAGCTCGGCTTCGCGGCGAGCTGGATGAACCCGTTCAGCGTGGCCATCGCGCAGAGCATCGCCGGGCTCGACCTGCTCTCCGGCGCCGCTTTCCGCATCGCCCTTTGGCTGGTTTACACCGCGGTCGGAATCGCCTTCATGTTGTGGTGGGCGCGGCGGGTGAAACGCGATCCGGAAAAGTCGCCGGTGCACGCCAGCGATACCTGGTTCCGCGAACAGGACGAGAGTCGCGCCGGAGACGGCAGTTTCACCCTGCGCGACGGTGTGGCCATCGCCATGATCGCGCTGGGCATGGTCTGGGTGGTATGGGGCGTGGTGGTGCACGAGTACTTCATCGCCGAAATTGCGGGCCAGTTCTTCGCCATCGGCATGGTCATCGGGCTGATGTATCTGCTGCCCGGTCAGCACCGCATGAGCGGCAACCGGCTGGCGGTGTCCTTTCGCGAGGGCGCGGTCGGGCTGGCGCCGGTGGTGCTGGTGGTGGGCTTCGCCAAGGGCATCGTCATCATCCTGGGCGGCACCGATCCGTCGCAGCCGGCGGTGATGAACACCATCCTCTACGCCATGGCCTGGACCCTGCAGGGCGTGCCCGAGCTGCTGTCGGCCTGGCTGATGCTCGGCTTTCAGTCGCTGATCAATTTCATGATTCCCTCCGGTTCCGGCCAGGCTGCGCTGACCATGCCGCTGATGGCGCCGCTGGGGGATCTGGTCGGCGTCACCCGCCAGGTCAGCGTGCTTGCGTTCCAGCTCGGCGACGGACTGCTCAACCTGCTGGTACCGACCTCAGCCAAGCTGATGGGTGTGCTCGGTGCCGCGCGCGTCGACTGGGCGGTTTGGGCGCGCTGGCTGATGCTGCCGCTGGGCCTGTTCCTGGCGATGGCCATGGCGGCGCTGGCGCTGGCGGTGGCGATCGGCTATTCCTGAAGCGGAAGCGCCGATGCGATTCCGCACGGTGCCGGGCAAGCTCGGCACTGCGAAAAAGCCCGCGGGCCTTGGGCGATCCTGGTGAGCCGAGACTGCTCCGCTCAGGGGCGCTCCGGTGTGTCGCGAGGCGAGGGCGCTTGAATTCCCGTTCCTGCCCCGGCCTGCTCCCGCCATCTCCGGCGAGGCTGGGCTACACTCGCCGGTGGATCAGCGGGAGGAAGGTATCATGCGCATGCGCTGGATTCTGTTGCCGTTGTTGTTTCTGTCGCTCGGTCAGGTCCGGGCCGACATGGTCGAGCGTGAAGTCGCCTACAGTATCGGCGACACCAGGTTCAGCAGCGTGCTGGTGCACGATGCCTCCGTCGAGGCGGCGCAGCCCGGCCTGGTGCTGGTGCCGAACTGGATGGGCATGACGCCCGGAAACATCGACAAGGCCAAGGCCATCGCCGCGCGCGGCTATGTTGTGCTGGTGGCCGACATCTACGGCGAGGATGTGCGCCCGACCGGCCCCCAGGAGGCGTCGCAGGCGGCGCGCGCCATGCTGTCCGACCGCCGCACGCTGCGCGACCGCGCCGGCATGGCGCTGGGCGAATTGATGAGCCTGGGGGCATCCGGCAGCGTGGCCATCGACCTGACCCGTATCGGCGCCATCGGCTTCTGCTTCGGCGGCAGCACCGTGCTGGAGATGGCGCGCGAAGGCATGGATCTGGCCGGTGTGGTGTCGTTCCATGGCGGACTTGCCACCGACATGCCGGCCGAAGGCGGCATCAAGGCCTCGGTGCTGGTACTGAACGGCGCCGACGACGCGGCGGTGACAGCGGAGCATATCGCCGCCTTCGAGGTGGAGATGCGCAAGGCCGGTGCCGACTGGCAGTTCGTCAACTTCGGCGGCGCCGTACACTGCTTTGCCGAAGCGGACGCCGCTTCGCCGCCCAATTGTATTTTCCACGAGCGATCAGCGCGTCGTGCCTACGCGCTGATGGACGCCTTTTTCACCGAGCGCTTCGCGCGCTGAATGATCAAGCGGCCGGCGTCCGCTGCTCGGGTGCCGTGCGCGGCAGTCGCAGTCTGAACCGCGTACCCGCTGCCGGCGCGCTGTTCAGTTCGATACTGCCACCAAGTGCCTGGGTAACCAGATTGTGCACCAGGTGCAGGCCGAGGCCGGAGCCGCCGCTGCCACGGCGGGTGGTGAAGAAGGGATCGAAGGCGCGCCTGGCGACTTCCGGCGCCATGCCCACGCCATCGTCGCTGTAGTCGAGAATCACCTGGTCGCCGTCGACCTTGATGTCGAGGCGCATGTGCCCTGCGCGGTCAGCGGCAAAGGCATGTGCCAGCGAGTTACCTACCAGGTTGGCGACGATCTGGAACAGGGCGCCGGGATAGGTATCCATTTCAATGCCCATCGGGCAATCGATGGCGAGCTCGTGGCGACTGCGCCGGTAGGAAGGCCGCAGCGCGAACTGCACCTCGTCGAGAAAGGACCTGAGGTCGAATCTTCGCCGCTGCTGGCTGGACTGGTCGACCGCGACCTGCTTGAAGCTCTTGATCAGGGTGTTGGCGCGATCCAGGCTGCCGAGGATCAGGCGCATGCCTTCGCGCGTCGTTTCCCGCCACGCCGCCGCTTCGGATGCGTCGAACCTGCCGGCGTCCTGCATGGCCTCGTGATGGCGGATCTGATCCTGGAGATGGGATGCGGCGGTGACGGCAATGCCGATCGGGGTGTTGATCTCGTGGGCGACGCCGGCGACAAGCTGGCCGAGCGATGCCATCTTTTCGGCTGCGACGAGCTGGCTCTGGGCAGCCTTCAGATCGGCCAGCGTCCTTTCGGCTCGTTCCTTGGCAGTGCGCAGCTCGGCGGTGCGCCGGTCGACCAGGGCCTTGAGTTCGCGCGCGCGCTGGTGTATCCGTGCGGTTCGCAGGCGCACACCGCCCACCACCAATGCCAGCAAGCCGAGTGACGCAAGTACGGCGAACACGCGGGTCTGCCACCATTCCGGAAGCACGTGGACCGGAATTGCAAGCTCCTGCCCGCTCCACGCGCCGCTGCGGTTGCTGCCGCGCACGCGCAGGGTGTAGCGGCCCGGCCAGAGGTTGTTGTAGCTGGCCACGCGCAGTGCTGCCGATGTGGGTATCCAGTCGTCGTCGAGGCCTTCGAGGCGATAGGCATAGCGCAGCGCGTCGGGGCCGGAGTAGTCCAGTGCGGCGAATTCGATGCTGAATCGGCGGTCGCCGGGTGCCAGCGTCAACGCCGGTGCCAGCCGCGCCATGGGCTCGCTGATGCCGTCGATCTCGAGAGCGGTGGCGACCAGCGGTGGCTGGTAGTCCCATGGACGATAGCGTTCCGGGTCGACGATCAGCAGTCCTCGGGTGCCGGCGAACAGCAGCCGTCCGTCTCCGGTGCTCGATGCGGCGCCGAGCTCGAAGTTGCCGATGTCGACGCCGTCGGCGCGACCGAACTGGTGGATCTGCCCGCGCTCGACGTCGATGATGTGGCTGGTGGTCCAGAGCCGGCCAAGACGGTCCTCGACCAGGCTGACGCCGTAGCCACGTTGTTCCCCAGGACCCTCGACACCGAAGCGCTCGAAGACTGGCTTCCCGTTCTGCCATCGCTGCTGCCGCAGCATGCCGCCAGCGCCGACTACCCACAGGATGCCGCGCGAATCCGACAGGATGTCGGCGGCCGCGCTCGGCACCACCGGCGCCGCACCATCATCGAGAGACGCCAGCGCATTTGCGGTCATTCGCTGCAGATGCCTGCTGTCGTGTCTGCGCAGCAGAACATCGGTGGGTGTGCCGACCCAGAGATTGCCAGCAGCGTCTTCCGCCATGCTCCACACCGGCGACGTCATGGGCTGCCCCTCGGCCAGTGCCAGCGGCGTAGCCGCTTCATCGTCGGGGTCGATCTCCACGAGCCCGGCCTGCGTACCCACCAGCAGACTTCCGCTACGGCTGGCCAGCAGGCGCCGCACGCGCTGGTCGGGGAGGATGCCCTGGTAGTGACGAAAGCCCTGCGCACCGACGTGGCGGTGAAGTCCGGACTGGTGCGTGCCGACCCAGACGCTGCCGTCCGCGGTCCGTGCCAGCGCGCGGATGCTGCCATCGCGCAGCGCACCCGGGCGGATCGGATCGGGTCGATGCCCGCCGACGACGCCACGTTGGCTGTCGAAAATGTCGATACCGTTGCCGCCGGTGCCGATCCAGATAGTGCCGTCCTCCATTTCCAGGGCGCAGAGCACCACCGTTTCGCTGAGCCCCATGGGCAGCGTCGGACTGTGGCGCAGGGTGACGAAGGCCTCCGCCAGCGGATTGTGGCGTTGCAGCCCGGCGCCCCAGGTGCCGATCCACAGCAGCCCTGAGCGATCCATGAGCGGCTTCATGGCGCGATCCATGGCCAGACTGCCGGGCACCGACGGATCGTGGCGCAGGCGCTTGCCGATACGGTTCCGGGCCAGGTCGAGCACATCGATGCCGGCGCCGAAGGTCACCACCCACAGCGATCCGCGCCTCGGTTCGGCGAATCCGCTCACCCAGGGGTGGCCGACGCCGTTGGGGTCGGGGTGCAGCGGCAGTCGTGTGACCTGCAGGGTGTCGGGATCGATCCACAGCGCGCCATGGTCCTGGGTACCGACCCAGATGCGACCGTCGCTGCTCTCGAACAGCGCGTACACGTACTGGCCGTGCATGGAGTCGGGATCGGCTGCGTCGGACGCGATGCGCTCGAAGACATCCTCGCCCGCCGCCAATCGCTTGAGACCGTTGCGTGTGCCGACCCAGAGGTGACCACGGCTGTCCAGCAGCAGGCTGCGTACGGTTTCGCTGTCGATGCCGGAAGCGTCGAATGGGCGCAGCGCCATGTGCACGAATTGCTGTTGGTCCGGCCGCCAGTAGTCGAGTCCACCGGAAACGGTGCCGATCCAGATGCCGCCGTCGCCATGCCTTGCCAGAACCAGCAGCGCGTTGCTGGAAAGGCTGTGCGGGTCATCCGGCTCGTGCTGGAAGTGCGCGAAGGTCTCCTGCTGGGGGTCGAACACCGACAGGCCGCCGCCTTGCGTGGCGACCAGCAGTCGACCGTCCTCCAGAGCCAGCAGGTCGCGCACATAGTTGTGGCCGAGTGAGGATGGGTTGTCCGGGTCGTGGCGAAATTCCCGGAAGCGGTAGCCGTCGTGGCGCAGCAGGCCTTCCGGCGTACCGATCCAGAGCAGCCCGCGGCTGTCCTGGGCCAGCGCCGTGGCGATGCCGTTGGCAATGGTGTCGGTACCGGCAACGGATTCGAAGTAGGGTTCGCCCGGCGGTGCATCGGCCGGTGGCTCGTCGGCCGTGGCGATTGCGCAGGCCAGCGCGCAGGCGAACAGCAGCAGCCGGGGCAGATGCCACGCCGTTGCGCGGGCGTCAGGTCCGCAAAGTGCGAAGCGCCCGGAGCCGTTCATTCGCGGGCAGTGAAGGCCAGGGTCCCGGCAGCAGGAGGCCGCCGGGGACGCTCGCCACCGCGTCGGATCGGCTCGAACGCGCCGTGGCGGCTACGCATCCGGGCGGTCGGCGAGGACATGCGGTCGGTATCGTGGCAAATGGACATGATGGACGACAGCAGGCGAGCGGTTGCGGTTTGGCGACCAACATGGACCGACTGGACACATGGCGTCAATCGGATCATCGCGTAACGATTTTTCACAATGTAAACACAGCGCATTCGCGCAGCGGGCGCGATATCGGCGATCATGTGACCGGGTCTGGTCGGGAGTTGCCTGCAGGGGCGCAGCAACGGCCAGTGTGGTGCGGATTTCCGCGCCGGATCATATCGAGCAGAATCGGCCCCGCGGTCGGGATGGAACGGCTTTCATGGCCCAGGAACGCAACATCGTTTTGGCAGGCACCTCCGACGAGGAGGAAGCGCTGCTGCGCCTGCTCCTGCGCAAGGCTGCTTCGCACCTGAAGGAGCCCTGGACCTGGGGCGAGGTCGAGGCGGAGGCCGATGTCATCCTCACCGATCCCCTGACCATCGCCGGCAACGTGGCCATTGGCAACGCCAAGCGCCATGGCATTCCGTACCTGGTGCTGAGCGACACGCCGCGCAAGGGCGAGGAACCCTGGACGCTGCGACGCCCGCCCACGGTGGTCGATCTGGCTCGCCTTCTCAACGGACTGGAACTCAAGGAAGTGCCGAGCCTGCCGGTGGTCAGCAGCCAGGGCGACGATTTCTACAACATCGATCTGGAATCGTCCGGTTCGGCGTCCGATGTGGACGAAAGCCTGGCCACACGGAATGCTTTCCGACCCGGCCATGCTCATGCCGGGGAAGATCCGGACGCCCTTTTCCGCCGGGATCCCCTGGCGCGCGCGGTCGCCGTGCTCAAGACCCATCACCTGACGGCGGACACAGCGTTGGAGCCCAGCCATGCGCCGAGCACGCGCGGCGAACTTCGCGCGGTCAGCTATGGCAATCCCTTCCTCAAGGATTTCGACAGGACGCCGACCGGTGTCATTGCCGGCGGGTCGGCCAAGGTCGAGGTGCAGTCCAGCTTCGTCCTGGACGGCCTGCTTTCCAAGGCCGTGGTGTTCGGGCCTTGCCAGCACCAGTTGCCCGGGCTGCCATCGCTGGTGCTTGACCCCAAGCTCGATGTATTCCACAGCCAGGCCACGCTAGGCGAACTCAAGCCGTACTGCGCGCGCAACTACAGCCCCGCCGACTGGAAACCGGTGACCACGCAGGCGCTCAAGGCGTTGCGCGAGACCCTGCCTGCACGAAGTTTCCTGGATCTGCGCTTTCTTTGCGCGCTATTGCGGTCCAAGGGCAGTCTCGACGCCAGGCTTGATCCCGGCGGAACCTTCTGGCTGCAGGGCGTCCTCAAGCTGGATGCATCCCTGGCGCAACAGAGGAAGATCCTCGATGCCATGGACGAGGCGCGGCGCCTGAACGAGATCGTTTCGGCCAGCGCTGCGTCGATGGGCGAGGTGATGGATGTAATCAACGCCCTGAACGCGATCGGTCTTTTGGGCACCCGGTTGCGCGAGCGCCTGCGCTAGTGGCCTGTAACAGCCATTTCAGCAGCGTCTGAGCGCGTCTGGCGCGCCGGTGGTTCGAGTGGTTCGAGACGCTGTCTCGATCCGGCTACGCCGGACTCGACAGCTCCTCACCACGAACGGGAATCGCCAAGCTCCGTTCGCCCTGAGGAGCACGCGAAGTGTGCGTCTCGAAGGGCGCCGGACTCGACAGCTCCTCACCACGAACGGGACTCCCCCCAAGCTCCGTTCGCCCTGAGGAGCACGCGAAGTGTGCGTCTCGAAGGGCGCCGGACTCGACAGCTCCTCACCACGAACGGAGCTATCGATACTTTTCTGCCGGGTCAATAACGACAGGTCACGCGCGGCACACCATGGAACTCCTGAACCAATCCGAGCACGCGCACTCGGACTGGTTTCCGAGGGTCCTCAAACGGTCTCCAGTGCCGCCGCGTCCGCCGCAAGTGCGGGCCCCAGGTAGCAGTGGTTGCCGACGGCCCGCAGTCCGGCTGCGGTGAAGGCCTTGCGATACCAGGCGGCCGGGCGCCGGTGGAATCCGTCCATGTCGCCCTCGATGGCATCCTCGCGTGTATAGGTCTCGATGAAGGCCATTCCGCCGCACAGCGCGGCCAGACCGGAAAGCCCGCGCTTCAAGGTGTCGGCCGGCAGGTAATGAAGGACGTCGGCACAGAC
>DAOMOD010000085.1:0-17244 GCA_035444205.1 Lysobacteraceae bacterium
GTTCCCGACGATGTCGCCGATGGCGAAGATGTGCGGCACGTTGGTGCGCATCTGCCGGTCAACCGCAATGAAGCCGCGCTCGACCTGCACGCCGGCCTTGTCGGCGTCGATTGTCGCGCCGTTGGGCGCGCGCCCCACCGCCACCAGGACACGGTCGAAGACCATCGGCTCGGGCGCCTTGTCGCCCTCGAACCAGGCCTTGAGACCCTGCTTCTGCGCCTCGACCTTGACCACCTTGGTCTTGAGGTGGATGCCGGCATAGCGCTTGGTCAGACGCTGCGCCAGCGGCCGGACCAGGTCGGGATCGGTACCCGGCATGAGCTGGTCGAGCAGCTCCACCACCGTGACTTCCGAGCCCAGCGCGTCGAATACGCAGGCCATCTCCAGGCCGATGATGCCGCCGCCGACCACCAGCAGGCGCTTCGGCACGTCGCTGAGCATCAGCGCATCGGTGGAATCCATCACCCGTGGATCGTCCCAGGGGAACATCGGCAGTTTCACCGCCTGCGAGCCGACCGCGATGATGGCCTTCTCGAAGTGCACCAGCTTCCTGCCTTCGGGACCCTCCACCTCGATCTCGTTCGGCGATACGAACTTCCCGATACCGGTGACGCGGTTCACCTTGCGCTGCTTGGCCATGCCGGCCAGGCCCTTGGTGAGCTGGCCGACCACGCCGTCCTTGAACGTACGCAGCTTGTCGAGATCGATCTTCGGATTGCCGAAGCTGATGCCGTGATCGGCGAACGATGCCGCCTCGTCGATCACCCGCGCCGCATGCAGCAGCGCCTTGGAGGGAATGCAGCCGACATTGAGGCAGACGCCACCCAGCGTGTCGTAGCGCTCGATCAGCACGGTGTCCTGACCGAGGTCGGCGGCGCGGAAGGCAGCGGTGTAGCCGCCCGGTCCGGCGCCGAGCACGGCGATCTGGCATTCGACGTCGGCCTTTCGGCCCGATGCCGCGGCTGCTTTCGGCGCCGGCTTGGCACTCTCGCCTGAGGAGGGGGACGACTGGGACGAGGGCGCGGCGGCCGCCGGCTTGCCGCTTTCGGCATTGGCTCCTGCGGCCGATCCCTGCGTTTCGACAATCGCGATCAGGGTGCCTTCGGACACACTGTCGCCCAGCTTGACCCTGAGTTCCTTCACCACGCCGTCGGTGCTCGACGGCACCTCCATGGTGGCCTTGTCCGATTCCAGCGTGACGAGGCCCTGGTCCTTCTTCACCGTGTCGCCGACCGCGACCAGCAGCTCGATCACCGGCACGTCGGAGAATTCGCCGATGTCCGGCACCTTGATCTCGATGGAATGGGCCACCGTTCGCCTCCCGCTTGAAAGGACTGCCGATTCTACGCGAGCGATGGGGGAGATCGCAGTCTCCTCATCGCTCGAACCGGCCTTCGACGGCAACCGGATGAATATCCTGGTCGGCCATCTCAGCGCTTGAGCTGCCGTGCCGGCCGGCTCTGCCAGCGGGTCTGGTAGAGATCGTGGCGGCGATCCTTGAGGTTCTGCACGGTGCCGGAGTTGCGCGCGGCGATCAATGAATCGAGGCGCAGGTCGGCCAGCGCCACCGCCTCGACATTGGGCGTGGTGTCGGCGGCGATGCCGTCGCGGGCGAAGGGGAAGTCGCAGGGTGTGAGGATGCAGCTCTGCGCGTACTGGATGTCGAAATTGTGCACGCCGGGCAGGTTGCCGACGTTGCCGGACAGCACCAGGTAGCACTGGTTCTCCACCGCGCGAGCCTGGCAGGCGTAGCGCACGCGCAGGTAGCTCTGCCGTTCGTCGGTGCAGAACGGCACGAACAGGATCAGCGCGCCCTGGTCGATCAGGTGGCGCGACAGCTCCGGGAACTCGGCGTCGTAGCAGATCATCACGCCGATCGGCCCGCAGTCGGTGGGAATGGCCGCGGCGTCGTCGCCGCCGACGATGTTCCACCAGCGCCGCTCGTTCGGCGTCGGGTGCAGCTTCTCCTGCGAATACACCGCGCCGTCGCGCAGGCAGACGTAGCAGATGTTGTGGATGTCGCCGTCGTCCATGCGGGTGGGGTGGCTGCCGCCGATGATGTTGATGTTGTAGCGCACCGCAAGACCCGACAGCAGCGTCCGCACGCGCTCGGTATAGCTGGTCAGGGTGGCGATGGATTCGGCCGGCTGCAGTTTCTCGTTGGCGATCGACAGAAGTTGCAGGGTGAACAGCTCGGGGAACAGCACGAAGTCCGCGCGGTAGTCGGCGGCGACGTCGACGAAGTACTCGACCTGGGTGGCAAACTCCTCGAAGGTGGCGACGCGACGTTGCTGGTACTGCACCGAGGCCACCCGCACCCAGTCCTTGATCTGGCCCGCCCGTTGCGCCGAGGCGATGGCCGGATGGTCGCTACCCTGCGGGTTGCGCCAGACCAGGTGCGCGGCATGGCCGAGCGACTCGCGGTCGGTCGGCTCGTAGCCCTCCAGCACGCCAAGCAGTTCGAAGCCGTTGCGCAACTGGAAATTGAGGGTGGGATCGCGCATGCGCCCGTCGCGCACCTTCTCGGCGTAATCCAGCGCGCTGTCCACCCTGGCGCGACGACGCGCAAGGCCGGGCAGGCGACCACCGAAGACGATGCCCTTGAGCCCCAGTTCCAGGCACAGTTTCTTGCGCCGGTCGTACAGGCGCTGGCCGATGCGCAGTCCGCGGTGGGCGTCGTCCACGCAGACCTCCATGCCGTACAGCCAGTCGCCCTTCGGCGAGTGGCGCGAGGCGTAGCCGCCACCGGTGATCTCCATCCAGGTGTGCGGCCCCATCACCAGCGCCTCCCTGGCGCGGAAGGTGGCGCAGTAGCCGACGATGCGACCATCGAACTCGGCCACGAACTGGCCCTCGGGAAACTGCGCGAGCTGGCCGCGGATCATGCCTTCGGAGTACGACCAGGCGGGCGCGTAGACGCGCCGGGCAAGATCGACGATGGCGGGGATGTCGGCGCGGCGCGCCTCGCGCACGTGCAGCTTGGCCTGGGTGTCGGCGGTCTTGGCTTGCACGGCGCGCAGCGGTTTACAGCAGCAGTCGGCGCAGATCGCCCAGCACCTGCGCCAGGTAGCTGGTGAAACGCGCGGCGGCTGCGCCATCGACGACGCGATGATCGTAACTCAGCGACAGCGGCAGCATCAGGCGCGGCTGGAACGCCTTGCCGTCCCACACCGGCTTCATGGCGCTGCGCGAGACGCCGAGAATGGCGACTTCCGGCGCGTTGACGATGGGCGTGAATCCGGTGCCGCCAATGCCACCCAGCGAGCTGATGGAGAAGCAGCCGCCGCTCATGTCGGCGGGGCCGAGTTTCCTGTCGCGCGCCTTCTTCGAGATCTCCGCCATCTCGGCGGCAAGTTCGAGCATGCCCTTGCGCTCGCAGTCGCGGATCACCGGCACCACCAGGCCGTCCGGCGTATCGACCGCGATGCCGATGTGGAAATACTTCTTCAGCACCAGGTTCTCGCCGGACTCGTCCAGCGAGGCATTGAAGGTGGGGAACTGTTTCAGGGCGGCGACCACCGCCTTGATCAGGAACACCAGCGGTGTGACCTTGAGGTCCTTGTTCTCCTCGCCGAGGCGCTTTCTGAACGCCTCCATCTCGGTGATGTCGGCCTCGTCCTGCTGGGTGACATGCGGAATCATGGCCCAGTTGCGCGCCAGGTTGGCGCCGGAGATCTTCTTGATGCGCGACAGCGGCGTGGTCTCGATCTCACCGAACTTGCCGAAGTCCACCTTCGGCCACGGCAGCAGGCTGAGGCCCATGCCGCCGCCCGTCGCGGGTGCCGCGGCGCCACCACCTGTGATCACCTGCTTGACGAAGCCCTGCACGTCCTCGCGGGTGATGCGGCCCTTGCGGCCGGTACCGGCGACGCGCTGAAGGTCGACCCCGAGTTCGCGCGCGAAGGCACGCATCGCCGGGCTGGCATAGGGGACCTTGCCGGGCATGAGGGTGTCGGCGTTGAAGGGAATGGGTGGGGAGGCGCGTTCGCCGCCGCCTTCCGAAACGCCTGTGGCGTTTTGGCTTTCCTCGCGGGCGGGGGGAGTGGGGTGGGGGCTTGTGGCGGGTTTCTCGGGTTGGCCCCCTTCCGAAACGCCTGCGGCGTTTCGACTTCCCCCGCGGGCGGGGGAAGTGCGGTCGGTGTCTGGCGACTGCGCCTGGGTTGGGCCCCCTTCCGAAACGCCGGTGGCGTTTCGACTTCCCCCGCTTGCGGGGGAAGTGGTCTGTGTTTCGGACGATGCCTCGATCAGGGCGACCAGGGCACCCTCGCCGACGCTGTCTCCGACCTTCACCTTGACCTCCTTGACCACGCCATCGAAGGGCGCAGGTACTTCCATGGTGGCCTTGTCCGACTCAAGCGTGATCAGCCCCTGGTCCTTCTTCACGCGATCGCCGACTGCCACCAGCAGTTCGATGACCGGGACATCGGAGAAATCGCCGATGTCGGGAACGCGGGCTTCTTGGAGTGCGGCCATGGACCCTCCCCTGGGCTTCGGAAGTGGAGAAAGGGGCCTATTGTGACCGCGAACTTCCCGCGCGCGCCAGAGCAGCGTGCTAGTCGTTGGACGAAATGAAGTGCGCCAGTGCGCGAAGGTCCGTGTCGTCGAGATCGGCGATGCGCGCACCGATGGCGGTGGGTGGGTGGTAGCGACGGCCCTCGCGGATGCCTTGGAGCTGCGCCTCCAGGTACTGTGGCGCCTGGTTGCCCAACCGCGCAATGGCGCCGCCTCCCTCGAAGGCCGGCCCATGGCATTCGCCGCAGGCCAGCGCCTCGGCGCGCTCGCGGCCGTGATCGATCAAGGCCTTGCGGGTGGAGCCAACATGCCGTGCCACCGGCTGCGCGGCAAAGTGCTCGGCGAGTGCGAGGATACGTGCCTCGTCGAGGTCCGCCGCGATACTTTCCATGGGAAACCCCTCCCGGTGGCTCTCGCGAAAGCGCAGTAGCTGCGCTTCAAGGTAAGCCGCGTGCTGACCGTCGAGCAGAGGCAACACGCCGCGTGACAGGTCGGTGCGGTGGCAGTCACGGCATTGCTCGGCCAGGTTTTCGATATCGCCGGCCACGGCGAGTTCGGATACGGCGAGTCCGGATACGGCAGCAAGCAGGATGGATGGCAGGCGCATGGCGGCAGTCCCAGGAGGCCGCACCAGTGTACTCCGACGCACCGGGGCAGCCCCTGGCCCGCATTTCTCATAACCCTCCTGCTGCGGACGCCGAGACGCCCTCGCTACGGACGGTTGTGAGAAATGCGGCGCAGGGCGCGTTCGAGCAATCCGTCGCCCCAGCGAAAGCTGGGGCCCAGTGCCTCCAAGGCACCGCGCCCCAGCTCGCCTTCTACAAGTGTTTCCCTGGCCCTCAGCGCCGGCTGCGGACCAGCTCAAGGCGGCTGCCATCGGCATGCCGGTAGTCCAGTGCCGCCAGGGTCGCCGCCATTTCCTCGATCTGCGGACACAGCGCCTCGGCACGCGCCTCGATTTCCTTGGCACGACGGCCTACGCTGGCCTCGATCTCATGCTCCAGGCGCTTGGCGCGCGCTTCCAGGTCGCGGATCCTTTCCTGGTTGCCGCTAAGCGCCGCGGCGACCGCCTTGCCCGCCACCTGGCCGGCCAGCATCGGCGCCAGCTCTTCCATCGCGGACTCCATGGCACGCTCGAAAGCGGCCTCGTCGAACAGGGGGCCGTCGCCGCTCGGCAGAGTGGCGCGGATGTCCTTCTCCAGCGTGGCCAGCCGCGCCTCGAAGCGGCGCAGGGTGGCGGGGTCGTCGCCAAAGAAGGCGATGGCGACTTCGGACACCGCGTCGACCGCCAGCGCGGCCGCCTCCATGCCCAGCACGCGGGCCTGCTCGACCACGCCATCCAGATCGGACTGGAAACGCCTGAGGCGCGCACGGTCGGCCGGACTGATGGTCGCATCCACGCCGTCGACGACCAGGCGTCCATCGCGGATGTGCACGTCCGCGGCATGGCCGTCGGTACGGGTGAAGCGGTAGCCGCCGTCGCGGCGCTCGACCGAATAGTCGGACTTGACCGTGCAGGCATTGAAGTTAGAAGCGGTCACCGGGGCCAGCGGCACCGTCAGGACCGCGGCAAGCAGCAAGCGGGATATCAACATGAGGCAACCTCCAAAGTGGGCAGTTCCACCCGACCCCCGCTTTGTGGGCGCAGTGTGCGCCGAGCGCATGTCGCCGCGCCCCTGCCATCGGTCACGCCTGTCCGATTCGGCTTAGTATGCCTGCCACACCCGCTATGCTGCGTCCAATGACCGTCACTCGCACGACGCTGCTGCTGGCCATTCCATTGCTGCTCAGCGCCACCCCCGCCCGCGCGCTCGAGGACATCGCGCGGCGCATCGCCGACGCCGCGCCCGAGCTCGCCACGCTGTGGCCGGGCTTCTGGAGCGGGGATGCCCCATTCCTGCTGTACCGGCGCGACGGTCACTGCGTGCTGGTCAGCGCCGCCCCACCCGACGCCGACTTTTCGCAAGCACGCGGTGACGCGCGGCTGTGGCGCGGCCGCTGCGAAGGCGCGCGCTTCCGTCCCGACTTTCTGCTCGACCAGTCGTTCGGCGGTATCGATGCGCCGGCCGTGCGGGTGGGTCGGCGTGACACTGCGGCGGTCGCCGACGTGCTTCTGCATGAAGCCTTCCACACCTACCAGGCGCGCCACTTCGCACGGCGCAACGGCTCGCGGCTGCGCTTCGATTTCCCGGTACGTCGCGACCTGGTGGAACTCAAGCTGCACGAGACCGTGCTGCTGATCGGTGCCCTGGAAGCGGAGCAACCGACACAACGCGCCGAACGCGTGCGCATGGCGCTGGCGTTGAGGCAAGAGCGGTTGCAGGCGATGGAACCGGAAGCGGCCGAGGTCGAGGATCACTTCATGCGCACCGAGGGCTCGGCCGAATGGGTCGGCATGGAAGCACGGCGCACCATGCAGCGCATCCCGGACGAATCCGCCGTCCAGCGCGCCCGCTGGCGCGCGCTGGAACGCTCGGCGGGCGCCACCTGGGAGCGGCTGCTGCGCTGGCAGAGCTACCTCACCGGCGCCACCGCCTTCGCCCTTCTGCACGCCGATGGGCACGACTGGCAGGCGGCCCTGGCTGCCGGCAGTGCACCCTGGGCGCTGCTGGAATCGGCCTATGGGGCGCCTTGGGCCGATACCCAGCTCGCATTGCAGCAAGCCGAGCGCATCAATCGCTGGGCCCGCATCCGCCGCCACAGCGCCGCCCTGGTGCGCGCGCAACGGCGTAGCGATCAGGCGCTGGCGCGATTCGAGCGACACCGCGGTTTCCGCCTCGAACTCAACGGGCCACCGAGCAGCTTCGACATCGCCTTCAGTGCGCACGACATGCACAGCCTGCGCGACGGCATGCTGATCGTCGATCCCAATCCGATGGTGGTGGAGGCGCAATGGCTGCGCCTGGACGCGCGACGCAGTCCGGTGCGCATCGCCGATCAGGGCGCGCGCATCATCCTCCAGCTGCGCGGGCGTCCCGCCGTGGAAGCGTGTCCTGGCAACGGCGAGCGAGTGTGCCCGGCGGGAACCGTTCTGCGCAGCCGCGATATCGAGATCCGTCTTGCGCAACCGGCGTGGCTTCAGGAGGAATCGCGGACGATCCGCCTGCGTGCAGCCGAACCACACCAGGCAGAACAGGAACCACTGCGATGAGCCTGATCCTCAAGATTCCGCTGGCCCTGCTCGCACTGCTGCTGGCGCTGCTGTTGCTGGCGATCGCCTGGGGCCTGGTGTTCGGCCTTCCCGGCCGTGCGCCGGCGGGACTCGGCATGCAGTCCGACGGTCGCCTGGCGCCGTGCCGGAGCACGCCGAACTGCGTGTCCAGCTTCGCTGGCGGCGGCTATCACGCCATCGAACCGCTGCCGCTCCGCGGTCGCGTCGAGGAAGCGATGGCGCGCCTGCGACGACAACTTGAGGCCATGCCCGGCATGCGCATCGAGCAGGCAGGGCCGGGCTACCTGTACGTCACCCAACGCACGCGCTGGCTGGGCTTCGTAGACGATGTCGAGTTTCTCGCCGATGTCGATCAGGGCGTGGTCCACGTGCGTTCGGCCTCGCGCCTCGGGCGCAAGGACTTCGGCGTCAATCGCGCGCGTATCGAGTCCGTGCGCCGGGCCCTTGCCGATCAATCCTGAATCCGAACGGGCTGTTCCAGAGACAGATCGAAGTGGGTGATGCGCGCGTCGCCATGGGCTGCTTCGGGCAGTTCATAGACACGCTGGCACACGCCGCCATAGTCGATCACCGGCACCGAGGGCGACAGCCGCGCCGGTGCCATCACGGCGTCGTTGCATTGCCCGCTACGCGCGAATCCGTACCAGGGTGCGCGGCCGTCGACGAACACCGTGCAATCGAGCAGCGCCGAGTGGCGCGGCGCCCGAGCCTTGATCGCGGCATCGGCAAAGCCCGCGGGAAGCGCCTGCGTGCGCAGCATCAGCACGCAGGGCGAGGGCGGCGTGTCACCGAGCAGGGTGAGCAGGCGATCGATCGCCTGCTCGGCAGCGCGCCCTTGCACACCGGTGGCTTCGGACCAGGCCTGCGTCTGCCGCCAACTCGCATGAACCCCCAGCGCGACCACCAGCACCAGGGCCAGAATGGGCACCTTGCGCTCGCGCAGCAGCGCAAGGCCACCGACGGCGAGCAAGGCCGCTCCTGCGGCGGACAGGGCGAAGAAGCGCTGGTTCACGGTGACCTTGGCGGCATCGGCCAGATGCAGCACGACGCCGGTCACCGGCCACTGCACCAGCGCCGGCACCAGCAGCAGCACCAGCCCGACCACGACCAGTGGCGACCGGATCGTTTCGCGTGCGCGCTTCGAAGCGGCCAGCACCACCGGCAGCGCCAACAGCACGACGACAACCAGACCACGCCAACCGGACTGGTGGAATCCGCCGAGCGCCTGCGGCAGCAAGCCGAACCACGCCAGAACGCCGCGTGCCGCGATGGTCAGCGGCGATTCCGCCTCCAGCATGCCGGCGAACTCGGACACGGACTGAAGGCGCATGACCAGCGCGATCATGACCGGCAGCAGCAGCCCGGCGGCGAGGCGCCGGCGATCCTGATGGGTCAGTGCCGGCCAGGCCAGAGCACCACGGCACATCAGCGCCAGCGCGAATACGTAGGCGCTCTCCTTGGAAGCGAGCGCCAGCATCAACAGCAGACCCACCGCCAGCGCGCGAACGGATGTGACCCGTCCGGACGCCAGCGCGCGCTCCAGTGCAAGCAGCGCAGCCAGGCCCAGGTTGAGCGAAAGCAGTTCGTTGCGATTGGAAAGCCACAGCGCCAGGCTGGACACGGCGGGTGCGGCGGCCACCAGCGCGCCGGCCAGCGCCGCGTCCGTACGACGCCGCGTTGCATTCCACACCAGCGCGGTCACCAGCGCCGCGCTGAGCGCGTGCTGGATCGTGCTCAGGGCATAGCGCGGACCGGCCGAGGCATCGAACGCACGCCCCAGCAGCCAGTCCACCGTCAACGGCAGGGGGCGCCAGAAGTAGCCGCCGAGGACATTGCCCAGGATCGCGTCCAGCGGACTGTCGAGGTGTCGCGACAGGGCCAGCCAGCCCCAGTCGTCGTCGATGTAGCCGGCCATGCGCAGCGGCCACAGGACGGAAAGGGCGAGACCCGCGGCCACCAGCATGGGCACGTAACGCAGCCATCGGCGCGGCGCTCGCACGGGGACTTGGGATGAAGGAGTCAATGGCCTGCTGCGCCTGGAGAACGGGCGCGGCAGCATACTAAGCCGAACGGGTACAAAGCCACGCGCTGCGCGTCTGTCGTCGTTCGTGGCAAGCCGCCGCGAGCGAAGTGTACTGTAGGCACATGAGCCGACCGCGCGCCCCGCAAGACCCCGACCGCGTCATCGCCGAAGGAACCCGGCCGAGCCGCGGCAGCGCTGGCGACGCCAACGCACTGTGGCGCTACGAGCGCCACCGCCGCCGCAATCTCCAGGCCAGGCCCGGGCCGCTGCCGGTGGCGCTGGTGCTGGACCGGCTCAAGCCCGACTTCAACGTGCCCAAGATCTTTCGCAGCGCCGAGGCCTTCGGCGCGCATGCCGTGCACCTGATCGACATCGGCCCGTTCGACCCGGCGCCCGCCAAGGGCGGCTTCAAGCACGTGCCGGCGCGCTGGTGGCATGCCTTCGCGCCGTGTCGGGAGGCGCTCGAAGCGGAAGGCTTTGCACTGATCGCGCTCAGCCCCGAAGCCCCCGACCTGCTGCACGACATCGCGTTGCCGCCACGCGTCGCCTTCGTCGTAGGACACGAGCTCGGCGGACTCAGCGAGGAAACGCGAAACTCGCCCGGCCTGC
This sequence comes from Lysobacteraceae bacterium, assembly GCA_035444205.1. Classification (GTDB taxonomy): domain Bacteria; phylum Pseudomonadota; class Gammaproteobacteria; order Xanthomonadales; family BPKI01; genus DAOMOD01. The sequence goes on from DAOMOD010000085.1 coordinate 10,317, forward strand.
ACCTGGCGCGCCTGCCGCAATGGGGGCAGCTCGACAGCCTCAACGTGGCGGTGGCGGCCTCGGTCGCCCTCTACGAATTCGTTCGCCAGCGCGCTGGATCTATGCCGCGGGACGGAACTGGATCCCTGCCGACGGCAGTTCCGGGCTGAGGTAGTGATCGGCCAGCAGGAAGGCGAACAAGGCCATCAGGTACACCACGGAATAGTTGAACACCTTCATCGCGAAGTATTCGTCGGGCGGGTTGAGCAGGCGCACCGCGTAGTACAGGAACACCCCGCCCAGTACCAGCGCGCCGCCCAGGTAGAACGGCCCGCTCATCCGGATCAGCCAGGGCAGGATGGTCACCAGCACCAGCAGCACGGTATAGAACAGGATCTGCCAGCGCGTGTACTGCACGCCGTAGGTCACCGGCATCATCGGAATCCCGGCCGCGGCATAGTCCTCGCGCCGGTACAGCGCCAGCGCCCAGAAATGCGGCGGCGTCCAGATGAAGATGATCAGAAACAGCAGCAGCGCACCGGGTTCGATCTGGCCGGTGACCGCCACCCAGCCCAGTACCGGCGGCGCCGCGCCGGCGGCGCCGCCGATGACAATGTTCTGTGGCGTGGCGCGCTTCAGGTATACGGTGTAGATCACCGCGTAGCCGATCAGCGAGGCGAACGTCAGCACCGCGGTCAGCCAGTTGACGAACACCACCAGCACCACCATCGAGCAGGCCCCGAGAAACATCGCGAAGCCCAGCACCTGCCCGGCATCTAGTTGCCCCGACGGCAACGGCCGGTGACGGGTGCGCGCCATGATGGCGTCGATTCGCTGATCGAGCAGGTGATTGATCGCCGCCGCCGAGGCCGCCGCCAGACCGATCCCGAAGGTGCCCCACACCAGTGCGTTGAGCGGGACCATGCCGGGCGTGGCGAGAAACATGCCGACCACAGCGGTGAACACGATCAGCGCCACCACACGGGGTTTGGTGAGCTGATAGAACTGGCCGAGATGGGAAGTCATCGGAGTATTGTTGGCGGTGGACGTGTGTTTGTCACTTTTCGGGGCGCGATGGCGGCCATGGTGTTTCGGTGCGCCTGCGGCGCGGGTAATTGTGTCGTCCATGACGGGGGTTCCGGCCGCCGGGAGGCGGACGGAACAAAAGTCATGGACGACACAACAACCCGCGCCGCAGGCGCTCCAACCTCTACCCCACCCGCGGCTCGCGCGTCGCATGCAGCAGCACCACAAAAAGGGCCGCCAGCAACGCCGCCACGCCACTGTGCATGGTCGCCACCCACAACGGCAGGCCGCCGAGGACGTTGGCGATGCCGAGCGTCACCTGCACCGCCAGCAGTATCCATAGCAGCGTGCCGAAGACACGCAGACCGGTGTCGCGGAACAAGCGCCCACCCAGCCACAGCAGATAGCCGGCCAGCACCACGGCGCCGATGCGGTGGCTCAGGTGGATGGCGGTCCGCGCCGGGGCATCCAGCACGCCGCCTTCGTAATCGACGCCAATGCCACGCCACAGGATGAAGGCTTCGCGGAAATCCGCCGGCGGCCACCACACGCCGTGACAGGTCGGGAAATCGGGGCAGGCCAGCGCCGCATAGTTGGCGCTGGTCCAGCCACCAAGCGCGATCTGCAGCGCCAGCAGGACGGTGCCCACGATGATCCATGGTCGCAGCGCGGGCACGGTGTCGCGCGTCAGCAGCGGCCGTGTCGCGCTCATGGCGATCCATACCAGCAGGGCCATCACGATGAGTCCGCCGAGCAGGTGGGCCATGACCACGACGGGCTTGAGCAGCCAGGTCACCGTCCACATGCCGAGCATGGCCTGCAGCACGATCGCGGCCAGCGTCAGTACCGGCACCGGCGCGCCGCGCGTTCTCCAAAGGCGCCAGGCGAATCCGAGCAGAACCGCTTCGGCGATGATCACCAGGGTGGCGGAGCTTGCGTACATGCCGCGCATGTACAGCGCAATGGCAAGCGCCACCAGCACGCTCGACCCCAGCAAAAGGCTGATCCCGTAACGGCGTTCGCGCGCAACCATCAGCGCCAGCGCGAGTACCAGCAGGCCGAGCACCGCGGCGACATGTCGATGCACCTGTTCCCGCCACGCCTTGGTGGTTTCGACAGGACGCTCGGGAAAGGCCTCGTTGGCCCGCGCCACGGCCTTCTCCGAGACCGGCCAGGTGACCTGCCCATAGCACACTGGCCAGTCGGGACAGCCGAGTCCCGCATGCGACAGGCGCACGTAGGCACCAAGTACGATCAGGCCCAGCACCAGGAGAACGGCGATCCAGGCAATGCGAACGACGGCAGGGTGATGCATGGCTCGGATAGCCGTCGTGGGGTCAGCGCACCAGACGATACAGGTCGCGGCGCAGGCCGGTAGGATCGAAGCCGGCATCGAAGCGCATCACCAGATAGCCGTTGGGGTCGAACAGCAGCACCGGCAGACCGACAGCCGCGGCAACGTCCGCCGACGCCGCGGTATCCATGATGGGCATCAGGTCGGGCTCCAGCCGCGTCACGTGCATCTGCGGAAAGGACTTCATCGCCTCGCGCGCGGCGGCATCGGGAATGCCGTGGAAATGCACCTCGACACGCCGGGCGTGACGATTGAGTCCGCGCCAGACCCGGTGCAGCGTATCCACCATGCCGGCGCAGCGCGCATCGCATTCGGATGGCGCAATGAGGAACACGTGCCAGGCCGATTCGGCGTTGCGCCAGGGGAGCACCTCGCCCGACTCGTCGACCAGGCGCGCCTCACGCAACGCCAGGGGCGGATTCAGCAGCGTGCCGTGCGCGCGGCTGCCCTCCGGCCGCCAGCCGATGGCGCCACCGATCCACGCCGCCAGCAACGGCAGCGCGAACAGCGTCACCACCAACAGCAGTTGCCACTTCTTTCGATTCACTGCGAATGGTTCCTCTTGCGCGACCTGCGTCGCGTCAGCACCAGGTAGGTCGCCAGCACCGCCAACGCCAGACCGAACCACTGCACCGCGTAACCGCGGTGGCGTTCGGGCGGAATGGTGTTGGGAAGTGCCTGCCAGTGTCGCACCAGGCCGAACTCGATGTCGGCGTCGAGCAGCAACTGCCCTTCGAACAGATCCACGCCCATCTGTTCGCGCAGGGCCGCGATATCAAGATAGGCCAGCAGCGGCGGCGGTGCACCGGGTTGCCATGCTGCGTTGCCCAGGCGCAGGCCCACCGACGGCGGCGGCACCAGGAGACCGCGAAGCGCGACCTCGCCATCCGGCAGCTCGGGTGGAGCGATGCGGTTGCGGTCGAGCGCCTGCCAGCCCAGGTTGACCAGCACCGGCCGCGCGGCCGACTGCGGCTGGAACAGCGTAAGCACCTGCGCGCCGGGACGTCCCTCCAGCACCTGGTTGTCCAGGATCACCGAGGCCGCGACATCGAAGCGCCCGCGCGCGGCAACCCGCGCCGGCAGACTGGGGCCGTCGTAGGCCAGCGGCGCATCTTCGCCGTCCTTGAACAGATCGGCGCGCAAAGGCAGCGAAGCCTGGTCGAGATAGCGCCCGATCGGTTGCGGCGATGCAGCCACGGCCGCTTCGAAGTCCTCCAGCATGCGTTGCTTCAGTTGCCCGCGATCAAGCTGCCAGCGGCCCAACCCCGCGAACAGCGCGGCCAGAAGCAGCGTGGCGATGAGCCACAGGAGGCGGCGGGAGCCGGACATGCGAATTTCACCGGGGCTGATCGAGCGCAGGCTCTATACTTTCGTCCCTGATCGAGTTGCAAGGTTCCACCATGCCCTGGCAGAAGGTTCTGATCGTGGCCGCCTTCGGCGCCGTCCTCTACAACCTCGGCGCGGCCCTCTATTACATGATGACCGACAAGGGCCAGACCAAGCGCATGGTCAACGCGCTCACCTGGCGCATCGGCCTGTCGGTCGGCCTGATCCTGCTGATCGTGCTGGGCATTCTCACCGGCGTCATCGAGCCGCATGGGGTGGGGAGGTGATCAGGGCACAGGGCACAGGGCACAGGGCACAGAAAAGGCTGACGTTCGATGTGGGACGGCGCAAGCCCTGAAGGTCAGGCTTCGCTTTTCGCTGGAGTTCGGACTTTGGCTCCCAGCCAGTTGCCGACGAGATGCCCCCGATGGCGGGCAATACCCTCGCGTGCCGCACAGCTTTTCCTGTGCCCTGTGCCCTGTGCCCTGACTACTCCCCTCACAACACATAAACAAACAAGAACAACCCCAGCCACACCACGTCCACGAAGTGCCAGTACCAGGCCACCGCTTCGAAGCCGAAGTGGTCGTCCTTGCTGAAGTGGCCCTTGGCGCAGCGGAACCAGATGACGGTGAGCATGATGGCGCCGAGCGTCACATGCAGGCCGTGGAAGCCGGTGAGCATGAAGAAGGTGGAACCGTACACACCCGACCCCAGGGTGAGATTCAGATCCTGGTAGGCATGGATGTACTCGTAGCCCTGGAAGCCCAGGAAGATCACGCCAAGGACGACCGTGGCGGCCAGCCAGAACAGCAGCTTGCCGCGCTCGCCCGCGCGCAGGGCATGGTGGGCGATGGTGATGGTCACGCCCGAGGTCAGAAGGATCAGGGTATTGAGCAGCGGAATGCCCCAGGCCGGAATGGTCTCGAAGGCACCGCCGATGTCGCCCGGTCCGTTGGTCGGCCATACCGCGTCGTAGGCTGACCACAGGAATTGCTGGGTGGAAACGCCGTCGCCCTCGCCGCCCAGCCAGGGCACGGCGAACAGGCGCGCGTAGAACAGGGCGCCGAAGAAGGCGGCGAAGAACATCACTTCCGAAAAGATGAACCACATCATGCCCATGCGGAAGGACACGCCGACCTGGCTGTTGTAGGTTCCGGAAACGCTCTCGCGGATCACCGTGCCAAACCAGCCGAACATCATCACCAGCAGCAGGGCCACGCCGACCGCGGCGCTCACCTGGCCGAGCATGGCCGAACCGTTCATCCAGTTGGCGAAGCCGAACACGGTGAAGAACAGGCCGAAGGAGCCGACGATCGGCCAGTGGCTGCCGTGCGGCACGTAGTAGCGGTCTGGGCTGTGGGCGTGTGCCATGGAAATCCCCGTTATCCGGATATCGAATCTTGCGTTGAGGTGTGCGCCACCGCATCGCGCTGCTCGCGCTCGGTGGCGATGTCGTTCTGGAAGAACACGTAGGACAGCGTGACCGTACGCACGCCCGCGGGCAGCGCCGGATCGACCACGAAGCGCACCGGCATCTCGCGCGACTCGCCAGCCGCAAGCAACTGCTCGGTGAAGCAGAAGCACTCGGTCTTGTTGAAATATAGCGAAGCCGACGAAGGCGCCACGCTGGGCACGGCGTTGCCGACCACGCTCCTGCTGGAGATATTGGTGGCGATGTAGGTGGCCTCGTACAGCTCGCCTGGATGCACCTCCATGCGAGCCTGGGTGGGCTTGAACTGCCACATCAGGCGCGAGTTCACGGTGGCGTCGAACTCCACCACCACCGTACGCGAGTTGTCGACCACGTAACTGCCGACCACCTCCGGGCTGGCCACACCCTGGTCGAGACGGATGCCGAAGATCTGCTCGCAGGCAATGCGGTACAGCGGCGGCATCACGAAGAAACCGAGCCCGAAAGCGATGACGCAGGCTGCAAGCGCACGCCCGATCAGGCGCCGGTGCTGCACCGCCTGCTGCGCCTGCATCGTGCTCATGCCCCGAACACCCCCTTCAGGATGAACAGTATGTACAGGCCGAGCGCGGTCAGGCCGAGCACCAGCGCCGTGCGCCGCGCGGTGGCGCGGCGGGCGGCGGTATCGGCATCGTGCTGGTCGCGCTCGGTTGCCATCATCGTTCGATCAGTGGTGCACGTCGCCATGGGCGAGCTTGCTGTTGTCGATCACCGGCGGCGTCTCGAAGGTGTGGTGCGGAGCCGGGCTGGGCACCGTCCACTCCAGGCCCTTGGCGCCCTCCCACACCTGGTCGCTGGCCCTGGCGCCGGCGCGCGCCGTGCTCCAGATGATGTAGACCAGCAGCAACTGGCTCAGACCGAATCCGAAGCCGCCGATCGACGACCACAGGTTGAAGTCGGCAAAAGCCACGTTGTAGTCGGGAATGCGCCGCGGCATGCCGGCCAGACCGAGGAAATGCTGCGGGAAGAACAGCAGGTTGACGAAGATGGTGCTCAGCCAGAAGTGCCACTTGCCCAGCGTCTCGTTGTACATGTGGCCGGTCCACTTGGGCAGCCAGTAGTAGACGCCACCCATGATGGCGAAGATGGCGCCGGTCACCAGCACATAGTGGAAGTGCGCCACCACGAAGTAGGTGTCGTGATACTGGAAGTCGGCAGGTGCGATGGCCAGCATCAGGCCGGAGAAGCCACCGATGGTGAACATGATGACGAAGCCGAGCGCGAACAGCATCGGCGTCTCGAAGCTGATCGAGCCTCGCCACAGCGTAGTGACCCAGTTGAACACCTTCACCCCGGTGGGCACCGCGATCACCATGGTGGCGTACATGAAGAACAGCTCGCCGCCGAGCGGCATGCCCACCGTGAACATGTGGTGCGCCCAGACGATGAAGCTGAGGAACGCGATCGAGGCAGTGGCGTACACCATGGCCTGGTAGCCGAACAGCGGCTTGCGCGCAAAGGTCGGGATGATTTCCGAGACGATGCCGAAGGCCGGCAGGATCATGATGTAGACCTCGGGATGCCCGAAGAACCAGAAGATGTGCTGGTACATCACCGGGTCGCCGCCGCCGGCGGCATTGAAGAAGCTGGTGGCGAAGAACTTGTCGGTCAGCAGCATGGTGACCGCGCCGGCCAGCACCGGCATCACCGCGATCAGCAGGAAGGCGGTGATCAGCCAGGTCCAGGTGAACAGCGGCATCTTGAGCAGGTCCATGCCCGGCGCGCGCATGTTGAGGATGGTGGCGATGATGTTGATCGCGCCCATGATG
>DAOMOD010000086.1:0-16878 GCA_035444205.1 Lysobacteraceae bacterium
GGACTTACACAAAACAGGGGTGAACGGGTCCAAGGGAACTGGGAGGCACGACAACAGGGCCAAATGGTCGCGCCGCTTGCGCATGGTGCGAAGGTGGGCGAACTGGTGGTCAGCCTCGACGGCGAAACGCTGATACAGCAGCCGCTGTTCGTGCTGGAGGCGCGTCCTGAGGGCGGGTTCTTCCGACGCATGAGCGACGGCATGCGCCTGTGGTGGGCCGGGGACTGAACATGGGCACGCCCGAGCCGCGCGGCTTCCAGTTTCCCGGCGAGTTCGAAATCAAGGCCATGGGCGACGTTGCTGCCGGGCTCGAGCGGCTGGTTCCGGCGCTGATGGTCGAACTCGGCCATTCAGGCGTGTTGGTGGTGGCCAAACGCGAATCCTCGGCGGGCAACTACCTGTCGGTGACGGTGCGCGTGCATTGTCGGACGCGCGCCGAACTGGAGTCCGCACATGCCCACCTGCGTGCCCACCCGGCCATTCGCTGGACCCTGTGAACATGGTGCAGTTGCGCAATCTGGGTCGTCAGTCCTACCAGCCGGTGTGGCGGGCCATGCAGGCCTATACCGACAGTCGCGATGACGACAGCCCCGACCAGATCTGGCGTGTCGAACACGATCCGGTGTTCACACTTGGCCAGGCAGGGCGCTGGGAGCACGTGCTGGCGCCGGGCGACATCCCGGTGGTGGCGGTCGATCGCGGCGGTCAGGTGACCTACCACGGACCGGGACAACTGGTGGTCTATCCACTGATCGACCTGCGCCGGCTTGGCCTCGGCGTGCGCGACCTGGTGGAACGCATCGAACAGGCAGTCATCGATACCCTGGCGCTATGGAGCATCGAGGCCGGGCGGCGCCCGGGCGCACCCGGCGTATACGTCAATCGGGCCAAGGTCATGGCGCTCGGTCTGCGCGTGCGTCGCGGCCGCACCTTCCATGGCCTGGCCTTCAATGTGAACATGGACCTGGAACCCTTTTCCCGCATCAATCCCTGCGGTTTTCAGGGGCTTACGGTGACCCAGGTGCTAGACTTGGGCGGTCCGGCCACGCTCGACCAAGTGGCCGACGCCCTGCTGCCCCGGTTGTGCCAGGCGCTGGGCCTTGCGCCCGAGCCGGTCGACACGCAGCATGATCTTCCCTTGGAATCGAACGCATGAACCCTGACAGCGCCCGGTCGCACGCCATCCCCATTCTCGTCGAGGGCGACAAGCAGCTCGGCGCCGACAAGATCGCGCGCAATCCGGTGGTGTTCGATGCGGCGCAGCCGGTGCTGCGCAAGCCGTCGTGGATCCGCGTGCGCATTCCTTCGGGCAATGGTGTCGCCAGGCTCAAGGCCAAGCTGCGCGAGAACGCGCTGGTCACCGTGTGCGAGGAAGCCTCCTGTCCCAACATCCACGAATGCTTCGGCAAGGGCACCGCCACCTTCATGATCCTGGGCGAGATCTGCACCCGCCGCTGTGCCTTCTGCGACGTCGCCCACGGCCGTCCCAAGCCGCCCGATCCACTCGAACCGCTCCAGCTGGCGCGCACCGTGCGAGACATGGGCCTGCGCTACGTGGTGGTCACCTCGGTGGACCGCGATGATCTGCGCGATGGCGGTGCCGGCCATTTCGCCGACTGCATTCGCGAGCTGCGTGCGCTGTCGCCCGACTTGAAGATCGAGATCCTGACCCCGGATTTTCGCGGCCGCGGCCGCATGGAGCGGGCGCTCCAGGCGCTGGCCACGGCGCCGCCCGATGTCTTCAACCACAATGTGGAAACCGTCCCGCAGCTTTACCGAACGGTGCGGCCTGGCGCCGACTATGAATGGTCGCTGTCGCTGTTGGCGCGATTCAAGGCCGCGCACCCCCAAATCCCCACAAAGTCCGGCATCATGCTCGGGCTGGGCGAGACCTGGGAGCAGGTGATCGGTACTTTGAACGATCTGCGTCATCACGCGGTCGACATGGTCACCATCGGACAATACCTGCAGCCCACCGCGCACCATCATCCGGTGCTGCGTTACTGGACACCGGACGAGTTCAAGGCGCTGGAGGACGAAGGTCATGCCATGGGATTCACCCATGTCGCCTCCGGTCCGCTGGTGCGCTCGTCCTACCATGCGGACGAAATGGCCTCGGCCTCGGGGCTCGTTGAAGTTGCCTGAGGCGCGAACCCCCACGTGCCAGGAGTCGAAGTCGATGTCGAGAACACTGATCCCCGCCCTCATCCTGCTGCTGGCTCCGTTGCTTGCGGAGGGCAAGCGCGAAGCCACCGACAGCGAATTCGCCGCGCTTGCCCCCAAGGCCGGGCAGAGCCAGGCGGCGGTGTGGGCGACGCGATTCCTGACCCGCTTCCACTATGCCAACCAGGCGCTCGACGACGACATGTCGTCGAAGATCCTGGACCGCTACCTGCAGAGCCTCGACAGCGAGCGCCTGTTCTTCACCGCCGCCGACATCGATTCCTTCGAGGACCTTCGCGGCCGCCTTGACGATGCCATCCATGACCAGAGCCTGGAGCCGGCGTTCACTATTTTCAATCTGTACGTGCGGCGGGTGGCCGAACGCACGACGCATGCGCGCGCCATCCTGCAGAACGAGTTCGACTTCGGCACCGACGAAACCTACCAGAGCAACCGCTCCGAGCAGCCCTGGGCCAAGGACAGCGAGGCGCTGGACGCACTGTGGCGCATGCGGGTCAAGAACGACATCATCCGCCTCAAGCTGGCCGGTCGCGACATCGAGGACATACGCAAGACGCTCGACCGCCGCTATGCCAACTTCGAGAAGCGCGTACGCGAGCTGAACAGCGAGGATGTGTTCCAGACCTTCATGAATGCCTACGCGGTGTCCATCGAGCCGCATACCGGCTACCTGGGTCCTCGTGCCTCCGAGAATTTCAACATCTCCATGCGCCTGTCGCTGGAGGGCATCGGTGCCGTGCTGCAGCGCGAAGACGAGTACACCGTGGTACGTTCCATCGTGCCGGGCGGACCGGCTGCCCTGTCGGGGAAGCTCAAGGCCGGGGATCGCATCCTTGGCGTCGGTCAGGGCGGATCCGGGCCGCTGGTGGATGTCGTCGGCTGGCGTCTGGATGACGTGGTCGAGCTGATCCGCGGACCCAAGGACTCGGTGGTGCGGCTCGACGTGCAGCCGGCCGAGGCCGGACCCGACGGCAAGCACGAGGTCATCACCATCACCCGCCAGCGCATCAAGCTGGAGGAGCAGGCAGCCAAGCGCTCGGTGATCGAGATCGAGGAAGGTGGCGATGCCCGGCGCATCGGCATCATCGCCCTGCCCACGTTCTACCAGGACTTCGAGGCGCGTCGCCGTGGCGATCCCGATTACCGCAGCACCAGCCGCGATGTGTCCAGGCTGCTTGAGGAACTCAAGGCGGACGGCGTCGACGGCGTGGTGCTTGATCTGCGCAACAACGGCGGGGGCTCGCTCAACGAGGCAACCGAACTGACCGGCCTGTTCATCGAATCGGGCCCGGTGGTGCAGGTACGCAACAGCCAGGGTCGCGTCGATGTCGAAACCGACCGCAGCAAGACGGTGGTCTACGACGGTCCCCTGGCCGTGCTGGTCAACCGCAGTTCGGCCTCGGCCTCGGAGATCGTCGCCGCCGCCATCCAGGACTACGGACGCGGCATCATCATCGGCGAGCCCACCTTCGGCAAGGGCACCGTGCAGAACCTGATCGACCTCGACCAGGTGGCGAACAACGAGAGTCCGCGCTTCGGTCAGCTGCGCATGACCATTGCCCAGTTCTACCGTATCAGCGGCGGCTCCACCCAGCACCGCGGCGTGGTGCCTGATATCGCCTACCCGGTATCGATCGATCCCGACGAGTATGGCGAATCCGCTTACGACAACGCGTTGCCCTACACCACCATCGCCCCGGCCAGCTACCGCGCCTATGGCGATCTCAGTGCCCTGTTGCCGGTGCTGGAGGCGCGACACATCGAGCGCGTGGCCGCAGATACCGAGTTCCAGTTCTGGAAGGAAGACATCGCGGATTTCCGCGAGCGCCGCAAGCAGACCGAGATCTCCCTCAACCTGGAAACCCGCCGCTCCGAGCGCGATGCCCTGGAGGCGCGCCGGGAAGCACGCAAGAAGGCGCGCCAGGCCGCCGGCCTGCAGGTCGATGCAGCGACCGAGCCGGTGCCGGACGACGGCCTCACTGCCGAGGAGCGGGGCATTGCCGCAGGCGCAGATGCAGACGACGATGCCCAGGTCGACGATGTGCTGCTCACCGAAGCCGCGCGGGTGCTGAATGATGCAATCAGCCTGCTGCGCCGGGACACGCGCCTGGCCGCCATGGTCAAGGTCGACGTGCGCCCCAGCGCCCGCCGCGACGGCGAAACGGCGCGGGTGGAGTAGGCACGACGGGACTCCGATGGCGTCCCCGACGTGCCCGGTCTACGCGGCGAAGCGTCTGCGCAGGTAATCGAACACCGCCCTCAGCCCCTGTGCCTCGCCGCCCTTGGGGCGGCCCGGTCTGTCCTGCGCATTCCAGGCGAAGATGTCGAGGTGGATCCAGGGCTGGCTTTCGGGAATGAACCGTTCCAGAAACAGGGCGGCGGTGATGCTGCCCGCCATGCGGCTGCCGCTGTTTGCGATGTCGGCGATGCCGCTGTCCAGAAGGTCGAGGTAGGGACGCCACAACGGCATGCGCCACAGCGGGTCGCGCACCCGTGAAGCCGCATCCAGCAGGCCGGAGGCGACTTCGTCCCGGTTGGCATACAGCGGCGCCACCTCGGGTCCGAGGGCGACGCGCGCGGCGCCGGTCAGGGTAGCGAAGTCGATGATCAGTTGCTGCGGCTTCTCCGCGGCCAGTGCGAGCGCGTCGCACAGGACCAGGCGGCCTTCGGCGTCGGTGTTGTCCACTTCCACGCTGATGCCCGCGCGGGTACGGAGGACTTCGCCAGGACGGAATGCGTTGCCGGCCACGGCATTTTCCACCGCCGGTACCAGCAGGCGGAGGTGCACGGGCAGCGCAGCCTCCATCACCAGGCGCGCCAGGGCGATGGCGTGGGCGGCCCCGCCCATGTCCTTCTTCATGTTGCGCATGCCTTCGCCGCCCTTGAGGTTGAGCCCGCCGGTATCGAAGCACACCCCCTTGCCGACCACGGTGATACCCGGGTGCGCAGGATCGCCCCACAGCAGCTCGATCAATCGTGGCGGGCGGTGGCTGGCGCGGCCCACGGCATGGATCGCGGGAAAGCCACCCTTCAGCAGATCCTCACCTACCCATTCGCGCACGGTGGCGTCGTGGCGTTGGGCCAGCGTGCGTATCTCGGCGGCCAGTTCGGCCGGCCCCATGTCCTCGGTGGGCGTATTGACCAGGTCGCGCACCTGGTGCACCGCGTTGACCAGCGCCAGTGCGTCGGCCACTTCCCTGCTGTCGATCGACAGGCGCGCGGCGGCGCGCGGCGATGCGCGGTAGCGGTTGAATCGATAGGCGCCGAGACCCCAGCCCAGCGCCGCCTGAGCCGGTGGGATGCCTCCGGCGATTCGGTAGCAGCCTTCGGGCAGTGCGAAGGGCAGAGCCGAAAGCGCGCAGGGATCGAAAGCATGCTCGATGCCGGCCAGCACCAGGTCGATACCGCCGTCGATTGCCGGCAACAGCACGTGGTGTCCCGGCTGTGCCTTGAAACCCGTGGCCTTGGCAAATCGTGCCTGCACCGCGGGCATCGTGTTGAGAACGGCCTCCAGGCCATTGCGCGAAAGTGCGAGGATCGGGGTGGCGGGCTGGTCGGGGGCGACGAAACAGTCGAGGGGCATGGTCGATGGCGATCCGGATGGGTCAAGGGTCGGCGCTGATCGCAACCGACCCCTGGAAGTATCGCAGATCGGACCGGATGTCCGGCCTCAGCGCAGACGTCGCTCGATCTCCGCGTCGCGATTGGTCTGGCCGGATAGCAGACCCATGCCATCGGTATAGGGAATGATGCCGACCCGGCGCAGCACCTGGGCTGTCGATCCCAAGGTCGAGAATCGGGTCAGGTCGGAGACCAGGCGACGTTGCGCACCGCCCGGCTGGGAGACCAGGTAGAGCGGGGTGTACAGCAGATAGCTGCCGTCGCGGATGGAGTTGACCGCGGCCGGCCGGCCCTCGATGCCGAGCATCTTGACCGCCATCACGCGCCGCGCCGATCCGTAGCTGGTGATGCCGATGGCGTTGCGGTCGGCGGCCACCGCCTCCTCCACCGCGGCCGAATCGGCGACGCTGCGCGTGGGCCGGATACCAGCGCCGCCGCGAAGGACCATCTGCGTGAAGACGTGCTCCAGACCGTCGCGCTCGTCGCCTGTCACCGTAATCACGTGGATATCGCCGCTGCCGGCACCGAGTGGCTGCCAGCTGGTGATCTCGCCGCGAAAGATGGCGGCCGCCTGCTTGAGGGTCAGGTTGAGGATGGGGTTGTCGCGATGAACGATCACGACCACCGCATCCCAGGCCACCGGCTGGAAGGTGAGACCGGCTTCCGCCGCGCTCATCGCGATGGGAGGGCGTGCCAGCGCACCGAAGTCGGCGTCGCCGTCGATGACGGCGCGGACCACCGAACGACTCGACCCGGCCACGATGTCGACTTCGCGGCCGCGCTGTTGACGGTAAAGCTCCGCGATATCGGCCAGGAAGCCGCGCGCCGCCGCGGGATCCGCAGCAGCGCTCATGCGCTCCTGGGCCCCGGCCGGCGCCATCGCGAGAAGCGCCAGGAAGAAGAGGGCGAGGAAGCCCTTGATGTCAGGTAACCGCATCACATGTCCCCCTAGATCGGCGATGCAGGGGCCTTCACCATAACATGACCATCAGCCCCGGCCTAAGCGCTTTCGTGGCGCCGACTGTGGCTTTTTGTGACCGCGGCCATGCTCCGAGGTGTCCCGCGCCCCGCTCGGGAGCGGCGGGGAGAGGTCAGAGCAGGAGCCGCAGCAGGCGCCGGCCACGCTGGACGGTCAACGCGGCCGGGCTCTCGCTGCGCGGCAACGCATGCTCCAGGGTGCCCATGTCGACCACCTCCAGGCGGTTGAGCGCGACGATGATGTCGTCGGCGCGAAGACCCGCGCCAAGCGCCGTGCTGCCTGGGTCGACGCGCTCGACGCGGACCCCGCGTACGCCCTGCCGGCGCAACGTCTCGGGCAGATCGGACAGCCACGCGCCGGCCAGGCGCGGGTCGATCGTGGCACCGGCCACGCGCGACTCGCGCGGCGCCTGCAGTCCGAGCTGCAACTCGCGCTCGCGGCCTTCGCGCAGAAAGCGCAGACGGATGGATTCGCCGAGCGGCGCCAGGCCCTCGGCGTTGGCCAGGTCGGCACGCGAACGCACACTGCGACCGGCCAGTTCGCGGATCACATCGCCCGGGCGAAGTCCGGCGGCTTCGGCGGGTGAGTCGGGCAGCACCCGCGTCACCACCGCGCCGCTGCTTGCGGGAACCTGCAGCATGGCGGCCAGTTCCTCGTTCAGATCCTGCGCCTGAACGCCGAGCGTGCCGCGCCGCACCTCACCGTGTGCGAGCAGCTGGCTCATGATCTCGCGTGCCAGATCGGAAGGAATGGCAAAGCCGATACCGACGTTGCCACCCGAGGGCGTGTAGATGGCCGTGTTGATGCCGACCAGTTCGCCGTGCAGGTTGACCAGGGCGCCACCTGAGTTGCCCGGATTGATGCTGGCATCGGTCTGGATGAAGTTCTGGTAACCGAGGCCGCGCAGGCCGGTACGCCCCAGCGCGGAGACGATGCCCGAGGTGACCGTCTGGCCGAGTCCGAAGGGGTTGCCCACCGCCACCACGAAGTCACCGACGCGCAGGCGCGAGGAGTCGGCCAGCGCCAGCGCGTCGAGGTTCTCGGCCGGCACCCGCACCACCGCCACGTCAGTGTCAGGGTCGGCGCCCACGAAGGTGGCGTTCAGCGTGCGCCCGTCGGCCAGGGTGACCAGGATGTCCTCGGCACCGGCGATGACGTGGTGGTTGGTCAACACCAGGCCCTGCTCCGCGTCGACTACCACCCCTGAACCCAGCGACTGCTGGATGCGCTCCTGCGGCGCGTTGGGCAGGCCGAAGAAGTGGCGGAAGAAGGGGTCGTCCATCAGTGGATTTCTCACCCGCACCCGGGTGCGGCTGTGCACGTTCACCACCGCCGGCGTGACCCTCTCCAGCATCGGCGCCAGCGAGGGCAGTGCCTGGCCGTCGACCTCGGCGGGCAAGGCGGCGCAAGTGGTGCCGGCCAGGGTGACGAGAAGGGCCGATGCCAGCAGGTGAAAACCGGTCTTGGCTCGCATGTCGTTGCCGTACAAGGGGTTGCGCGATGGGACCGCATGTGGGGTTGGAAGTGCCCAGGGACAAGGGCGGCGAAGATGCCTTGACGGGTCATCCACGCGGCGATACCTTGGAGCCCGGCCACAACATCTTGTGGTCAAGCAGCGGTACAACACCCAAATCCTTGGGTTCCGTGGAGGGGCCGCGCTACCATGC
Source organism: Lysobacteraceae bacterium (assembly GCA_035444205.1). GTDB lineage: Bacteria > Pseudomonadota > Gammaproteobacteria > Xanthomonadales > BPKI01 > DAOMOD01. The sequence goes on from DAOMOD010000086.1 coordinate 8,452, forward strand.
CGGTGGGGGCTGGAACGATATCCGGGCCTAGTGCAAGACCCCGGGGCGCCGCTGGCGTCATGGTGTCGTGTTCCCCATCGTCGGCGCGAGAACCCACGGCAGCCAAGACATGCACATTGATTCCGGGAGGCAGCAGCAGATGAGTTCGGTTCGGCTGGAGGCGGTGAAGGACGTGACGCAGGACATTCCCCTGCAGCCGGCGTCCTACGACATCTGGGACAAGAAGTACCGCCTCAAGACCAAGCAGGGCGAGCCCGTCGACAAGTCGATCGACGAGACCTACCAGCGCGTGGCGCGCGCCCTGGCCGATGCCGAGAGCACAGCGGAGAAGCGCAAGTACTGGTACGAGCGCTTTCTGTGGGCGCTGCGCCGCGGCGCCATCCCCGCCGGCCGCATCACCTCCAACGCGGGCGCGCTGGAGCACAAGCCGGCCACTTCCACGATCAACTGCACCGTGTCCGGAACCATTGCCGATTCCATGGACGGGATTCTGGAAAAGGTGCACGAGGCCGGGCTCACGCTCAAGGCCGGCTGCGGTATCGGTTACGAGTTCTCGACGCTCAGGCCCCGTGGCGCCTACGTCTCCGGCGCCGGTGCCTATACCTCCGGTCCGATGTCCTTCATGGACATCTACGACAAGATGTGCTTCACCGTGTCGTCCGCCGGAGGTCGCCGCGGCGCCCAGATGGGCACCTTCGACGTGTCGCATCCGGACGTACGCGATTTCATCCGCGCCAAGCGCGAGGACGGTCGCCTGCGCCAGTTCAACCTGTCCCTGCTGATCACCGACGAATTCATGCACGCGGTCGAGACCGATGCGCCCTGGCCCCTGGTATTTCCGGTGAACTTCAAGGAGAAGGACGAGATCGACCTTGACGACCCCGAGCAGGTGGTGTGGCGCGAGTGGCCCGGACGCGATCATTACGTGGTGCGCGAGGATGGTCTGGTGGCCTGCAAGATCTATGGCCACGTGCGCGCCAAGCATCTGTGGGACATGATCATGAGCTCGACGTACGACTACGCCGAGCCCGGCTTCATCCTGATCGACCGCGTCAACGAGATGAACAACAACTGGTGGTGCGAGAACATTCGCGCGACCAACCCCTGTGGCGAGCAGCCATTACCGCCTTATGGTGCATGTTGGACCGGCGCCATGCGGCTCAACACCAATCATGGTCTGATCCGCACCGATGAAGCCATGGCATTGGTCGAGCAGGGTCAGCCGCTTCTGGTCGGTGTCGACGAGGTATTCAGCGGCAACAGAACCGATCTTCGCCCATGTACCCTGGTGCGCAACGGCAACAAGGAGGTCTTCGAAGTCCGGTTCAGCAATGGCCAGCGCATCGAGTTGACCGCGGACCATCGCGTCTACACGCCCGATGGCTGGAAGGAAGTACAGGCACTCGCGGTCGGCAGCGAAGTGCACGTGCAGGCCCGCGAACTGTCGCACCTTCACCTCCTTCCCGCTTTCGATCTGGGTGCACTGAAATTCGTGTTGGATCGCTATCAGGGCGAGGATCTGCTGGTCACGCGCGCATCGCGTCGGGCGTTCGTGCGCCCGCTGCTCGATCGCCTGCGCGTGAGCTACCGCGACCGCGCCAAGGGGCTGTATGTCTCGCGCCACCATGCGGTGTTGCGCGAAGTCGAGCGTGTCGATCTCGCCGACGCCGGGATGGACGTGCTGCGCGGCTATCTCTACGCCGCCCAGGCCACCGCCGCGCGTTACAAGGGCCGCCCAGCGTTGTACGGCGAACAGCAACTCATGCAGATGCTGGCGGATGTGGCGGCGCGCGTCAGCGGCGAATCGCGTGCGATTTCGCATCACCGCAAGGACAGCTACCGTTTCCTCCTGCCTGAGATCGACATCGTGCCGCCCGCCGAGTCGCGCGTCCTCGACCTCGACTACGCAGTGTATGGCTGGCTGCTGGGCGACGGTTGGTTGACCGACTCCGCCGGCATGCTGTTCAGCGACCAGGACGATCAGGCCATGGCGCTGCTGGCGCCGCGCTTCGCCGAGATGACCGGCACCGCCGGCAACATGCGCAAGACCTACAGCGGCCAGCAGCGCGACGTGTATTCGATTGCCTGCTATCGCAAGGAAGCCATCGAAGGGCTGCGCCGGGACCTCGGTCTAGGCGACTATCGGTCGAAGTCACTGCGTGTGCCCGAACGTATCTTCCGCGCCGACAGCGCCCAGCAGGCGTCGTTCCTGGCGGCGTTGTTCTGTGCCGACGGCAGCATCGATGCCGGAAAGCTCAACATCCGCCTGGTGTCGTCCAGCGAGGCCTTCCTGGAGGACGTGCAGCTGTTGCTGCTCAACTTCGGCATCCACGGAAATATCGGCGCCCACGTCTCGCGCGGCAATGCCTTCTATTCGCTGGGCCTGGCGCACAGCGACTCCTATCGGTTCTGGCGATTCATCGGCTTCCCGTTCAACAGCACGAAGCAGGACAAGCTGGAGCGGCTGCTTGGCGACAAGCAGCGCTGGCGCGAGCCGCCCGAGGACGCGGTCGCATCGGTGGCTTCCATCCGCTCGCTCGGTGTACAGCCGGTGTATGACATCGAGGAGTTCTCGACCCACACCCTGGTGGTCAACGGCGTGGTGGTACACAACTGCCTGCTCGGATCGGTCAACCTCACCAAGTTCGTGCGCGATCCCTTCACCGACAAGGCCAGGTTCGACTGGGAGGAATATCGCGAGGTGGTTCGCGTGTTCACCCGCATGCTCGACAACGTGGTCGAGGTCAACGGCCTGCCGCTGGCCGAACAGCGCGCCGAGATCCTGCGCAAGCGCCGCCACGGCATGGGCTTCCTGGGGCTGGGCTCCACCGTCACCATGCTGCGCAAGACCTATGGCGGTGCCGAGGCGGTGGCGTTCACCGAAGAGGTCGCCCGCGAGATGGCGGTGGCGGGCTGGGAAGTGGCCCTGTCGCTGGCCGAGGAAAAGGGGCCGGCGCCGATCATGGACGAGGAGTTCGGGGTCAGCGCCGAGATGCTGCGCAAGCGCCCGGAAATGGCGAAGGACGGCTGGAAGGTGGGCGACCGCATCAAGGGCCGCGTGCTGCACGCGAAGTATTCGCGCTACATGCAGCGACTGGCCGAGGTGGCGCCGGAACTGGTGGAAAGGCTCGTCGAGACCGGAGCGCGCTTCACCCATCACAGCTCGATCGCGCCAACCGGCACCATTTCGCTCAGCCTGGCCAACAACGCCTCCAACGGCATCGAACCCTCCTTCGCGCACCACTATTCGCGCAACGTGATCCGCGAGGGCAAGAAGTCCAAGGAGAAGGTCGAGGTCTTCAGCTACGAGCTGCTGGCCTATCGCACCAAGGTGAACGCCAAGGCCATGCCGTTTTCGGACAAGGCGGAAGAAGCCCTGCCTGGCTACTTCGTCACTGCCGACGATATCTCGCCCAAGCAGCATGTCGACATGCAGGCCGCGGCGCAGAAGTGGGTCGACTCCTCGATATCGAAAACCGCCAACGTCCCCACCGACTACCCGTTCGAGGCGTTCAAGGACATTTACCGCTATGCCTACGAGCAGGGCCTGAAGGGCTGCACCACCTTCCGATTCAACCCGGCCGCATTCCAGGGCGTGCTGGTCAAGGAGGCCGACCTCGAGAACACCACCTACCGTTTCGAGTTGGAGGACGGTTCGGTGGTCGAGGTCAAGGGTAACGAGCAGATCGAGTACGACGGCGAGACGCACACCGCCGCCAATCTGTTCGACGCGCTGAAAGAAGGCTACTACGGCAAGTTCTGACGCAGATCCGCTGCCGGAGGCGGCGCGACTTGATAAGCTTGCGGTACCGGCGCCATGACGCTGCCGGACCGCAATAACCGCGTTCACGGAGCCACCCGAGATGAGCAACGAACAGCAGTCGCAGAACCCGCAGTCGCAGGAGCACAGCTTCTCCGAAACCGTCGGCGAAAAGGCGCACGATATCGCCGTGGCCGCAGCCGAGACCGCACACAGGGCAGCCGAGGAAGCCAAGGCCGCGCTGGCCCAGGCAGCCGATACCGTCGACAAGCGCACGCGCCCGGCGCGCAAGGCCGTTGCCAAGACCGCTCAACGCGCGGTGCGCGAGAGCAAGAAGGTGGTGAAGCGCGCCGAGCGCACGGTCAAGAAGGCAGTCAAGACAGCCAGTGCCACTGCCAGGAAGGCGGTCAAGACGGCGCAGCGCACCGGCAAGCAGGCGGTGAAAAGTGCCGAGCGGACGGTGAAGCAGGCCGTGACATCCGCCAAGAAGACCGCCAGCAAGGCCAAGAAGGCAGCCACCGGGCAGGTCAAGGCCGCGCGCAAGGCCGTGGTCAAGGCCGAGAAGACGGTGGTGCGCGCGGCCAAGAAGGGTGTAACCGCGGCCAAACGCAGTGCGGGCAAGGCTGCCAGGACAGCACGCAAGGCGGTGAAGACCGCACGCAGGAAGCTGGCGGGCGTCAAGTCCACCGCAGTGGTGAAGACCAGTGCGGCGAGGAAGGCGTCCAACAAGCGCGCGCGTGCAGCCGGCAAGGCGACGACCCGTCAGGACAAGGCCATGGGCAGGAAGGCGATCGCCGCGAAGAAGACGGCTGCGAAGAAGGCCGTGACCAGGAAGGCTGCGACGGCGAAGAAGACGGCTGCAAGGAACGCGCCGGCCGTACGCAAGCCGGTCGCAAGAAAGGCGACGCCTGCCAGGAAGGCGGTCAAGCGCGCCGCGCGCAAGGGCGCAGCCAGGCGTTGAGACGACGCGCCGGATCCGTCTTCGGGTTCGGCGTCTTTCGCGCCGGTGGCGGCGTGGGGTGAATTCGATTCCCGGTGGCCAGGGGCCGCCGAACCGACATGAATGCAGAGGTATACGGCCCGATGGCCATCAAGATTGCAAAGAAGATCAAGGGCTACCAGGTGGTCAAGCCCGAGGACAAGGCTGCCCAGGCGACCCCGCCGCCGGTGCCGGCCAGCGCGGACGCCAAGGATCAACGCTCGGCCGAAGTGATCCAGATGCACGAGCGTCTGAAGCGCCCCGACGTGCTGGTCGGTTCCACCTACAAGATCAAGAGCCCGCTGTTCGAGCACGCGTTGTACGTCACCATGAACGACATCGTGCTCAATCCCGGCACCGCGCACGAACAGCGCCGTCCCTTCGAGATCTTCATCAACTCGAAGAACATGGATCACTTCCAGTGGATCGTGGCGCTGACCCGCATCATGAGCGCGGTGTTCAGGAAGGGTGGTGACGTCACCTTCCTGGTCGAGGAGATGAAGGCGGTGTTCGACCCCAAGGGCGGCTACTTCAAGGCCGGGGGCGTCTATATGCCCTCCATCGTCGCCGAGATCGGCGCCGTGGTGGAAGACCACCTGAAGATGATCGGCATGCTGCACGACCCGGAGCTCTCGACCGAACAGCGCAGGCTGATCGCCGAGAAGCGGGCCGCCTACGAAGCCGAGCTAAAAAAAAACGCTGACCCGCACACCGATCTGGCCACGGCCGGCGAGGAGCAGTCCGCCGCCCCCGTCTTTCCGCCCAGCGCCACCATGTGCAACAAGTGCCACGCCAGGGCGGTGGTCATCCTCGACAACTGCGCGACCTGCCTGAACTGCGGCTACTCGAAGTGCGGTTGAGGCGGCGCGGCTGAAGCAGTCTGTCGCCTTCTCCCAACGCACCCCCAGGAACACGGCATCCTGCCTGGGCGCTGCCGCTTGTTGGAGCCCACTGGTGGGCGACCATCCCGTCGCTTCGCTGCCACTCCCGTGTCGCCCACAAGGTGGGCTCCTGCAAGGGATTGCGGGCTTCGGGGAGCCCACGCGTGGGCGACCTTGTCGCAGGGGTCGCGCACAGGGTGCGCTCCTACAAGTGCAAACAAGCATGTCGAAGCGACGCGGCCGCTGGCAGGCTAGACTCTCCGCATGGTGAGAAACGCGCTCCAGTGGATCGCGGCGCTGTTCATCGGGTACGCGCTGTATCTTGGCCTGCTGTTCGTGCAGCAGCGCTCGATGATGTTTCCGGGTACGTCGATCTACTGGGACGGGGTTGGTCGGCACCTTCCGGCGCACGCCGAGCGTGTCGAACTTCCGGCCTCTTTCGGGCGCGCACAGGGTGTGCTGCTGCGCGCGCCGGTGGCAGAGTCGATGGCGCCGGCGGCGCTGTACTTCCACGGCAACGCCGAGTTTGTTGACCAGAACCTGGATCTGTTGCAGCAGGTGGCAGCGCTAGGCATGCATGTGCTGCTGCTGGAGTATCCGGGCTACGCCGGCACCGACGGCCGTCCCACGCGCGGCTCGCTCGGCGAGACCGCGCGGCTCGGCTACGACTGGCTGGCGGCAAGGCCTGATGTCGATGCTTCGCGCATGGTCGCCATCGGCCGCTCCGTCGGCACCGGGCCTGCGGTCGATCTGGCCGGCGAACGCGACCTGGCCGCGCTGGTGCTGCTGGCGCCGTTCACGTCGGTCACCGATTTCGCGTGGCGCATGGGTGCGCCACCCTTCCTGGTGCGTGATCGCTTCGACAACGTCTCGGGCGTGGTGCACTTCGACGGTCCGTTGCTGGTCCTGCATGGGCGCCGCGACGGCATCATTCCGTTCGCGCACGGCGAGGCGGTGGCGGCGGCTTCGCAGCGGGGCCAGCTTCTCGCCCTGGACTGTGGGCACAACGATTGTCCGTTCTTCGGCGCCGAGGCGATGGCAGTGCTACGGCGGTTTCTCGAAGGGGCTGGCACGCTGCCTTGAGCGAAGCGGGTCGTGGACCTTCCGGGCCTGCCCGGAATCACCTTCGAAGCTTCGCCGCTACGACAGCCGCTGCAGCCGCTCGATCCAGGGCCGGTTGATCTCCTGCGCCGATCGCGGCATGCGCTGTGCCGCGCGCAGCCCTTCCTCGCGGAGACGTTGCGCCGCCTCATGATCACCCCAGTCGCGGAGCTGCTCGACGTACACCGCGCGCGCCTCGAGCCCCGCGCTGTAGCCGACCAGCGTTTCGAACTCGTTGCGCGCCGCTTCGCGCTGGCCCTCCGCCGCCAGCGCCCGGGCATAGGTCAGATGGCCCTCGGGCGAACGGAAGTCCGGGTGGCGGCGGATCAGGGTTTCCAGCAGTTCGCGGGCGCTGGCGGCCTGTCCGCTTTCCAGCAGTGCACGTGCCAGACGCACTTCGATGGCGGGGTCATGGGCGTGCACGCCGTTCAGCGTCGACCGGTACAGCGGTACAGCCTGTGCGGCCTGGTTGCGGGCGACCAGAGCATCGGCGAAGCGCAGCGTGTTTTCGACGGTGGGCGCGGCATGGAACGAATCCTGTGCCGTGCGCAGATCGCGTGTGGGGTCGATGGCGTGGCGCAGGCGTCGTACTGCGTGACGCGGGCCGCGGCGCTGCGAAACATCGGGGAGCAGGATCGCCAGGATGTAGACCACACTGCCGATCAGCGGAAACAGAAAAAGGACAAACAGCCAGTAGGGCTCCTGCCGACTGCGCACGGCGTGCACGGCGCAGAGTACAGCGATCAGCAGGTGCAGGCCGAGTCCGAGAACATGCATGGGGGCGGCCTCTCCGGTTCTTCCTGATCTCTTGCTACACGCGCCCGGGTACCGCGATCAGCGCCCCGTTCACCGGCGCGGCTTCCGCCGACAGCAGGAACAGGATCACCTGCGCCAGGGCCTCGGGTTTCACCCAGCGGTCGAATTCCGCCTTGGGCATGTCCTTGCGATTGGCGGGCGTGTCGATGATGCTGGGAAGCACGGCATTCACGGTGATGCCCCGGTCCTTGACCTCCTCGGCCAGACTCTCGGTGAAGCGCATCACGCCGGCCTTGGACGCGGCATACGGTCCCATGCCTGCGCCGGCCTTGAGTGCGCCCAGTGCGCCCACGTTGACGATGTGCCCGCCCTTGCGTTCGACCAGATGGGCAAGCGCGGCGCGGCTGGCGGTGACCGCGGTCTTCAGGTTCATCTCGTAGAGTGCATCCCAGGCAGTCGGATCGCCTTCGGCGAGTGTCTGCCAGCGGAAACCACCGGCGATGTTGACCAGCCCGTCGAGTCCGCCGAAATGCCGGGCGATTTGCTGGAAGGCCGCCGTGGTGGCCCTGTCCTCGGTGATATCGATGTCGCCCAGGGCGAGCAGGTCCGGGCCGCTCTGGAAATCGACCGGCAATGGAGCACGGTCGAGAGCGGCAACCCGGGCGCCCGCCCTGAGTGCGGCCTGCACCATGGCGCGCCCCAGTACGCCGAAGGCTCCGGTGACGGCGATGACCTGATTTTCGAGTCGCATGACGGTTCTCCCTGGACTTCCAAGCGCGCAAGCTTATCCTTCTGCACCCGTTTCCGGAAAATCATGCGGCAGCAGGACATGCACAGAATCGACCTGGTCGGCAACTCGTTGCGCTCGGACATCGAGCCCGTCGTGCGTCTGGGGGGCTTTGGCGTGCACGTGCCCTACCACCTGACCTGGGCGCACGAGCTGGATGCCG
>DAOMOD010000086.1:16906-17117 GCA_035444205.1 Lysobacteraceae bacterium
TGCCGGGCTGGACAACCGCCTGATCGAGGTGACGACCGCGCATGAGGTGCCGCAGGCGGTGCGCCAGCTGGCCGCGACTGTGACCTAAGGCACTGGTCGTTGCTGGCGCGTGGAGCTAGGGTGCATCCAGGTTTCGCCCGAGGTTGCGACAATGCTCAAGGCCCTCATTGCATGCGTGCTGCTGCTGGTTGTGGTGGTGGCGGCGCCGGTG
>DAOMOD010000087.1:0-17073 GCA_035444205.1 Lysobacteraceae bacterium
CAGCGCCAGCCAGGCCACTGCGCCGCCGCGCCGCGCCGGTGGTGGCGCGCGTACGGGATCCGCGGCCGACGTGTTGCCGGGCTCGGGCGCGTTCGCGGCGGTGGCGGTGCGGTTCGGGTCCTCGCTCACGGGAAACTCCTCTTCACTCGTGCCCATGCTACCAAGTCCGCCCATTCGAAATGTGGGCGCGTACAGCCTCGAGCAGCGCGGCGTCGCCCGGGCCGTCGGCCCGCACGACTTCGGTGAAACCGGCATCGCGCGCAGCGTTGGCGAGGCGTTCGCTGCTGACCACGGCGCAGCCCTGCAGCAGGTGCGCCGCCAGATCGCCCGCCAACGAAACTACCGCGCGCAGACCGGCCACGCTGGTTGCCAGCACCAGCGGCCGGTACAACGCGGCCAGCTTCTCGCGGTGGCCGCGATTCCAGCGCGCCGGCTGGCGCCGGTACACGTGCAGCACCTCGGCCCTCGCGCCACGTTCGCGCAGCGTATCGGCGATCAGGCTGCGCCCGCCCGGTGCGGCGAGGATGGCGATGCGCCGGCCGCGCACCGCGGCCAGCGAAGGCAGCGCCAGCAAACCCTCGCTGTCGGCGCGCTGCGGCCACTCGACGCGCACTGCGCAGATCGCCTGCAGCGCACGTGCGCTGGCCGCCCCCACGCCGTATCCGCGCACCTGCGCCGGCAGGCGCAACGCCGGCAGCATCCGCCTGGCGAAGCGCACTGCAGGCGCACTGACGGCGATCACTGCGTGGAAGTCCGCAAGCGCGGCCAACTGGTCGCGCATGACCTGCCCGGTCGGCCCGGGTCCAAGACTGAGACCGGGCAGATGGACCGGCGCAAGATCCATGGCGGCCAGCCGCTTCGGCAGGGAACCGGCGCCTCCCACCGGGCGGGTGATCACCACATGTCGAAGCTGCGCTTGACCCATGCCACCAGTGTAGACTTGCGCATCCCCATTCGCCCGTCCGCATGAACGCCGCAGCACTCGAAGCCTTCATCCTTGAGCACATTCCGCTGACCCGCGCCATCAGTCTGCGCGTCCTGGATGCCGACGCAGAGTCGCTCACCCTGGGTGCGCCACTTGGTCCCAACGTCAACGACAAGGGCTGCGCCTTTGGCGGCAGCCTGGCCAGCCTGCTGACCCTGGCCGGCTGGGGTCTGGTGCGGCTCAGGCTGGGCGAGGCGGCCGACGATTCCGAGATCTACGTGCAGGACTCGGTACTTCGCTACAGCGCGCCGGTATGGAGCGATCTGCGCGTACGCGCCAGGCTGGCCGAGGGCGAGAGCTGGCAACACTTCAGGCAGGCGTTCGCCAGCCGCGGCCGCGCGCGCGTGCAGTTGATCGCCACCGCGCTGCTCGACGACGGCAGCGCCGCCACCACCCTGGAAGCGCGCTTCGCCGCCTTCCGCCGTCAGGAGTCGCGTGATGTGGCGTAGTCTCTCGATCGTTGTCGCTACGGTGTTGGTCGCCGGCTGCCCGCAGCAGACGCGTGAGGCCAAGATGCTGGACGAGACCCTGGTCCTGCACGCCCAGGAGGTGCGTTGGGGGGGCTTCGAGCGTTCGCTGGAGTTCATGGATCCGCGTCTGCTGGCCGAGCGCCCGCCGCGCACGATCGACCTGGAGCGCTATCGCCAAGTGGTGATCAGCGGCTTCCGCCCGCGCGGACAACCGGTGATGGTGGGCGACCAGGCCACCTACGTGGTCGACATCGAGATCTACAACCGGCATACCCTGGCCACCCGCACCATCGTCGATCGCCAGCAATGGCGCTTCGACCCCGAGCTGAAACGCTGGTGGCTGGTCAGCCCGCTGCCCGATCTGCAGGCGCAATGAGCGCGTGCCGCCTTCGGCAGCGCTTCAGGCGAGCAGAGCCAGCAGTCCCTTGAGCAGCGCGACTGGCGTCGGCGGGCAGCCGGGTATACGCAGATCCACCGGCAGCACGGCATCCACGCCACCCACGCAGGCATAGCTTGCGGCGAAACAACCGCCGTCGATCGCGCAGGCGCCGCTGGCCACCACCCATTTCGGAGCCGGCGTCGCGTCCCAGGTCCGCTTCAGCGCCTCGGCCATGTTGCGTGTGACCGGGCCGGTGACCAGCAGCACGTCGGCGTGACGCGGCGAGGCGACGAAACGCAGGCCGAAACGCTCAAGATCGTAGTAGGCATTGTTCAGCGCGTGGATCTCCAGTTCGCAGCCGTTGCAGGAACCGGCATCCACCTGGCGGATCGACAGGCTGCGCCCCAGCCGCCCGCGCGCGGCCCGATCGAGCTGCGCCGCCAGGGCAGCCACTTCACCGTCGTCGCGGTCGGGGGCGGCTTCGGTCAGCGGGGCGTGAAGCAGTCCTTCGAAGATCAGTCTGCGCATCAGAGATCGTGTCCCGAGTACGAGCAGTTGAAGGATTTGTTGCACAGGGGGAAGTCGGCGACGATGTTGCCCTCGATCGCGGCTTCCAGCAGCGGCCACTGGAACCATGAGGGATCGCGCAGGTGGCAGCGCCGGATGCGGCCGGAGGCATCGAGCCGCAACCACACCAGTATGTCGCCGCGAAAGCCCTCGACGACGGCGATGCCTTCAGTGGCCGCAGCGACCGCGGTCAGCGCCGAGGGCGCCGGGTCGCCTCCGGGCATGCCGTCCAGGATCTGCTTCACCAGGCCAATGCTCTGTTCGATCTCGCGGATGCGCATCCAGACGCGGGCATCGACGTCGCCCTGCTGGAATACCGGAACCTGGAACTCGAGCTGATCATAGGGTGGGTAGGCGAGGTCGCGGCGCGCGTCGAAGTCGCGCCCCGAGGCGCGTCCCACGAACCCGCCGGCGCCGAACTGGCGCGCCAGGTCGGGATGCACGAAGCCGGTGCCGACGGTGCGGTCCTGCAGCGAGGCGGTGTTCTCGTAGGTATCGATCAGCGATGGCAGTGCGGCGCCGACCTGCGCCATCAACAGGCGCAGCATGGCCTCGCCGGCATCGTCGAGATCGCAGGCGACACCGCCCGGCACCACGCGGTCCATCATCAGGCGGTGTCCGAAGCAGGCGTCGGCGGCGCGCAGCACGTGTTCGCGCCAGACGCCGCAATGCGCGTGCAGCAGGGCGAAGGACGCATCGTTGCAGATCGCGCCCCAGTCGCCGAAGTGGTTGGCAACGCGCTCCAGTTCCGCCAACAGTGCGCGAAGCCAGTGCGCACGCGGCGGCACCTCGGTGCCGGTGGCCGCCTCCAGGGCGCGCGCGAACGCCAGCGCGTAGGCCACCGTGCTGTCGCCGGAAACGCGCCCTGCGAGCATTGCCGCGCCTGGGATCTCGGCATTTGCCAGCAGCGTCTCGGTGCCCTTGTGCACGTATCCCAGGCGCTGTTCCAGCCGCACCACGGTCTCGCCGAACGCACTGAACCGGAAATGGCCGGGCTCGATGATGCCGGCGTGTACCGGGCCGACCGGAATGCGGTGGATGTCCTCGCCCTCGGTGGCGAGGAACGCGTAGTCGAGGGCGGCAGGCGTGCGCGCATGCGCGCGGCCGAGTGGCGAGGCCAGTGGCCAGCGCCCGTGGTCGAGCCAGGGCCGCGCGTCCGGCGCGCCGGATGCTTCCAGCCCGCACAGGTCCTTGATCGCGCGCTCCAGCCGTTGCGCCGGCGGATGCAACTGCGCCACCGAGGGGAAATGCTCGGCGCACGCCAGGCTCAGCACCGCCGCCGTCCCGCTGGCAGGCTCGCGCACGGCCATGTGCACGCCCTCGCTCTCGCCCCACAGGCCCAGCAACTCCCAGTCGCCGCGCGCCAGTCGTGCCGCTGCGGCGCGCCATGTTTCCACGCTTGCCAGCGCGCGCGGCCATGGCTTCTGGCTGTCGAGAGGTGCGGCGGCGACGAACTCGGAAAGCGAAATCATGGTCGTGCCCTCAGCCGAGCATGGCCGCGACATGGCGGAACCAGGCCACGACCGGCGCCGGCAGCCAGACGCCGGCGATCACCACCAGGGTGAGGTGCGCCAGCATCGGCAGATGGCTGGCGCGGGTCGGCGCCAGGCCGAAGGCCAGACCATGCACTCTGAGGAGCAGTGCGCCGAAGCCCACCAGCAGGCCCAGCACCAGCGGGATCGCCAGCAGCGGCGCGCGCGCGAAGGTCGAGGTGACCACCAGGAATTCGCTCATGAAGATGCCGAACGGCGGCATGCCGGCGATGGCCACCACCCCCACGACCAGGCCCCAGCCCAGCAGCGGATGGCTGGCCGTCAGACCGCGGATGTCGGCGATCTTCTGCGTACCCTTGACCTGGGCAATGTGGCCGACTGCGAAGAAGATCGCCGACTTGGTGAGGCTGTGCATGGTCATGTGCAGCAGGCCGGCGAAGTTGGCCAGCGGCCCGCCCATGCCGAAGGCGAAGGCGATGATGCCCATGTGCTCGATCGAGGAGTAGGCGAACATGCGCTTGATATCGCGCCTTCGGTACAGCATGAAGCCGGCGAACAGCAGCGAGGAAAGCCCCATGGTCACCAGCAGCGGACCGGCGGCCAGTGCTTCCGGGTGCCCGGCCAGCAGCAGCTTGAAGCGCAGCACGGCATACAGCGCCACGTTCAGCAGCAGGCCCGACAATACCGCCGAAATGGGCGTCGGACCCTCGGCGTGCGCATCGGGGAGCCAGGCGTGCAGCGGTGCCAGACCGACCTTGGTGCCATAGCCCAGCAGCAGGAACACGAAGGCGATGTTGAGCAGCGCCGGATCGAAACCCGCGACATGCTCCATCAGTACGGTCCACACCATGCCGGCGCTACCCTCACCGACCACCGGCTGCGCCGCCATGTACACCAGGATGGTGCCGAACAGTGCCAGGGCGATGCCGACACTGCCGAGAATGAAGTACTTCCAGGCCGCCTCCAGTGCCTCGTGACTTCGGTAGATGCCCACCATCAGCACCGTGGTCAGCGTGGCCAGTTCGATGGCCACCCACATCAGCCCCAGATTGTTGGCCGCCAGCGCCAGGTTCATGGCAAACAGCAGCACCTGGTACATGGCGTGGTAGAAGCGCAGGTGCAGCGGCGTCAGGCGCCCGCTCTCCAGCTCGTGCGCGATGTAGCTGGCACTGAACACACTGGTGGTGAAGGCCACGAAGGTGTTCAGCACCAGGAACACGATGTTGAGGTCGTCGACCAGCAGGTACGGTCCGGTCGCCGACGGCCGGATCAGCAGCGATGCCGCGGCCATCAGCGTGAGCAGACACGAGAGCACGTTGAGCCGCGCCGACAGGCGATAGCCCGGCACCAGGGCCAGCACCGCGGCGCTCGCCGCCGGCACCAGCAGGATCAGTGTCAACCCGTCCGGCAGCCAGGTAGTCACAAGCGTTCTCCGCGGAAGCGGTCGAGTGCGTGCACGTCCACCGTGTCGAAGCGTTCGCGGATGCGGAACAGGAAGATGCCGATGACGATCAGCGCCACCATCACCGAGAACGCGACACTGATCTCGACCACCAGCGGCATGCCGCGGGCGCCGGTCGCGGCCAGAATCAGGCCGTTCTCGATCGACATGAAACCCACCACCTGGCTGACCGCATTGCGCCGCGTGACCATCATCAGCAGGCCAAGCAGCAGCACTGCCAGCGCGAAGGCGAGGTCCTCACGGGCGAGCGGGTCGGCTTCCGGCGTGGCGCGCAGCATCACCACCATGGCCAGCGCCACCAGCATGATGCCGACGATCATGGTGCGACCGGTGCCCACCACGGCCTCGATCTCGCGGTGGATGCCAAGGCGCGCCACGATGCGATGCAGCGCCAGTGGAATCGTTACCGCCTTGAACACCAGCGCGATGGCCGCGGTGACGTAGAGATGCGGCGCATCCTGCAGGTGCGCCTGCCAGGCGACCGACGCGGACAGCACCAGCGCCTGCAACGCGAACACGTTGAGCAGCGCGTACAGCCGCTGCTGGTAGAGCAGCATGAAGCTGGTCAGCAGCAACGCACCGGCCAGCACATGGGCGATATCGAAGGCGAGGTTGGCCTGCATCGCTTACAGGCTCCTCGACAGGAACAGCAGCAACGTGCCCAGCAGGCCCAGCATCAGGGCCGCTCCCAGGAAGTCGGGTACGCGGAACACGCGCATCTTGGCGACCACGGTCTCGGCGAGCGCCAGCAGCAGGGCGAGTCCGACCAGCTTGAGCGTCCAGGCGCCGCCGCCAGCGATCAGCGCCGTGGCACCGGCGCCCGCCGGGGCCATTCCCCAGGGCAGGAACAGGCAGGCGATCAACGAGGCGTACAGCAGCAGCTTCAGTGACGCCGCCAGCTCCATCAGCGCCAGGTGACGGCCCGAGTATTCGAGCAGCATCGCCTCGTGCACCATGGTCAACTCGAGGTGGGTGGTCGGATTGTCCACCGGAATGCGCGCGTTCTCGGCCAGGGCGACGATCAGCAGCGCGATCAGGGCGAGACCCAGCGATACCCGCAGCCCGACCTCGCCGCTCAGCATGACTTCGGCCACGGTGGAAAGCTGGGTGGACCCTGCGACCAGCGCCAGCGTGAATACGATCATGATCAGCGCCGGCTCGGCGAGGCTGGCGATCATCACCTCACGGCTGGCGCCGATGCCGCCGAAACTGGTGCCGGTGTCCATGCCCGCCAGTGCCTGGAAGAAGCGCGCGCTGCCGAGCAGGGCGATGATCGCGATCAGATCGGCCGACCAACTGAACATCAACCCGGTGGCGAACGTCGGCACCAGCGCCGCAGCCACCCAGAGGGTGGCGAACACCAGATAGGGGATGACCCGGTACAGCCACGACGCCTGTTCGGCGAGCACCACTTCCTTGCGCAACAATCGCCACAGGTCGCGGTAGGGTTGCAGCAGGGACGGACCGCGCCGGCGCAGCAGACGCGCACGTGCGCGCCGCACCAGGCCGGTGAACGCCGGTGCCAGCGCCAGCACCAGCAGCATCTGCGTGCCCTGTATCAGCAGTGATGCGATCAGGTCCACAGCGCGATCACCATGAGCAGGAACACCAGCGCCATGAACACCAGGCTGAGGTTGCGGCGAATGGTCAGGAACTGGAGGTGGTTGAAGCGTTCGGTGAGGAAGGACATCAAGCCGGACAGCGGCGTATAGATGCGCTCCCACGCCGGGTCGTGCAGTTCGAGGTCGAGACGCGCCGGACGGTCGTCACCGGGTGGCGGCATGTGCACGCGCTCGCGTGCGCCGAACACGACACTCGCGAACACGCGCCGGATCGGCTGCGCAAAGCTGGCCGCGGAGTACTGGGTGTCGCGGTCGGCATTGGGGAAGCCGCAATCCCAGGCCGGACCGCGGCGCAGCGCACGCGAAGCGAGACGGTGGATGGCGAAGGCGGCGAGCATCGCCGAAGCAGCGATGAAACCGAAGACCAGCAGGCCGTTGTAGGAACTTCGGCTCTCGGCGATGGGTACGATGGACAGCCAGGGCACCTCGAGCTGGGTCGGCATGCGTGCGTCGAGCGCGACCGCGGCGGCGCCACCCAGGGCGTCGATGATCGCGCCGGGCACCATGCCGGCCAGCACGCACAGCAGCGCCAACGCAGCGATGGCCGCCAGCGACCAGCGGTCGGTTTCGGCCGCACAAGCCGCCGCATCGCTGCGCGCGCGCCCGAGGAAGGCGATGCCATACAGACGCACGAAGCAGGCCGCCGCCAGTGCGGCGGACAGTGCCAGCACCGCGCCAACCGCCGGAATCAGCAGCTTGAGTCCCCACTGCGGCAGGTCGGGACTGAGCAGGATGGCCTGGAACGCGAGCCACTCCGACACGAAGCCGTTGAGTGGCGGAAGTGCTGCAATCGCCGCGCACGCCACCAGCATCAGCACCGCGGTGACCGGCATGCGCCCGATCAATCCGCCGAGTCGTTGCAGGCTGCGTTCGCCGGTTGCGCCGAGGATGGCGCCAGCGCCCAGGAACAGCGCGGTCTTGAACAGCGCGTGGTTGAACACGTGCAGCAGCGCTGCCGTCAGCGCCAATGCCGCGGCGGCGCCGAAACCGTTGCCATGAAAGGCCAGGGCCAGGCCCAGCGCGACGAAGATGAAGCCGATATTCTCGATGGTGCTGCAGGCGAGCACGCGCTTGATGTCGTCCTGCATCAGCGCGTACAGCACACCGAGCGCCGCACTGGCGGCGCCGACGATCAACACCGGCACGCCCCACCACCAGGCCGGTGCGCCGTTCAGGTCGAACACGATGCGCACGAAGGCGTACACCGCGACCTTGGTCATTACGCCACTCATCAGCGCCGACACGTGGCTGGGGGCAGCCGGATGCGCCAGCGGCAGCCACACATGCAGAGGCACCAGCCCGGCCTTGGAGCCGGCGCCCAGCAATGCCAGGCCGAGCACTGTGGCCGCCAGCAGCGGGGAGCGTGCGCCATCGCGCATCGCCTGGAAGGCGTAGCCGCCCTCGGGTCCGGCGAGCAGCGCGAAGGCCAGCAGCAGCGCCAGCGTGCCGAAGCTTGCCATCAGGATGTACACGTAGCCGGCGCGCACGTTGCTTTCATCGCGATGCTGCACCACCACCAACGCCCAGGACAGCAGCGACATCAGTTCCCACGCCAGCAGGAAACTGAAGGCATCGTCGGCCAGCAGCACCAGATTCATGCCGGCGACGAAGGCTGGAAAGAACGGCAGGACGCGGCCCGGTTCGCGCTCGTGGCGGGCGTGGCCGATGCCGTACAGGCTTGCCGCCGCCGCACCGAGGTTGATGACGACGGCGAACGTCGCCGACAGCGCATCGAGGCGGAAATGCGCGCCCAGCCACGGTACGCCGAGTGGCAACACCTGCACTTGCGGCGGTTGCGTCAGGGCCATCATCGCCAGGGCCAGCGCCGCCAGTGCCAGCGCCAACGTGATGGCGTAGGTGAAGGTGCCCGCAAAGCGCCTGCGTGCGTGGAATGCGGCTGCCATGGCGAGTACCAGCAGCGCACCGATCAAGACGAGCAGCATCGGCAGTGGTGCCGGACTCATGCGTGGGTTCCGCGTTTCATGGCCGCGTTTCACCCGGGACGGATGATGCAGGCGGAACCTTCAGACGCACGCCGCGCCCACCGCCGCTGCTGGCATCGCCGTCGCCGATCAGCTCGATGCCGGCGGCATCGAGCGCCGCGATCAGCTTCATCAGGGAATCGACGTTGCCGCGGACCACGGTACCGCTGGCCTCCATGCGCTGGATGGTGGGCAGCGACAGACCGGTCCGCGCGGCCAGCGTGCGCTGATCCATGCCGAGCAGGGCACGGGCGGCACGAAGCTGGGCGGCGGTGATCACGAGCGCGCGGTTCGTCGCAGGAGGATGCCGCGAAAGATACACCGAAAAACATCATTAGTCATGTGCTGAGTGTTGAAACTGATGTTTCACGCATCACCAAGGTCCGCGATGCGAGCATCAACGAAGGGCGCGCTTCGAACCATCCGCAACGACCCCATGGAGTGCGGGCCGAATGGTCGACGCGGTTGGTGTCGAATGGCGTCGGCGATGAGCGAGCGCCGTCGTTTTGCTTGCAACGCTGCACCAGCCGATAATGCGCGCCCTTGATCGCATGCCCTTCTTCCCCATGTTCTTCGAACACCTGCCCGAGTTCATCGCCGCCCATCCCCTGCTGACCGCGCTGTTCGTCGGCCTCACCATCGCCATCGTCTACAACGAGGTCGCGCGCCGGCGGCGTGGTTTCGGCGAGGTCAGCCCGCAGGCCCTGGTCAACCTGATCAATCGCGAGGACGCGGCGGTGATCGATATCTCGCCGCTGGCGGACTTCGAGAAGGGTCATATCGTCGGCGCCCGCCACGTCATGCTGTCGCAGCTCGATCCCAAATCCAAGGACATGGCCAAGCTGGCCGACAAGCCGGTGGTCATCGTGTGCCGCACCGGCGCCACCTCCGGCCAGGCGGCGCGGCGTCTGGTAATGGCGGGCTTCAAGCGGGTCAGCGTGCTGGCCGGCGGCATGCAGGCCTGGACTGCCGCCGACCTGCCGGTGACGCGCGGCAAGCGCTGAACCTTCTACCGCTCGAAGCATCGACCCACGGGCTCCGGCGTGGCCCACTTCCGCCCACCAGCTTCACCGCATGGGCGGTCGATAGCACTGCCATCAGGGACGCGAGAACGCGAAGGTCATCGAGCCTCGGTGCGCTTGGGGGCATCACCGGACTGATGCGTCTCCTGGACAGGCGCACGTTGTCTTTCAGCGTGTCGCGGCCGGAATGCAACATGAGCATCATCCGGGACGGAGCTCAGTACGCTCCAACCTTGTGTTCGTGGTGAGCTGTCGAGCCGCGCGTCGCGCAATCGGGATCGCGTCTACTAGGGACATCGCGCAGGTGGTTCGAGACGCGCGGCCTCGACCTTCGGTCTCGATCCGCGCTCCTCACCACGAACGGGTTCGAGAGTGGACTCCGGCCCATCCACGCAGCTCAGCATGCACGGTGGACATTTCAGGAGATCACGGATGCAACACGACAAGTTTGGAATGCCGGCTCTTGCGACTGGCAACGCGTTTGGCGGCCGGCAACGCAAGCGTCGCTGGATGGCTTCTCTGGTTGCCCTAGTGCTGTTTCTGCCGTCGATGCAAACGCATGCGCAGATGGCCTTGAGCATCCACGAGTTCACCATCCTGCCGGAGGCGCCAATTGCAGGACAACCGATCCAGGCCCGCGTCGTCAGGGACGAGTATTACTTCCCCTTGGCACATCACGTCGAATTCGATGGCGATCGGGTCGAGTTGCTCCTCGTAATGCAGCCGCAGTTCGTCGGCGTGCCGACTGGCAGGCTTTACACGAATACTTATCCGATTGGACCCCTGCCCCCAGGCGTCTATCGCTTCCAGTTGGTCGGTTTAGTGTCGCTGAGCGGCATTCCTTCGGACGGCGAACCCGAACTGCTGCGCGAGCAGGTCGTCGAGGTGCTGGGCGGCCCCACGCTCCCGGACCCGGTAAGCATCCCGGCCGGCAACACTATCGGCTGGATTGTGCTGGCCGGCCTGCTGGTCCTGGGTGCGGGGCTCGGCGCCATGCCCGGACGAAGCGGGCGCTAACCTGGCAGCAGCGGATGGTCGGGTGTGTGCAAGGCGCACCCGGACACCGCGGCGAGATTCGAATCTAACGGACTATCCAAACAGGGGATGAACATGAGTTTTCGCATGAAGGTGGCGGCCCTGGCCGCCGGATGGGCGTTGCTGTGCACGCATCCGCTTGCAGCGATGCCCCTGGAGCCGAGCGGGGCACCGGACACGCTCATCGTCCTGCTGCACCCGCCCGGCCACGCGGCGCGCCATCAGCTCGACGAGCGGGAGTTCGTCAGCGCGCGGCAAGCACTATGCCCCCCACTGGATGCGCGGAAGGCGCCGACATGGGATAATCCCGCTTCTTTGTTTCCCGAATCCGTGAGGAACCCCATGGCCGATCCCATCGCCAACGGCGCCGCCCAGCAGAGCGGTCCGCAGCTCAACGTCCAGAAGATCTACGTCAAGGACGCCTCCTTCGAGGCCCCCAACGCCCCGCATGTGTTCCAGGAAGAAGGCCAGCCGCGGGTCGAGCTGAACATCAGCCAGAAGGTCGCCCAGGTCGCAGAGAGCGTCTACGAGGTCGTGCTCTCGGCCACGGTGACCTGCACGGTCAACGACAAGAACGCCTATCTCGCCGAGGTGCAGCAGGCCGGCGTGTTCGCCGTGCAGGGCTTCGAGCCGGCCCAGCTCGACTCGGTGCTGGGCAGCTACTGCCCGCATGTGCTGTTCCCCTATTGCCGCCAGGTGGTGAGCGACCTGGTCCAGAACGGCGGCTTTCCGCCGCTGCTCCTGCAGCCGATCAACTTCGAGCAGGTGTACGCCGAGACCCAGCGCCGTCGCGCCGAGGCGCAGCAGCAGGGGCAGGCCGCGCCCCAGGATTCCGCCCAGGCCTGATCCATGCGCTTCGATGCCCCTCGCGTCGCCGTATTCGGCGCCGGCTCCTGGGGCACCGCGCTGGCGGCCCTGCTGGCGCGCAACGAAGTGGCCACCACGCTATGGGGCCGCGATGGCAATGCCATCGCGGCCATGGCTGCCGGGCGCGAGAACACCCGCTTCCTGCCCGGCGTCGCGCTGCCCGCAGCACTCGACTACAGCGCCGATTTTTCCGCCAGCGTAGCCGGCGCCGATCTGCTGCTGGTGGTCACTCCCAGCCATGCCTTTCCCGATGTGCTGGCGCGCATGGCGCCGCTGCGCTCGCGCCATGCCGGCGTGGTGTGGGCGACCAAGGGCTTCGAGCCCGGCAGCGGGCGTTTCCTGCATGAGGTCGCAGCGGAGCACCTGGGCGACGGTGTGCCGCTGGCGGCGATCACCGGACCGTCCTTTGCCAGGGAAGTCGCGCAGGGTCTGCCGACTGCCGTCACCGTCCATTCTCCCGATGCCGACTTCGCCACCCGCGTGGCCAGCCTTCTGCACGCACCGGCGTTCCGTGCCTACACCGGCACCGACATGATTGGCGCCGGCATCGGCGGCGCGGTCAAGAACGTGCTGGCGGTGGCGACCGGTGTCGCCGATGGCATGCAGCTTGGCCTGAACGCCCGTGCCGGTCTGATCACGCGCGGCCTCAACGAGATGCTGCGCCTGAACGCTGCGCTTGGCGGCCGTGCCGAAACCCTGATGGGACTCGCCGGCCTCGGCGATCTTGTGCTCACCTGCACCGGCGACCTGTCGCGCAATCGCCGCTTCGGTCTCCTGCTCGGTCAGGGCGTGCCGCTCGAAGAGGCGATCTCCCAGATCGGGCAGGTAGTGGAGGGTGTACAGACCGCCGAGGAAGTGATGCGCCACGTGCGACGCGCGGAGCTCGACCTTCCCATCACCGAGCATATCCACCGCGTGCTGCAAGGCGAGCTGAGCCCAGCCGATGGCGTGCGCGGCCTGCTGGCGCGCGAGCCCAAGCCCGAATTCGAATAGGGATTCCGGCCCGCGTTGTCGCTGCCATTCCGGGGGCCACGCCCCGGATGCTGGAGCGCACACGATCATGCCCGCTTCCTGGTTTCGCGGGCGCATTCACGGTTCAGGTGCCGGGCTCGAACCGCTGCCAGCCCCGCGAACAAGATTGCGTAGGCTCGACGCCATGCTTTCAAGCCTCGGCCAAATGCGTGTAAGGTAGTTGCGCGCAATTCGCGCCTGCCCCTGGGGAGGGGAATCATGAAAATCAAGCGTTTCGGTGTTCTGTCGATGGGTGTCAACATGGCCGTCTATCTGGGTCTGGTCGGCCTGTTGCTTGGCGTGATGATGGCGGTGATGTCGTTGATCTTCGGAGCGTCCATGGAGGGTGGAGGGATGCTCGGCGGGATGGGGCTGTTGGCGATCATCATCTTTCCGATCATCTACGCAGTTCTCGGATTCATCGGTGGCATCATATCCGCGCTCCTGATCAACCTCGCCTTCTCGATCACCGGGGGGCTGGAGATCGATCTGCAACAGTAGCGCCTGCGGGCGCGGATCACGCCGCTGCGCTGGCGGTGGCGATAGGGATCCAACGAAAACGGCGCCCCTGGGGGCGCCGTTTTCAATGTTGATCGGCCCATTCCTGCCGGTTCCGAACCGGCATCAGCCCTCGTAGTCGGGCGTCAGATCGGCGGCACTGAGGTTGCGTACCAGAAGGCGGTTGTAGTACTGCAGGTCACTGACTTCGATGACGCCGGCAGCCGCCTTCAGGCGCAGGTTGTTGACGATGAAGCTGTGGCGCGAACGCGCGTACTCGCGCTGTGCGGCGAACAGTTGCTGCTGGCTGAGCAGCACGTCGACGATGGTGCGGGTGCCCACCTCGAAGCCTGCCTGGGTGGCTTCCAGCGCACTGCGCGCCGAGACCAGGGCCTGGCGCCGCGCTTCGACCTCGCTGATGCCGGCGACCACCGCACGATAGGCGTTGCGCGTCTGGCGCAGTACGCTGCGACGCTCGGCTTCGAACTGGTCCAGGGCGATATCGCGGAAATGGATGGACTGGCGCACGCGCGACTGGGTGCCGAAGCCCTCGAAAATGGGCACCGACAGGGTCAGGCTGATGGAGTCGGACTGCGTGCCGCGCGCCCGCACCGGAGGGGCGACGCCGCCCCAGGCGGCGCCATCGCTGTAGCTGGCGCTCAGCCCCAGTGTCGGCAGGTGGGACGCACGTGCCGTGTCCACGCTATGACCGGCGGCATCCACCGAATAGCGACGCGCGATCAGAGAGGGGTTGCTGTCGACGGCCAACTCCACCCAGGCTTCGGCGCCGGCAGGACTCGGGGAGTCCAGAGGGAGATCCTCGCCGAGCGCCTTGAACGCGTCGACGGAGCGGCCGGTCAGCTCGGCAAGCGCCTCGCGGGCGTCATCCAGCGCATTCTGCGCGGCGATGGCGTTGGCACGGGCGCCGTCGTAGCGCGCACGCGCTTCGTGCACGTCGGTGATGGCCGTGAGGCCGACTTCGAAGCGCTGTTCGGCCTGCTCGAGCTGACGCTTGACCGCGCGCTCCTCGGCATTGGCCGAAACCAGGGATTCGACTGCGGTCAGAACATCGAAGTAGCGCTCGGACACGCGCAGCAACAGTCCATTGAGTGCCGATTCGTATTCCGCGTCGACACGCGACAGCTGGGCACGTGCCCCGCGCAGCCGCGTGTAGTTGGCGTGGTTGTAGATGGATTGCGAAAGCGACAGGCCATAGCTGC
This sequence comes from Lysobacteraceae bacterium, assembly GCA_035444205.1. Taxonomy (GTDB): domain Bacteria; phylum Pseudomonadota; class Gammaproteobacteria; order Xanthomonadales; family BPKI01; genus DAOMOD01. The sequence goes on from DAOMOD010000087.1 coordinate 14,614, forward strand.
GCGAACGGCTGTTGGACTTGTCGACCGAGCCGTCGTCGAAGTCGGTTTCGGAGCTGCCGCGGCTGAGTGTGGCACTGCCGCTCAGGCTGGGCAGCAGCCCGGCGCGGGTCTGCACGATGTTTTCGGCCTCGGCATAGCGATTGGATTCCGCCTGCTGCAACTGCGGATCGCTCTGACGGGCCAGTTCATAGATCTGTACCAGGTCGGCACCGCTGGCCGGTGCGCTCAGGGCGATGACGACGGTGGCGGCAATCAGGGAAAGTCGAATCGACATGATGGGGTGGTTCCAGAGTGGGTGGATTCAGGAAGGCCTGCGGCGTTCGCGTCAGAAGACGAAGCGCGCCTCCGGTTCGGCGTGGATCAGGTAGGGCAGGTCGGTCTCGAACAGGCTTTCCCGCTGCCAGTGGCCGTCCTCGCCGAGGCTGAGACGCCAGGCCTGCATGGCCGGCGAGGCGCCTGCGATGACGAACAGGTGTCCGCCCGGACGCACCCAGTCGAGGAAGCGCTGCGGGATGGATGCCACCGCGCCGGTGACGGCCACGGCATCGAAGCGGCGGCCGGGGTCGAAGTCGCCCATGGCATCGGCCACCTCGATCCGCGCATTGCCCAGTCCGAGCAGTTTGAGGCGTTCGCCGGCGCGCTCGGCGAGGTCCTCGAAGATGTCGACGCTGAGCACTTCCCGGCCGAGATGGGCAAGGCAGGCGGTGATGAAGCCGGTGCCGGTGCCGATCTCCAGCACGTCGCTGTCCGGCTGGATGTCCAGCGCCTGCAGCATGCGTCCTTCCACCACCGGTTTCATCATCACCTGGCCGTGATCCAGCGGCAGGGCCATGTCGGAAAAGGCCAGCTTGCGGTAGCGCGGCGGTGCGAAATCCTCCCTGCGAATGGTGCCGAGCGCCTCAAGGACACGCGGCGCCAGAACCTCCCACGGGCGCACCTGCTGCTCGATCATGTTGAAACGGGCGCTTTCGAAGTCCATGGAGGTGATCTGCCGGGGCGGGTTAAAGGGCGGAAAGTCTAGGCTTTTCGCGGCATTGCGGCAAGCAAGATGCGTTGTTTCCCGGGCCTGGCGAAGTGCCATAGGTCACAGCCGGCAAGCCCGCATATCTCACAAACGTCCGCAATGGCGCAGGTCCCGGACTTGATCCGCGATGGGCGGTGAGAAATTCGGGCCAGTGGCCTGTTACAGGTCACTGGCATCGATCCGGCGCGCATGGTCCAATGGCCGCGATGAAGCAGGGGTGCCCGCGCTGCGGGCTGAGAGAGACCCTTGGAACCTGACCTGGCTCGTACCAGCGTAGGGAGCTTCGCGATACGTCCTCCGTATCCCGGCGCCGCTGCTTCCAGCCCCCCGACCGCCAGAGGACGACGCCATGAGCGCCCAGCCCAACGATCTGCTGACCCGCACCGCCGAGCTGTCGGCCGAAGTGACCCGACCGCTGTCGGGCTCGCGCAAGATCCACGTCGAGGGCAGCCGCCCGGACCTCAAGGTACCGATGCGCGAGATCGTGCTCGCCGATACTCCCGCCCTGTTTGGTGCCGAGAAGAACGCGCCGTTCGTCACCTACGACACCTCCGGCCCCTACACCGATCCCGCGGTGGCAATCGACCTCGCCAGCGGCCTGGCGCCGCTGCGCGCCGAGTGGATCGGCGAGCGCGGCGATACCGATACGCTGGCCGACCTCAGCTCGGAGTTTGGCCGTCGTCGTGCCGCTGCGGCGGAACTCGACGCCGTGCGCTTCCCCGGGCGCCGCGCGCCGCGCCGTGCCGTGGATGGCGCCAACGTGACCCAGATGCACTACGCCCGCCGCGGCATCGTCACCCCCGAGATGGAATTCATCGCCATCCGCGAGAACCAGCGCATCGACGCGATCCGCGAGGCGCACCTGCTGGCGCAGCACGGCGGCGAGCACTTTGGTGCGGCCATTCCGAAGTTGATCACGCCGGCCTTCGTGCGCGATGAAGTGGCGCGTGGTCGCGCCATCATCCCCAACAACATCAACCACCCGGAAAGCGAGCCGATGATCATCGGCCGCAACTTCCTCACCAAGGTCAACGCCAACATCGGCAATTCGGCCGTCACCAGCTCCATCGCCGAGGAGGTGGAGAAGCTGGTGTGGGCGATCCGCTGGGGCGCCGACACGGTGATGGACCTCAGCACCGGCAAGCACATCCACGAAACGCGCGAGTGGATCATCCGCAACAGCCCGGTGCCGATCGGCACGGTGCCGATCTACCAGGCCCTGGAGAAGGTCAACGGTAAGGCCGAGGAGCTGACCTGGGAGATCTTCCGCGACACCCTGATCGAGCAGGCCGAGCAGGGCGTGGACTACTTCACCATCCATGCCGGCGTACTGCTGCGCTATGTGCCGCTCACCGCGAAGCGCGTCACCGGCATCGTCAGCCGCGGCGGCTCGATCATGGCCAAGTGGTGCCTCGCCCATCACAAGGAGAGCTTCC
>DAOMOD010000088.1:0-16943 GCA_035444205.1 Lysobacteraceae bacterium
GTCCCGTGTGGCGCGCCACTGGGGCGTCCTTCTCTTTGGTTGGCGGTCTCTTGGAAGAGCAAGAGAAAGTGACCCGGCCGCCGGAGGGCGGACGGAAACCAAGTCATGGACGACACAAGCAGCCCGCGCCGCAGGCGCTCCCCCATCAATGCAACCGCGACGCCTCCCACTGCTCGCCGATGTTGGCGACCAGGGTCTCGCGCAAGACCGCCTGTGCGGCTTCATCCAGGGGGCGGTCGGCCTCGTCGGTGAGCATGAAGAAGTCCTCGGCGCGCTCACCGAAGGTGGCGATGCGCGCATCGTGCACGCGCACGCCGCACTGGCGCAGCGCCTGCGCCACCACGGCCAGCAGGCCGGCGCGGTCGGAACAGACCAGCAGCATCTCGCTGCGCCCGTCGCGCTGGTTGAACTCCACCTGGACCGGAATCTGGAAGTGGCGCTGGCGTCGGCTCAACGCACGCCGCACCAGTTCCGGTCGCAGCGGATCATGCGCCAGTGCACGCGCGATGGCAGAGCCGATCTCGGCATTGCGCCGCGGAGAGGTGACCGCCCTGCCGTCGCGGTCCAGCACCTGGAACGTGTCGAGGGCGAGTCCCCCGGCCGAGTTGACGATGCGCGCTTCCAGCACATTGAGGCCCAGGCGGTCGAGCATGGCGGTGACGGTGGCGAACAGGCCGTCCTTGTCGGGGCTGCACACGAACACTTCCGTGGTGCCGCGGCGCTCGTTCAGGCGCACCAGGACCAGCGGCAGCGCCTCGCGCGGCTGGCCGGCGAGGGCGCGCGTCTGCCAGGCGAGCTGGTCGGGTGAGTAGCGCAGGAAGCTGTCCTCGGGGAAGTCGGCCCATACCGCGTCGATGGTCGCCTCATCCAGGCCCTCGGAGCGCAGCAGCTCGCGCGCCTCGCGCTGATGCTCCGCGATGCGCTCGGCCGGGTGCAGCGGGTGGCCAAGTCCCCGGCGCAGGGCAAAGCGGGTCGACTCGTACAGGCTGGCCAGCAGATGGTCCTTCCAGTTGTTCCACAGCTTGGGGCTGGTGGCGGAAATGTCGGCGATGGTGAGCAGGTACAGGTGATCGAGGCGCTCGCGCTCGGCCACTTCGGTGGCGAAGCGGTTGACGACTTCCGGGTCGGTGATGTCGTGGCGTTGCGCGGTGACAGACATGAGCAGGTGCTGGCGGACCAGCCACACGACGAGGTCGGTGTCGGCGGCAGACAGCCCGACACGGGCGCAGAACGCCGCGGCGTCGTCGGCGCCCAGTTCGGAGTGATCGCCACCGCGACCCTTGGCGATGTCGTGGAACAGGCCGGCCAGCAGCAACAGCTCCGGCTTGCGCAGGCGCTGCTGCACGGCGTGCGCCAGCGGGTGCGTACGCGCGGCCTCGGCCTCCCGGAAGCGCAGCAGATTGCGCAGCACGAACAGCGTGTGCTGGTCCACGGTGTAGACATGGAACAGGTCGTACTGCATGCGCCCGACCACCTTGCCGAAAGCCGGCAGGAAGCGCCCAAACACGCCGTAGCGGTTCATCCGCGACAACGCCTCGAACACGCGACCCTCGGAACGCAGCAGGCGCATGAACAGGGCGTTGGCCTCGGCATCGGCGCGCATGGCGTCGTCGATCCGTGGCAGCGCCTCGCCGATCAGGCGCGCCGTGGTCGAACGCACGCCGCGCAGTTCGGTACGCTCGGCGAGCAGCAGGAACACTTCGATCAGGGCCTGTGGGCGGCGCTGGAACAGTTCGCCGTCGCGCGCCTCGACAAAGCCCCGCCTGGCCTCGAAGTCGGCGTTGATGGGCTGTGCCGATTCCGGCTCGTCGGCGTAAAGGATGGCTTCCTCGAAGCGCTGCAACAGTCGTTCGTTCAGGCGTTCCATCGTCATGGCGGCGCGGTAGTAGCGCTGCATGAACTGTTCCACCGCCAGGTTCTGGGCGTGCTCGTCCTTCAACCCGAAGGCCGCGGCGAGCGCGCGCTGGTGGTCGAACAGAAGGCGCTCCTCGGCACGCCCGGCCAGGCGGTGCAGGGCCCAGCGGATGCGCCACAGCTCGGAGCGGCAGCGAATCAGGGTGCGGCCTTCGTCGGAACCCAGCAGTCCGCGTTCGACCAGGGCGTCGATGCTACCGGGCCCGTAGTGGCGCAATGCGACCCAGACCAGGGTCTGCAGATCGCGCAATCCACCCGGCCCCTCCTTCAGGTTGGGCTCGAGGTTGTAGGCGGTATCGTGGAAACGTGCATGGCGCGCCTGCTGCTCGGCCACCTTGGCGCGGAAGTAGTCGGCGCTCGGCCACAACTCCGGCGGCGCCACCACGCCGCGCATGGCGTCGAAAAGTTCTGCGGGTCCGGTCAGCAGGCGTGCCTCCATCAGCGCTGTGGCCACGCCGACATCCGCGGCGGCCGCCTCGCGACACTGCGCCGGCGTGCGCACGGTTACGCCGAAACGAAGACCGGTGTCCCACAGCGCCGCCTGGAAACGGCCCAGCACTGCGGCGGCCGCGCCTGTGGGCGCCTGCGCGACCAGCAGCATGAGATCGATGTCCGAATGCGGATGCAGTTCGCCGCGGCCGTAGCCGCCGGTGGCGATCAGGGCGACCGCGCCGGCTATGTCCTCGAAGCCGCGCCACAGTGCGCACAGCACGCGATCGACCAGACGCGCACGCTGGCGCACCAGTCCGTCGACCGGTACGTCGTGATCGAAGGCTGCATGCAGGCGCGCATCGCCTTCGGCCAGGCACTCGCGGCAGGCGGCGGCATCGAGGGCGATGTCGTCGGCGACGACCTCGTCGAGCCAGTCCTCCAGCAGCAGGGCGGCGTTCACGCGGGGACGCTTTCTCCCGGCCGCAGGGTGAGTACCTCGAAGCCGCTGTCGGTGACCAGAACGGTGTGTTCCCACTGCGCCGACAGGGAGCGGTCCTTGGTGATCACGGTCCAGCCGTCGGGCAGCAGGCGCGTGTGGCGGCTGCCGGCGTTGACCATCGGTTCCACGGTGAAGGTCATGCCGGGCACCAGGCGAATGCCATCCCCCGGCCGACCGTAGTGCAGGATGCTGGGTTCCTCGTGGAAACGCTCGCCGATGCCGTGCCCGCAGTACTCGCGTACCACCGAGAAGCGCTCGGACTCGACGTAACTCTGGATGGCGTGACCGAGATCGCCGAGGGTGGTGCCGGGGCGCACCGTGCGGATGCCGCGCCACATCGCCTCCCAGGCCGTCTCGCACAGGCGCCGCGCCATGATCGAGGGCTCGCCCACATAGAACATGCGACTGGTGTCGCCGTGGAAGCCGTCCTTGATCACGGTGACGTCGATATTGACGATGTCGCCGTCCTTCAGGGTCTTCTGCGGGCTGGGAATGCCGTGGCAGATGACGTGATTGACCGAGGTGCAGATCGACTTGGGGAAGCCCTTGTAGCCGAGGCAGGCCGGTACCACCTGCTGCACCTCGACCATGTAGTCGTGGCAGATGCGGTCGAGCTCGGCAGTGGTGACACCGGCGCGCACATGCGGCTCGATCATGGCCAGCACCTCGCCGGCCAGGCGTCCGGCCTCGCGCATGCGCTCGATCTGATCGGGGGTCTTGGGCTGTGCAGGCATCGACATACTTGCTGTGTCTGGGGCGCGAAGGTTATCATTTCAAGGATTTGCCGCCAGCCCGTGCTGGCGGATCGGACCCGCAACCGCCCGGTTGCGCCACGCACGGAATGCGAATTCGCACACGTACCGACACCAGCGTCGGGGTGTCCGCGGCCTCCGCCCAAGGGCGGCAAGTCCACGGATCGTCGCTGCAGGGTGCGTGGAGGAACCAACCCCGGAACCCTGTGCTCCGCCCGCGGGCGGCGCCGTCGTTCCACTGTCACGAGAAGTCATCATCATGCCTCAAGTCACCATGCGCCAGATGCTGGAAGCCGGCGTGCATTTCGGCCACCAGACCCGTTACTGGAATCCCCGCATGGCGCCCTACATCTTCGGCGCCCGCGGCAGGATCCACATCATCAACCTCGAAAAGACCATGCCGCTGTTCGGCGACGCGATGAACTTCGTGTCCGGACTGGCGCAGAAGCGCGGCAACATCCTGTTCGTCGGCACCAAACGCTCCGCCCGCGACGCCATCCGCGAGGAAGCCTCGCGCTGCGGCATGCCCTTCGTCGCCTACCGCTGGCTGGGCGGCATGCTCACCAACTTCCGTACCGTCAAGCAGTCCATTTCCCGCCTCAAGGAAATCGAGGCGATGGCCACCGACGGCAGCTTCGACCGCCTGCCCAAGCACGAGGTACTGAAGCTCACCCGCGAACAGGAGAAGCTGGAGCGTTCGCTGGGCGGCATCAAGAACATGGCCGGTCTGCCCGACGCCCTGTTCGTCATCGACGTCGGCCACGAGAAGATCGCCGTCGCCGAGGCGCGCAAGCTCGGCATCCCGGTGATCGGCGTGGTCGACACCAATTACGATCCAAAGGAAATCGACTACGTGATCCCCGGCAACGACGATGCCATCCGCGCGGTACAGCTCTACGCCCGTGCCGTGGCCGACTCGGTGCTGGAGGGCAAGGCCGCCGCGCCGCAGATCGTGGTCAACGAGTCCGACGAGTTCGTCGAACTGGACGCCGAGGGCAACCCGGTCACCCAGGACAAGACGGCGCCGAAGAAGAAGGCCGTGCCACGCAAGCGCGCCCCGGCCAAGAAGGCGCCGGCGAAGAAGGCCGCCGCGAAGAAGGCCGAGCCCAAGGACGAGGACAAGCCCAAAGCCAAGGCGAAGTCCGAGGACAAGGCTGAAGGCAGCGAGGCTGCCGAGTAAGTCCCGGGCCCCAAGTTTACGCCGCGCCGGGGCGCTTGCCCGGCGCGCCACCCGATTCGAAACCGAGGTACCCATGCAGATCACCGCAGCACAGGTCAAGGAACTCCGCGAGCGCTCAGGCGCCGGCATGATGGAATGCAAGAAAGCGCTCACCGAGAACGGTGGCGACATCGACGTGGCCATCGAATGGTTGCGCAAGCAGGGCCTGGCCAAGGCCGACAAGAAGGCCGGACGCGTTGCCGCCGAAGGTCGCCTTGCCCTGGCCAGCACCAGCGACGGCCGTCGTGCCGCGCTCGTGGAGGTCAACTGCGAGACCGACTTCGTGGCCAAGGACGCCAACTTCGCCGCCTTCGCCGACGCCGTGGCCGCTGCCGTGCTGGACAAGGGCGTGGCCGATGCCGAAGCCGTCAAGGCACTGCCCATCGACGGCGGCAGCGTCGAGGATGCGCGCCAGGCGCTGGTCGCCAAGATCGGCGAGAACATCCAGTTCCGCCGCGCCGAACTGCTGGACGGAGCCGAGCGTATCGGCGCCTACCTGCACGGCACACGCATCGGCGTACTGGTGGCCATGAACGGTGGCAGCGACGAGCTGGCCAAGGACATCGCCATGCACATTGCTGCGCTGAAGCCCGCCTACGTCCATCCCGATGCTGTGCCGGCCGACTTCGTGGCCAAGGAGAAGGAAATCGCCCTCGCCCAGGTGCAGGACACCGGCAAGCCGGCCGACATTCTTGAAAAGATGGTGCAGGGCAAGGTGAAGAAGACGCTCGCCGAGATCTGCCTGACCGGCCAGCCCTTCGTCAAGGGCGACGGCAAGGAGACCGTGGAGCAGGTGCTGAACAAGGCCGGCGCCAGTGTTGCCTCCTTCGTGCGCCTGGAAGTGGGCGAAGGCATCGAGAAGAAGGAAGAGGATTTCGCAGCCGAAGTCATGAAGCAGGCCGGGCTGGCCTGATTCGACAACGCAAGCCGTCAGTTGTCCGGAAAGGCCGCGGGAAACCGCGGCCTTTTTGTTTTTCGCTCGCCCTGCAGGAGCGGCGACAGCCGCGATCAAGCGTGCCGCCCGAGTTGCCCGATCGCGGCTTTCGCCGCTCCTGCGGCGGCGCGTGCTCTTGGGTAGGAGCGGCGACAGCCGCGATGCACGCTTCGGGTGGAACGAAACATGGCGACTGTCGGCGCTCCACAAGGCACAAGCGTGCCTGCGGCGTTAGAATGCGTCCGTTTGCCCGGACCCTGCCCATGCCCGACACCATCACTCCGCTGAAATACCGCCGCATCCTGCTCAAGCTGTCCGGCGAAGCCCTGCTCGGCAAGGCCGACTACGGTATCGATCCGGAGGTACTGGGGCGGCTGGCGCGGGAAATCCAGGATGTCACTGTCGCCGGCGTGCAGGTGGGCCTGGTGATCGGCGGCGGCAACATCTTCCGCGGCGCGGGTCTCGCCGCGGCCGGCATGGACCGGGTCACCGGCGACCACATGGGCATGCTGGCCACCGTGATGAACGCGCTGGCCATGCAGGACGCGCTGGAAAAGATCGGCGTCACCGCGCGGGTGATGAGCGCCATCAAGATCAACGAAGTCTGCGAGGACTACATCCGCCGCCGCGCCATCCGCCACCTGGAGAAGGGCCGCGTGACGGTGTTCGCCGCCGGCACCGGCAACCCATTCTTCACCACCGATTCCGCCGCCGCCCTGCGCGCCATCGAAATCGGCGCCGACCTCTTGATCAAGGCGACCAAGGTCGATGGCGTGTACTCGGCCGACCCAAGCAAGGACCCCGAGGCCACCCGTTTCGAGCGGGTCAGCTACGAACAGGTCATCCAGGAAGACCTGCGCATCATGGACACCGCCGCCATCGCCCTGTGCCGCGACTACCACATGCCGCTGCGCATCTACAACATGACCCGCCCCGGCGACCTGATGCGGATGATGCGCGGCGAACCGGTGGGGACGTTGGTGGGGTGACAGTTAAGGGCCTAGGGCTTAGGGCCTAGGGCCTAGAGGGTGGCGAGATCGAAGCCGTGCTCTCTGATCCAAACAGGTCGGCCAGCCGCGCGCCTCGTTCAAGCAGGGGCCTACCAAGCTTGCAGCATGTTCCCCTAGGCCCTAGGCCCTAAGCCCTAGGCCCTAGCCCTGAACTGCTAAAATCCCGCAATTCCGCCTGCTCCAAGGAGTGCCGCATGCTCACCGACATCATGAAGGACGCCGAGACCCGCATGGGCAAGAGCGTCGAGTCACTCAAGACCGAGCTTTCCAAGCTGCGCACAGGCCGCGCCAACGCCTCCCTGCTCGACCACGTCAAAGTGGACTACTACGGCAACGAAGTGCCGATCAGTCAGGCCGCCGGGGTCAGCGTGACCGATGCGCGCACCATCACCATCACGCCCTGGGAAAAGACCATGGTGGGACCGATCGAAAAGGCCATCATGACCTCGGATCTCGGTCTCAACCCCAATACCGCCGGCACGGTGATCCGCATCGTGCTGCCTGCGCTCACCGAGGAGCGTCGCCGCGAGCTGACCAAGGTGGTGCACCACGAAGGCGAGAACGCCAAGGTGGCGATCCGCAACATCCGCCGCGATGCCATCCATCACGTCAAGGACCTGCTCAAGGACAAGGCGATCGGCGAGGACGAGGAACGCAGGGCGGAGGATGACGTGCAGAAACTGACCGACCGCTTCGTGAAGGATGTGGACGAGGTGGTCAAGCACAAGGAAGAGGAACTGCTCTCCCTCTGATGGCGGTCGCCGCACCACTGCCGCCGTCGCGGCTCCCGGCAGGCACACGCCTGCCGCGCCACATCGCCATCATCATGGACGGCAACGGGCGCTGGGCGCGCCTGCGCAAGCGGCCGCGCACGGTCGGCCATCGGGCAGGCGCGCGTGCGGTGCGCACCGCCATCGAGTTCTGCTTGCGCGAGGGCATCGGTGTGCTCACCCTGTTCGCGTTCTCCAGCGAAAACTGGTCGCGCCCCGAAGGCGAGGTGAGAACGCTGCTGGACCTGTTCCTGCGCGCCTTGAATCGCGACGTGAAGCGCCTTGCCCAGAACGGAGTGCGCCTGCGCTTCATCGGCGAGCGCGATGCATTCGCGCCGGAGCTGCGGCAACGCATGGCCGACGCCGAGGCACGCACCGCCAGCAACCACGCCCTGCAACTGGTGATTGCGGTGAACTATGGCGGTCGCTGGGACATTGCCCAGGCCTGCCGTGCGCTGGCGCGACGGGTCGCGGCCGGCGAAATCGAAGCGAGCGCCATCGACGAGGCTGCCATCGGCGCGCATCTCAGCACCGCCGACCTGCCCGAACCCGACCTGTTCATCCGCACCGGCGGCGAGATCCGCATCAGCAACTTCCTGCTCTGGCAACTGGCCTACACCGAATGCTGGTTCAGTGAGCGCCTGTGGCCGGATCTGGACGACGCCACACTGTGTCACGCGGTACTCGACTACGCCGCGCGCGAGCGCCGCTTCGGCGGCGTGTCGGATCAGGCAACGGTGGCGCCGCAGGCATGAGTAACGGCCTGGGCACACGGGTCGCGACAGCGGTCGTGCTGGCGCCGCTGGCCATCGCCCTGGTGCTGTGGGCGCCGACCTGGCTGTTCGCGCTGGTGGCCGGTACGGCCATGCTGATCGGCTTGTGGGAGTGGACACGTCTTGCTCGGGTGCCTTTACGGACCGGACGTGCGGCGGTTGTCGCGGTAGCCGCGGCCCTGCTGAGTGCTCTCTGGTGGGCTGGATATCCAGGGGCGCTGGTCATCGCGGCGGCGGTCGGCGTGGCCTGGTGGCTGGTGGCCATGGTGTGGCTGCGACATTTCCGGTTCGCTGCCGCGGACACGCCGGCGAACCGGGTGCTCAAGTGTGCAGCCGGCATCCTCATCATCGTCGCCGGCTGGGCCGCGCTCGTGCATCTTCATGGCGGACCGCTCGGGCCCTGGTGGACGCTGCATGCGCTCGCCCTGGTGTGGGTGGCCGACATCTGCGCCTATTTCGCCGGGCGCGCCTTCGGCCGGCGCAAGTTGGCGCCCAATATCAGCCCGGGCAAGACCTGGGCGGGGGTGTGGGGCGCCATGCTCGGCGCCTCCACGCTGGCGCTGCTGGGCGGGTGGCTGGGATTCGGCGTCGGCGGATCAATGCTGGCTGCCCTGGTCCTGCTGGCATGGGTGAGCGTGGCCGTATCCATTGTCGGCGACCTGTTCGAGAGCCTGGTCAAGCGTCACTCACAGAGCAAGGATTCGGGCTCCCTGCTGCCCGGCCACGGCGGCATGTTCGACCGCATCGACTCGGTACTGGCGGCCGCCCCGGTGTTCGTCACCGGCAAACTTCTGCTCGGCCTGTGAGACGCGTCGCCATCCTCGGTGCCAGCGGATCGATCGGCGCCAGTGCGCTGGACGTCGCGGCGCGCCACCCGGACCGCTTCCAGGTGGTCGGCCTGACTGCCCATCGCAAGGCCGAGGCGATTGTCGAGCTTTGCCGGCGCTTCCGTCCGCACTTGGCGGCCCTGGCCGATCCCGGCGCAGCCGCCGCATTGCGTGAGAGGCTGCACCGGGAGGGCGTGGCCACCGAGGTACTGGAAGGACCCGAGGGCGTCGCCACGGTCGCCGCCGATGCCGGCAGTGACACCGTCGTTGCAGCAGTGGTGGGCGCAGCCGGACTTGAACCTGCGCTGGCCGCCGCGCACGCGGGCAAGCGCATCCTTCTGGCCAACAAGGAAGCGGTGGTTCTGGCTGGCGCCCTGCTCAAGCGGGAATGCGCGGCGAACTCCAGTGAAATCATACCGATCGACAGCGAACATAACGCCATCTTTCAGTGCCTTCCGCAGCCCTGGCAGGGTCACCCGGAAGCGGCCGGCGTGGCGCGGGTGATTCTCACCGCCTCCGGCGGTCCGTTCCGTGGGCAAAGTCGCGCCGCACTGGAAGCAGTGACCCCCGATCAGGCCTGCGCCCACCCCAACTGGGACATGGGCCGCAAGATCTCGGTCGACTCGGCCACCCTGATGAACAAGGGGCTGGAGGTGATCGAGGCGCACTGGCTGTTCGATCTGCCCCGCGCCGCCCTCGAAGTAGTGGTGCATCCGCAAAGCATCGTGCATTCCCTGGTCGCCTACCGCGACGGCTCGGTGCTGGCCCAGCTCGGCAATCCGGACATGCGCACCGCGCTGGCGCATGCCCTGGCCTACCCCGACCGCGTCGAGGCCGGGGTGGCGCCGCTCGACCTGGTGGCCCTTGGCCGACTCGACTTCGAAGCCCCCGATCTTGAGCTTTTTCCGTGCCTGTCGCTGGCTTTCCAGGCCCTCGCCGCGGGCGGCACGGCACCGGCCGTGCTGAATGCCGCCAACGAAGTGGCGGTGCAACGCTTCCTCGACGGCGCCCTGCCGTTCCTGGCCATTCCTGCCGTCATCTCCGACACCATGGAACGGCTCCCGGCGGCCGCTGTCGATGATCTGTCCGGTCTGCTCGACTGCGACCGGCGCGCCCGCGAGGTCGCGTTCAGCGCGGCGTTACGGCGTGCCCGCTAGCATCCTTTGAACAAGTCCGACCCGCCGCTACTGGTAGAATCTGCGAATGTTCGAATTCCTCGGTTCCGTCTGGTGGCTGCTGGTCACCCTGGGTGTCCTGGTCACTTTCCACGAGTACGGCCACTTCTGGGTGGCGCGGCGCTGTGGCGTGCGCGTGCTGCGCTTCTCGGTCGGCTTCGGCCGGCCGCTGTGGAAACGGCTGGGCAAGGACGGCACCGAATACGTGGTGGCTGCCATTCCGCTGGGGGGTTACGTGCGCATGCTGGACGAGCGCGAGTCGGACGAACCGCTGCCGGCGGAAGAACGCGCCCAGGCCTTCAACACCAAGCCGGTCGGTCAGCGCATCGCCATCGTCGCCGCCGGCCCGATCTTCAACCTGGTGTTCGCGGTGTTCGCCTTCTGGCTGATGTTCATGGTCGGCAAGGGCGCCTTTCTGCCTGCCATCGGCGGCGTCGAGGGTCTTGCCGCCGAAGCCGGGCTGAAGCCCGGTGACCGCATCGTCGCCATCGCCGACCGTTCGGTAGAGAACTGGGGACACGTGTCGATGGCCCTGGTCACGATGGCCGTCGACCGCCGCGACGTGGCGGTCGACGTGCGCGACCCGGACCAGCAGGAACGACGCGTGGTGCTGGCCTTGTCGCGCCTTCCCGCCACCATCAACGAGGAGCGCGTGCTCGACGAGATCGGCCTGCTCCCGCAGCAGGCGCTGGCGCCGGCGGTGATCGGCGAGGTCGTCGCTGGCAGCGCGGCGGCCCGGGCCGGCATCGAAAGCGGCGACCGCGTGGTCGCCATCAACGATGAACCGGTCGCACACTGGAGCGAAATGGTCGAACGCGTCCAGGCTTTCGAGCCCGCCCAGGGCAGCCTTGCCTTCCGCGTCGAGCGTGGCGCCGACCGGCTCCTGCTGCGGGTGACGCCCAGGCGGGACGCCGACGGCGATGTCTGGCGCATCGGCGTCGGACAGCTGGCGCGCGACTACGATGTCATCGTCCGCCACGGACCGATCGCCGCGATTCCCGCCGCCGTCGGCGAGACCTGGCGTCTGACCCAGGCCACGCTCGGCATGCTCTGGCGCATGGTCACCGGCACCGCCTCGACCAGGAACCTCTCCGGCCCCATTACCATCGCGCGCTACGCCAACAGCTCGGCGCAACTGGGGGTGGCCTGGTTCCTGTTCTTCCTCGGCGTGGTCAGCCTGTCGCTTGCCATTCTCAACTTCCTGCCGATCCCGATACTGGATGGCGGGCACCTGCTGTATTACTTTGTAGAGCTGGTCAAGGGCAGTCCGGTCAGCGAACGCACCATGATCGCCGGCCAGTACGTCGGACTGGCCATGCTGGCCGGCCTGATGGGCCTGGCCTTTTACAACGACATCGTGCGCCTCGTGTCATCCTGATCGCCGGCGCCCACCGGAAACACCCCAAAAACGAAGGTGCGCCGACGAGCGCATCGCCCAACAGACTTGGACGTGACAATGAAATCCAGCGCCCTATCGATCCTGCTCGCCCTGCTGCTGGCTGCCCTGCCGGCGATGGCCATGGACCCCTTCGTGGTCGAAGACATCCGCATCGACGGCAACGAGCGCATCTCCGCGGGCACGGTGTTCACCTACCTGCCCATTGAGCGCGGCGACCGCATCGACCGTACACGTGCAGCCGAGGCGGTGCGGGCGCTGTACCGCACCGGATTCTTCAGCGACGTGAGCCTGGAACGCCAGGGCAACATCCTGGTGATCAAGGTGCTGGAGCGCCCGTCGATCTCCAAGATCACGCTCACCGGCAACAAGGACCTGAAAACCGAGGATCTGATGCGCGGGCTCGGGGACATCGGGCTGGCCGAAGGCGAGACCTTCGACCGCCTCGCGCTCGACCGCGTCACACAGGAGCTCACCCGCCAGTACAACAATCGCGGCAAGTACAACGTGTCGATCCGTCCTCAGGTGCGCGATCTGGAACGCAACCGCGTCGAGATCACCATCACGATCAGCGAGGGCAAGGCCTCCAAGATCAAGCACATCAACATCGTCGGCAATACCGTGTTCGACGACAAGGAACTGCGCCGGCAGTTCGAACTGGACACCACCAACTGGCTCAGCTGGTATCGCCGCGACGACCAGTACTCCCGCGAGAAGCTCACCGGCGACCTGGAATCGCTGAGCGCCTTCTACCTCGATCGCGGCTATGTGGATTTCAACGTCGAGTCCACACAGGTCAGCATCAGTTCCGACCGTCGCGAAATGTACGTGGTGGTGAACGTGCGCGAAGGCGAGGTGTACCAGTTCGGCGACATCCGCCTGACCGGCGACCTGGTCCTTCCCGAGGAAGACCTGCGCATGCTGCTGATCCCCAAGACCGGGGAGACCTTCTCGCGCCGCCAGACCGAGATTACCGCCGAGTCCATCAGCATCGTGCTCGCCAACATCGGCTATGCCTTCGCCGAAGTGTTGCCGATCCCCGAGATCGACCGCGACAACCGCAAGGTCAACATGACCTTCCTGGTCGAGCCGGGCAAGCGCGTGTACGTACGCCGCATCAACTTCCGCGGCAACCACCGCACCGAGGACGAGGTGCTGCGCCGCGAAATGCGGCAGTTCGAGGGCGCCTGGTACTCACAGGCCGCCGTCGACCGCTCCAAGGTGCGCCTGCAGCGCACCGGCTTCTTCAGCAAGGTGGACATCGAGACGCCACGCGTGCCCGGCAGCGAGGACCAGATCGACGTGGACATCACCGTGGAGGAGCGCCAATCCGGTCAGTTCCAGATCGGTATCGGCTACTCGCAGGTATCGGGCACCCTGCTCAGCTTCTCCATCAGCCAGTCCAATTTCCTTGGCACCGGCAACCGCATGTCGCTCACCGCGCAGACCAACCGCTTCGTCAAGCGCATCGATGCCTTCTATCTCGATCCGTACTTCACCGACGACGGCGTCAGCCTGGGTTACTCGCTCACCTATCGTGAGCTGGACCAGGCCCAGCGCAACATCGCCGCCTTCACCTCCGACGTGATCGAGTTCAAGACCCTGTTCGGCATTCCCATCACCGAGACCGATACCGTCAATTTCTTCCTCGGCATCGACAGCAACTTCATCCGAGCCCAGCGCGGTTTCGCCCCCGACGTCATCGTCGACTATCTGGATCGCGTCGGCCGCTTCACATTCAAGTCGTGGCGCGCCGAGGCGAGCTGGGCACGCGACACCCGCAACCGCTTCTTCAACCCGACCCGCGGTGGCCTGCAGCGGATCGCGCTCGAAGCCACCCTGCCGGGCTCGACAGTGGAGTACTACCGGCTCAACTACCAGTTCGCACGCTACTTCCCGCTGACCCGGAACCTCACCTTCCTCACCAGCGTGGAGATCGGCTACGGCGACGGCTACGGCAATTCCGATGAACTGCCCTTCTTCGAGAACTTCCTGGCCGGCGGCGTACGCTCGGTGCGCGGCTTCGAGGACAACACGCTCGGCCCGCAGGCTGCCACCACTTTCCAGGGAGAGGAGTTCCTGCAGCCCATCGGCGGCGCCTTCCTCACCACCGGTACCGCCGAACTGATCTTCCCGACCCCGTTCGGAGGCGCCAGCGAGACCACCCGGTTCTCGGTCTTCCTCGACGTGGGCAACGTCTACACCGATTTCAATTCCTGGGAGGCCAGCGAACTTCGTGCTTCCACGGGCCTTTCGTTCCAGTGGCAGGCGCCGGTCGGACCCATCATCATCAATCTGGTGAAACCGATCAGGAAGAAGGACGGCGACCGCACCGAAACCATCCAGTTCTCCTTCGGCGACGTCTTCTGAGGTCGAAGGCAGCGCAGGAGCCCTCGCACCGTGAGCATGTTGCAGCAAGCGCCACCGCAACGCGCAGTGGCGCTGCTGTGCCTGCTGCTGGGGCTGGCCGCGCCGGTCGCGGCGCAGGACGGGCTGCGCATCGCCTATGTCGACATGCAACGTCTGGTCGACGAGTCCCCGCAGACGCTCGAATCGCGCGCCAGGCTGCAGCGCGAGTTCGAGGCGCGCGACGCGCTGCTGAGCGAGGACGAAGCGCGGCTTGCGGCGCTGGAGCAGCGCCAGCGCAGTGACGCCGCCATCATGAGCGCTGCCGACGCCGAAGCGCTCGATCGGGAGATCGAGACCCTGCGCCGCAGCGTCAGGCAGACCCGCGAACGCCTGCGCACCGAACTCAACGAGCGCGCCGAGTCCGAGTACCGTCGTTTCTTCCAGCAGATCAGCGATTCGGTCATCGAGTTCGCCCGCGACGAGGGCATCGACCTGATCGTCCCAGGACCGGTGGTGTTCGCCAGCAACCGCATCGACGTCACCGAACGCGTGTTGGAGCGCTTGCGCCGCGAACATCAACGCGAGGCTCAGCCATGACCCTCGGCGAACTCGCGCAACGCTTCGGCCTGGAACTGCGCGGCGACGGCACTGCGCTGATCGAGGGCGTCGCCAGTCTCGACAGCGCCGAGGCCGGTCAGATCGGTTTCCTCGCCAATCCCGCGTACCGCAGCCACCTGGCCACGACCCGCGCCGCAGCCGTCGTGCTGCATGCGAACGAGGCCGGGCACTGCCCGGTAGCGGCCCTGGTTTCGGCCAATCCCCACGCCGATTTCGCCCGCATCGCCGCGCTGTTCGAGCCGCGCAGCAAGGCGCCGCCCGGCATTCATCCAAGTGCCGTGGTCGAACCCGGCGCGGTTGTCGCAGCGACCGCCAGCATTGGTCCCCTGTGCCACCTGGCCGCTGGCGTGGTCGTCGGTGCGGGTGTCGAGATCGGGCCCGGCTGCGTCATCGGCGAGGGCTGCGAGATCGGCGACGGCAGCCGCCTGGTGGCACGCGTGACCCTGGTCACACGCGTGCGCCTGGGCCGGCGCGTGCTGATCCATCCCGGCGCCGTTCTGGGTGCGGACGGTTTCGGCCTCGCCATGGATGCGGGGCGTTGGGTGAAAGTGCCGCAGTTGGGTGGTGTGGTGGTGGGCGACGACTGCGAGATCGGCGCCAACACCACCATCGATCGCGGCGCGCTGGGCGACACCGTGCTCGAGGAGGACGTGCGCCTGGACAACCTGATCCAGATCGCACATGGCGTGCACATCGGTGCACACACGGCCATGGCGGGATTCTCCGGCGTGGCCGGATCGACCCGCATCGGGCGCTACTGCATGATCGGCGGGCGTGCCGGCATCGTCGGGCATATCGAGATCTGCGACCGCGTGGTGGTGACCGCAGCCGCCGTGGTCACCCATTCCATCCACGAGCCGGGCGAGTATTCTTCCGGGACCCCGATCCAGGATAATCGCGCCTGGCGCCGCAGCGCAGCCCGCTTCAAGCAGCTCGACGCCATCGCCAAGCGCCTTTCCGCACTGGAAAAAAAAGACCGACAAGCATGAACGCTTCCGCCACCGCCCTGACCGTCGACATACGCCGCATCCAGGCGCTGCTGCCGCACCGCTACCCGTTCCTGCTGATCGATCGCGTGGTCGAGCTCGAACCACGCAAGCGCATCCGTGCGGTGAAGAACGTCACCATCAACGAACCCTTTTTCAAGGGCCACTTCCCCGGCCGTCCGGTCATGCCCGGCGTTCTGGTACTGGAGGCGATGGCACAGGCCGGTGGCCTGCTGACCCAACTCGCACTGGGCGACGACACCATCGCCAGCGAAAAGCTGTTCTATCTGGTGAAGATCGACAAGGCGCGCTTCTCGCGTATGGTGGTGCCCGGCGACCAGCTCGAACTTGTGGTCGAACTCAAGCGACACATCCGCAACATGGCGATCTACACCTGCCAGGCCCTGGTCGATGGCAAGGAGGTCGCCTGCGCGGAGATCCTCTGTGCCGAAGCGACCGACTGAGCCATGATCCACGCGAGCGCCGTCGTCGACCCTAGTGCACGCATCGGCGAGAACGTCGAGATCGGCGCCTGCTGCGTGATCGGTGCCAATGTCGAGATCGGCGAGGGCACCCGCCTCGGACCGCACACCGTGGTGCACGGCCCGACGAGCATCGGCCGCGACAACCGCATCCACGGCCAGGCCGCCATCGGCGGCGATCCTCAGGACATGAAGTTCGCCGGCGAACATGCCGAACTCGTCATCGGCGACCGCAACGTGATCCGCGAATTCGTCACCATCAACCGTGGCACGGCCGGCGGCGGCGGCGTGACCCGCATCGGCGACGACAACTGGATCCAGGCCTACGTCCACATCGCCCACGACTGTCATGTCGGCAGCCACTGCATCCTTTCCAACAACGCCACCCTGGCCGGACATGTGACGGTGGAGGACTGGGCCATCCTGTCCGGGTTTTCCGGTGCGCACCAGTTCTGCCGAATCGGCGCCCATGCCTTCGTCGGCATGGGCTGTCTGGTCAACCGCGATGTTCCGCCCTACGTCCTGATGGCCGAAGACTACGGCCGCCCACGCGGCATCAACACCGAGGGCCTGAAACGCCGCGGCTTCGACGCAGAGCGCATCGCCGCGATCAAACGCGCGTACCGCGCCCTTTACCTCGCCGGCAAGCCACGAGAGGAGGCGCTGGAAGCGCTCGCCGAACTGGCGGCTGACAGTGCGGATGTCGCTGCCTTCCTCGAATTCCTGAAGGGGAGCGAGCGGGGGGTGGTGCGCTAGGGAACCTCTGAACAAGTCCTCGCACGTCGCGTTGCCCCTGTGCGCACGCGC
>DAOMOD010000089.1:0-4691 GCA_035444205.1 Lysobacteraceae bacterium
CCCTCGCCGGACGCATCCGTGACTGGCGCGCCCGGCAGGACTCGAACCTGCAACCGCCGGCTTAGAAGGCCGGTGCTCTATCCGGTTGAGCTACGGGCGCGAACACCCGTGTTCCAGAAGTTGGTCGGGGTAGAGGGATTCGAACCCCCGACGTCCAGTTCCCAAAACTGGTGCTCTACCAGGCTGAGCTATACCCCGCCGGAACGCCAAAACCCGAATCGCACCCGGCAAGGCGCGCTCCGAAGCTTGGCAATGGTAGTTTTCGCGCTGCGGCGCGTCAATCGAAACCGCCCCGCCCGCCCACCCGCGCCCCCACAATCGCTGTAGCAGGTCGGCACCACCGTGCCGACAGCATCCGCGCGAACCAGGGACGGCGGCATGGTGATGCCGCCCTACGGACCCTCATGCAGGAGCGACGGAAATCCTATGACCCACCCTCGAAGCCGTTCGCGAACACGAACTCGTCCACGCCCACCGAGAAGGTCGCGATGCAATGGGTATCGGCCTCGATCGAGAACTGGCCGGTGGCACACGGCGGATCGCCGGTCCAGCCGGCGAAGACGGATTCAGGCTCGGCGATTGCGGTAAGGGTGATTTGTGTGCCGTCGGCAAACGCGTTGGTGCAACTTGCACCGAGCGAGCCGCAGTTGATGGTGCCGGGCGAAGAGGTCACGTTGCCAAAGCCGTCGCCCTCCAGGGTGATGAACAGCAGCCAGGTACCCAGTGCCTTCCGGCCATGCCTGTGGACGGCTTCCGGCACGCCACGCGCGGCCGTTTCGACTGGCGCCACGGGCCTTCTCAGCACATCGACCGCCCCCGCTACATGCGCCATGCCGTCGTCTGCGGCCAGCAGCAAGGCCGCACCGACGAATACGCAGCACAAGGCACCCATGCCAAGGCGCGACCTTCGCCCTCGCGCTACCACGGCAACGGGGCATCGTCTCGCGCCCCGAATCAATCGGGCGAAACCGTCCGGCTGGAAGAACGTCTGATTCGGCATGCGCAGATCCACGGAAGTCGCGACGCCGGATTGTGTGGGTGCAGCCACGCCACGTGCAAGCGTGCACCAACGCCCACCCTGGACGCGCAATGCTGCGCCACCACGCCGCCGCGCCCTTGTAGGAGGGGCTTCAGCCCCGACCGCCCGCTCCCATTGTATCCGTGCCCGGATCGTGCAGAGCAGCGCGCCCGGTCGCAGCTCCTGCAGAAGCCCCCTCGTGGGCGACCTGGGCATCGCTGCGAAGCGAATGGATGGTCGCGCACGAGTGCGCTCCTACGCACTCCGTGCTCGCGAAGGCGAAACCTGCCGCTCCGCGCTGCCGTTCAACAACTTCGACCCCGACTTCAGGCTCGCACCCCTCGCACCGGTTCGCGCCATTTGGATTCTCGCTGCAATAGACTCCCACGAGACGGGACCCACCCTTGCGGGCGGTCGTGGCACGAACCAAGGGTGCCGCATACGTCGCGCCCGGATGGCGCCCTGATCACCCAGGCCGGAGAACGCTTCATGACTACAACGATTCCCGGGCCCGACGGCAAGCCGCGCTGTCGCTGGTGCGCCGCCGCCCCTGAGTTCCTTGCCTATCACGACAACGAATGGGGTTTCCCCTGCGCCGATGATCGCGGGCTGTTCGAGAAACTGAGTCTGGAAGGCTTTCAGTCCGGCTTGAGCTAACGCACCATCCTTGCCAAACGCGAGAACTTTCGCGCGGCGTTCCATGGCTTCAACCTCGAGCAGGTCGCGCGTTTCACGGACCGCGACGTCGAACGCCTGCTCGGCGACGCGGGGATCGTCCGTCACCGCGGCAAGATCGAGGCGGTGATCAACAACGCCCGCCGCGCACTGGACCTCGTCGAGCGGGAGGGTTCGCTGGGCGCCTTCGTCTGGCGCTACGAACCCGATCCGCAACGCCCGATCGAACCGCAGACCGCAAGCACCTCGCCCGAATCGGTCGCACTGTCCAGGGACCTTCGCAAGCAGGGCTGGAAGTTCGTCGGACCGACCACCGTGTATGCCTTCATGCAGGCCATGGGCCTGGTCAACGACCATGTCGCGGACTGCATGGTCAGGTCCCGGGTCGACCGGGCGCGCGCAGCGTTCGCCCGCCCGGGAAGGTAGATCGGCTCACCAGGTCATCGGCATGGAGTCGCTGCTGGCGGGCCCTGGCCGCCGTGAATGTCCTGATGACCAAGGCCCGCGAACCCGGGCAATGCTGGCTCGACCGGCACAGGGGCGGCGCGCAAGCTGGCGAAATCAGTGCCCGGCGCCGCCCTCACTCGACGCCGAACACCCCCATCGCCCGGCGCGGCAACGGCGGCGGAGCCGGCGCGGCTGTCGGTTCGGGCGGCAACTGCCGCATCAGCATTTCGATGGCCTTGTCGAGCTGGGGATCCTGGCCGGCGTTGATGAGGTGCGGCCACTGCTCGACCTCGATGTCGGGCGCCACGCCCTCGTTCTCGATGTTGAAGCCCTCCTCGGTCCAGATCGCCAGGTTCGGCGCGGTCACGCTGCCACCGTCCATCAGCACCGGGAAGCCGAGGGTGCCGACCAGACCACCCCAGGTGCGCTTGCCGATCACCGGCCCCAGTTCGAAGCGCTGGAACATCCACGGCAGGAGGTCGCCGCCGGAGCCGGCGGTCTCGTCCGCCAGCATCGCCTTGGGCCCGAAGATGGCGCCGCGCGGGGTCACGTGCGGCTCGCCGTAACGCATCACCCAGCGCGCCACGAATGGCCGGCGCAGGATGTCGATGTAGTAGTCGGCCACCAGTCCGCCGCCGTTGTAGCGCTCGTCGACGATGATCGCCTCGCGGTGCGACTGCGGGTAGAAGTAGCGCTTGAAGCTGGCATGACCGGAACCACCGGTATCGGGGACGTGCACGTAGGCGATGCGCCCGCCGCTCTTCGCGGTGACATGACGCAGGTTACCTTCGACCCAGTCGCGGTAGCGCAGCGCCACTTCGCTATCGATCGGCACCACCGTCAGTTCGCGCGCGCCGCGCCCGTCGGGGTTCGGGCCGACGCGGATGCGCACCTGGCGGTCGACCGTGTTCTCGAAGGCGGCAAACACGCTTGCCGGCGGACGCAAGGCGCGGCCATTCACTTCCAGCAGGTACTCGCCGTCCTTCACGTCGATGCCCGGCGCACGCAGCGGCGCACGCAGGTCGGGGTCCCAGTTCAGACCGCCGTACACGCGCGCAAAACGCCAGCGTCCATTCTCGACTGCATAGTCGGCGCCGAGCAGACCGACGCGCACCTTGTCCGGCGTATCGATGTACTCGCCGGCGCGCAGGTAGCTGTGGCCCACGGCCAGTTCGCTCAGCATCATGCGGATCAGGTCGTCGACGTCGCTGCGCGTGGCCGCATGCGGCAGCAGCGCCATGTACTTGTCGCGCATCGCCGGCCAGTCGGCGCCGTGGAAGTTGTCGGCGTAGAACCAGTCGCGGTTGATGCGCCAGGCCTCGTCCAGGATCTGCGCCCATTCCAGTCGCGGCTCGACGCGCACCGAGATGGCGCCGAGGTCGAGCTTGCCCTCGCCGGCCTTCAGCTTGTCGGCCACGTCGGTGATGAACCAGTCCTGCTTGACGCGGTAGAGGATGCGCTTGCCGTCGGCCGACAGCGCGAAGTCCTCGACCTCGCTCGCCAGAATCTTGATCTCGCGCTTGTCGAGCGAGTAGCGTTTCAGCTCGCCGGGCCCGCCGAAACTGTCGAACGACAGCCGACCCACGGTCTCGATGAAGAACACCTCGCCGCTGGCGCCCACACGCAGGCTGCGCCGCGTGGCGCTGCCCACCGGCAGGGCCACGATACGGTCGCCGATGCCCTCGGCGTCGATGCGCACCGTCGGCGCGGCCGGCTTGTCCTTCTTGTCCTTGTCGTTGTCGCCCTTGGCCGCGTCATTGGCGCCGGCCTCGTCGCTTTGCGGCGGCAGCGGGTGCGGACCGTCGCGGCGCAGCGCGATGGCGTGCAACGAATGCGTCTGCCCCGCGTCGGCGCTGATCTGCGAGAACCAGTCCTTGACCGGGCCGGCATCCGTGGAGGCCAGCAGGTAGAGGAACTCGCCATTGGGATCGAACACCGGCTCGATGGCCTCGGACAGCCCGTCGGTGAGCTGCACGCTGGCCCCGCCCGCCACCGGCCACGCATACACGGTCTGGATCAGGCCGGCGTTCTGCACCGTATAGGCCAGCCAGCGCGAATCCGGCGACCACGCCGCGCGCATCGGGTTGAGCGGGCTGTACACCGGCTCGCTGGCGATCTTCGTGGTGCGACCGCCATCGAGCTCGATCACCCACAGCGACTGGCTGTTGTCGCGATAGGCGATGCGCTTGCCGTCCGGCGAGAACAGCGGCCGGTCGTAGAAGCCGGCGCCGTGGAGCGCGTAATCGCGCGCCTCGCCGCGACCGTCATGGGACGCCACCCGCAACCGGTACTCGCCACCCTCGTCGGTGAACCAGGCCACGCGTGTGCCGTCGGCCGACCACGCCGGACTGCGATCATGCGCGCCCGGACTGTTGGACAGGTTGCGCGGATCGCCCTTCTCCGCCGGCACGGTGACGATCTCGCCACGGAACTCGAAGGCCACGCGCTTGAGATCCGGCGAAGGCGCCGCATCGCGTACCCACTTGGCGCCTGAGGCCAGGCGCGGACGCCGCTCGACCAGGTCGGAAATGGCCGAGACCTGCAGCCTGCG
>DAOMOD010000089.1:4701-16932 GCA_035444205.1 Lysobacteraceae bacterium
CCGGCATCCAGCCGATACAGCCAGCCGCCGTGCTCGAAGACCAGGCTGCCGTCGGCATGCACTGACGGACTGCGCACCGGGAAGTCGTCAAACCGGGTCAGCGCTTCGACGCGGTTGCTCGCCGGATCGAAGCGATACAGGTTGAACTCACCGTCGCGATCGGAGTTGAATACCAGCGCCTCGCCCATCCACAGCGGATCGGTGTCGTTGCTGCCGCCAGCCGGCTTCGGCACTTCCTGCACCGACTGGTCGTCGAAGCGCATGATCCAGATGCGGCTCTGCGTGCCGCCGCGGTAATTCTTCCACTGCGCGAAGCGGTCGCCGAGCGGCGTGTAGGCGATGCGGCTGCCGTCCGGCGAGATCGCCGCCTTGCTGCCGTTCGGAATCGGCAGCCGCGTCGGCACCCCACCCTCCACCGGCACGGTGAACAACTGCGTGTGCCGGTTGGTGTGCACGCTGCGCCCGGACTGGAACAGCACCGCCGCACTGTCCGGCGTGAACCCGCGCACCACATCGGCCCCCGGATGCCAGGTGAGACGCCGCGCCGGCCCGCCCTCGGCCGGCATCACATAGACATCGACGTTGTCGTCGTAGTTGGCGCTGAACGCCAGCCAGCGCCCGTCCGGCGAGAACACCGGCTCGCGCTCCATCCCGGCAGCCTGCGTGATCCGCCGCGCCGACCCGCCCTCACGCGAGGTCAGCCACAGATCGTTGTCGTAAACGAAGGCGATGCGATCGCCGCCGTTGGCGGGACTGCCGAGCAGGCGCGTATCGGCAGGATCGGGGACGGCCGCAGCCGTGCAGGAAAGCGCAAACAGAAAGGTACAAACAACAGCGCGCATGTCGAGCGTCCTTGTGAAACGAGGCAGAAGCGCGCGAGTGTAGGCGAGAGGGCGGACGCGTTCACGTGCCGGAGGTCGTGCATGGCGCGACAAACGCCTGATCGTCCAGTGCACCGTCAAATGAAATATTGAGACTGTCGTTAGACTCCTGGTCCACACTTTTGAGGAACTGGCCGGGAATGAGGCGCGAGTGCGCCTGATATCGGCCCGACCCGCCACCGCGCACGAGCGGCGGCAGTATCAATCCGACTGACACCGCGCGCATGGGCGCCACCACGATGCGAAAAGAATACGATTTCAGCCAGGGCCAACGCGGCAAGTTCTTCCGCAAGGACGCCGCGCTCGGTCTGCCGGTCTACCTCGACGCCGACGTCCGTGAGTACCTGACCGCACGCGCCAAGGCCAAGGGTGTTGATCTCGGCACCTTGGTTAACGACCTGCTCAAGCGCGATATCGAACTGATTGAAGTCGCCAAGTGACGACGCCCGGCAAACGGCCGGGCGTCGATCCACTGTCCGCGATGGCAGGTGTTCGAATGGGCCAGATGGGGATCACTCACCCACTGGGGCCAACGGCGGCACGACCAGATTCTCGGCAGTTTCCTGCGGCCCGAACCTCGCATAGGGCGGGCCACGCCGGCAATAGGGAGAGTGCGAACAGACCGCGGCGCCGAAAGCACGTGCCACCGCATCCGCCCAATGGTCGTCGGCCCAGTCAGGGTGGCCATAGTAGAAGCCGATGGCATGCGCCATCTCGTGCGCCATGACGTAGTAATAGCGACTGTGCATCCACGATTCGGGCCGCGTGCCCGAGTAGATGCGTTCGTGATTGATACTGATATAGGGCCCCTCGCCTTCCGGGCAGGAGCGGTAGGGACAGGTAATGCCCCAGTGGCGCGACGCCGACGTGCTCAAGCCCTTGCCATCGCACAGTTGGCGCCAGCGCTCGCCATGCCACCAGGGCGCCAGCCAGGCCTGGGCATGGTCCGGGCCGAAGTGTTCCAGGGCGTACTGCTGGATCGCATTGGTCGCCGCCCAGCAGCGCTGACGCGGCACATCACCCGGAAACTGCTCAGTGGCCCGCGCCAGATACGCCTCCAGGTACGGACGAGCCGGGTAGTCGTAGCCGGCATGGGCCACGGAAACGGTCAACGCGAGTACCACCACCGTACCCGCAAAGCGAGCGCAGACGTTGCCGATTCCCGCTCTCACAGCCTGACGATTCTCCCCGGAGCCGAACAGCCGATCGCACCTTCACCGTCACAGGTGCTGACGTCAAGTGCCCTCCGAGGGAAATAGTCGAAAGTGTGATCCGCGTCACAGAATTCAGCCGCGCGGTCCAAACCCAGCCTGCCGACTCGGTTTCCAGGGTCACCTGAAGGGGGCCATGGAAAGACTCCACTGGCAGCGACGGGGCCATTCAGGAATCCGAAGATAGACCCCATGCTCTGCGCCGATTCCTGAGAAGGACGCGAGAGATCGCGCAAGGCGCCGACGCTATTCGCGGCGCGGACCAGTCCTGTCGAGGATGCCACCCCTAGTCTTGCGCGGGTGACGGTGGGCATGGAACCGGCGGACGTGTACCCGTGATCACGCATCGCTCTTCGGTGGGCAGTTTCGCTCGAATCTCGTCGGGATCGACCTCTTTCCAATCACCGAGTGGTCCCTCCTCGGTCAGGATCACGACATCGTCCAGAGTCACAAACCATACGCTGTTATTTCTATCGATGCGCCGCTTCATACTTGGCACCTTCTCGTATGCGCCAATGTGCTCACAGAACAGGACTACCGCCCTCAGCGGCACCGGTTGGTTTGCAGGGGGGGCGTGCCCGAATACGTTGTAATACGGCATGCCGTTGCGTATTCCCTCGACGATTGGAACAACCCAATCGCCACCCGAGCGTAAGGCAAGACGAACACCCACCCAACAATCAATGACCAAGTCGTCATCCCTATCTGTACCTGCGAGCAACACCGTAAAGTCAACGTACCATCTGTCCAATCTTGGCGCTTCAACATCGGGAGCTGAGCCGTGCAAAGCACAGCCACTCGTAAGCGCCAACGCAAGCGCTAACGCCGCGAAGCGATACTGCCACGAATGCGCACTTTCCCGCCTCATCTTGGAATCCCCAGTCCATCTTCATGCTCCCACCCGCAAGTATGGGCGAGCTCATGAAATACGGTGTCAGACCAAAACTCATCGGGTTTGGCTTCCCTTAGCAAGTTGTCGGTGCACAGAAAGATGAAGTTCTCTGGTATGGGGATCGGTTCCTCCGACCCTGGAATGCGCCGCAACCACGTTCTGTGATACCCATACAGGTCTGTTCCAGACGGATTACCGTCGTGATAGCCATCCGGCCGCCCACTGCAGTCTTCATCGCAGCGAATGATGGACGATTGCGTGCAACGCCTTTCAAGGCATCCATGGAGATCTTGGCCCTGAGGCTTTCGCGTATGTATTTCTCTAAGCCGAGCACTACAAACTTGACGCGTCAGATTCTGGATTCGAATCCGCAGCTTCTCATCCTTGCACGTGTTCGGGTCGCAATACCGGGGCGCAGCCACTGATCGCCGACCGTCGGGATCGATGAATCGGTTGGGATTGTTGAACCCGTAGTGATACACATTGATCCCTGCAGCCAAACCAACCGGGTCCGCTCGCATGTAGCGTCCCGTATCTGGGCTGAACCACCGGAAGAAGTTGTAGTGCGCTCCTGTCGACTGCTCGGTCATTTGACCGGGCATCCTGAGCACATCGCCGATGCCAGCGCTTCGTGTCTTTCCGAATACATCCGTTCGCCGATCATGTTCGCGCGCGCCATACCGCGACACAATCTGCACGGGCGCACTCAGATGGTCGGTCTGATAGTAACTCCACTGCGGTCCGTTATCGCTTGGGCGTCTCAACGCCGCCGGATTGGTGGACCAAAGCCCGTCCGGAGCAAACACGTACAGCGTCAGCGCATCGGGCACTGGTTCAGGCTCGTCGGCGCCCATATGAATGAAGGTTGCCGCATAGCCCTCGTCGCTATAGGCGAGATAGTGAATCTCGGGTTCCACGCTACCCTGATGCCCCTCGGCGCCGGGGTGGACCACCGTCCACAGGCGGCGCCCGAAGGGATCGTAATAATGCTCCGCCAACAGATTGCCCTCACTATCGCGAACTTCGGACAAGCGCTCTTCGCTGTCGTAGCTGTACGTCCGGATCGCCGCCTGCGTGGTCGGCTCACTCATTGTCCTGATGCTGCCGGCCTCGTTGTACTCGTACGTGGCGAAGCCCGAATGCAACAGTTCGTTGTTGGCGTTGTATTGCCACACGAAGTCCTGGGTCTGGCGGGCATCGGTCAGACGGTTGCCTAGAGGGTCGTAGGTGTATTGGTCGTCCTCGAACGGGAAGGTATCCGGCGCGAAGCTATCGTTCACGCCCTGACTGTTGGGGTAGTCGGCCTGGATCAGGCGGTCGAGGGTGTCGTAGCCGAAGGCGTAGGTGCCGTGCTCGGTCTGCTTCTCGAGGATATTGCCGGCGGCGTCGTAACGGTAGCGGTAGTTCATCAGCACCTCCGCCTGGGCGTTCTCGACGCGGATGGTCTCGGTGCGCATCATGCCGTCGTAGTCGACGCGACGCAGAGTGCCCCCGGGGAAGGTGATGTCCCGCGGTCGATTGCCGTGGTAGTCGGAGAACTGGATGGTTCCCTCGCCCGGCACTGCCAGTGCTGCTAGGTTGTGCGCCTCGTCATACCCGAACGTAATGGTGGTGCCATCCGCAGCTGTGTAGCTGGCCTTCTGCCCGTTCGCAAAGTAGGTATAGCTGTGAGACCAGACAAACGGGCCGTAGTCGACAGACTCGCGGGATTTCCGTTGCAGCAAGTCGTAGTCGTAGGTAGCGCTGGTCGTGCCGTCTGCGTAGGCTGTCAGCCTGCCCCGCGCGTTGTAGGTGCCGACGACAGTCTTGTGGGGAGTGGCTTCGCCGGCTTGGAAGTGCGAGCGTTGCGTGCGTCGACCCGCATCGTCATAGGCGTAGCCGGTTCGTTGCCCTCGTGGGTCCACCTTCTCGATAAGGTTCCCCGTCGCGTCATAGGCATAGGTGGTCCGCTGGCCCATCGGCCGCACCTCGCTGATCTTGCGGTTCAGGCGGTCATAGTCGAAACGGTGAAGATTCCCGTTGGCATCGGTCAGCCCTACGAGGTTGTCCCTACGGTCGTATTGATAGCGCGTTACGCCATCCAGCGCGTTTGTCCGCGCACGCAGCCTCCCCAATAAGTCATAGGTATGAAGCGTCGTACGCCCCGGCAGATCGGCGGTTTCGATCTCCAGCCCACCCGCGTCGAAGCGTCTGATCGTTGTGCTTGTACGCGCACCTTCCAGCGCCATGAAGGAATCGGCTTCCTCCCATGCCCGTCCTCGCACGTCGTATTTCACGTCACGGCGGTACGTCGGGTATTCGATGCGCACCGGCTCGAACAACTCTCCCGCATCTGCTCCTGGAGCGACGAGATCTGGATAGACATACCTCGTCACATTGCCGATGCCATCCGCAACTGTTGAGATGCGATTCATGGCGTCGTAGGTAAAGCGCACCACTTTGTCGCTGGGGTCGTAGCGCGCTACAAGATTGCCCACGCGGTCGTAAACGTTCCGCTCGACTCCACCGAGCGCATCGATAGTCCGCAGCAGCCGGTCCATGCCGTCGTACTCATAGCGCGTCACCGCCGCCTCGGCCCCCGGCTCGGCCGGCGGGTAGGTCACACTGGTGCGGTTGCCGACCGCATCGTAGGCGTAGCTGGTGGTGTGGTTCAGCGGGTCGGTACTGGTCAGCAGGTTGCCAGCAGCGTCAAAGGTCTGCCGCCACACCTTCCCGCGCGCATCGGTGCGGGTGTGCGGGTTGCCCATGGCGTCGAAGTCGGCGAAATGGGTTTCGCCGTCTTCGGCGTCGGTGAGCTTGGTGACGTTGCCGTAGTCGTCGTAGGCGTAGCGGGTGATGGCGGTCTGGGTTTGGGCGTCGCCGACCTGGGTGACGGCGGTCAGGCGGCCGAGGTCGTCGTAGCTGTACTCGGTGGCGCGCTCGACGTCGGTGCCCTTGGCTTCGATGGTGCGGCTTCTGAGGCCCATCGGGTTGTACTGGTATTCGGTGACCACGCCCAACTCGTTGGTCTGCTCGATCGGGTTGGACAGGCCGGTGGCGTAGCGGGTGCTTACCTTCGTGCCGTCCGGCCAGGTGATGGCGGTGAGGTTCTTGAACTCGTCGTAGTCGTAGACGGTGCGGCGTTCGCGATAGTCGAGGTGGATGCGCTTTCGGCCATCGCGCAGCACCTTGAGCACGGTGATGCCGTTGATGTCGCGGCGCACGGTTTCGCGGTCGCGGTCGGTCCACACTTCGGTGACTTCGGCCAGATCGCCATTGGGGCGGGTGGTGCGCAGGTAATAGAGCTTCTGGGCGTTGAGGTAGTCGAAGCGGTAGCGGGTCTCGGCGCCGGTGGGGTCGGTGAGGCGCACCATGCGGCCGTCGCTGGTGAGACTGAGTGTGGTGGTGCGACTGAGCGGGTCGATGAGCTTGGTCAGGCGGCCGCTGCTGTATTCGTAGCGCCAGGGGTGGCCGCGCACGTCGGTGACCTGGGTGAGGCGGCCATTGGTGTAGGTGTAGGTGACTTCGCGACCGGTGTGGTCGCGCACGCGGGTGCGTAGCTCGCCGTTCCAGTCGATCCACAGCACCTGGCGGCCGAAGTGGTCGCGTACCCCGGTCAGGCGCTCGCCCTCGTAGACGAAGCTGGCGGTCACCGGGGTGCGGTTGCCGAAGGCCAGCGCGCGGCCGTCGGCGGCGTAGTCCATCCAGTTGCCGTCGCGGTCGGACCAGCGGTAGCCGCTGTCGGTCTTGCCGATGGTGTGGCGCTCGTCGAAGCGGTACAGGGTGCCGGCGGAGTCGATCTTCTCGTAGGGGTTGTCGACGCGGGTGATGCGCAGGATGGAGCCGTCCAGGGCGTCGTACTCGAACCTGAGGCGGCTCCAGGCCGGGGCGAAGCGCCAGGTGTTGTCCTTGTATTCGCGGATGAAGCTCACCTGGCCGCCGAGGACCTTGACCGAGAGGTCGGTGGTGGAAGTGCGGTACATGCCCGTGGTGGGGTCGACCTGCGCGAAGGCGGGGGTGGCCAGCAGCAGGGCGAGCAGGAGGAGAAGGGGGCGGGTCCAGTGGGGCATGGTGAGGCTTCCGGGGGTGATGCGGGGGTGCGTTGGGGCGGGTGAGGCGCTGGATCCCCGCTTTCGCGGGGATGACGAAAGGGGTGGCGGCTTGTTGTGGCTAGGGTGCGCGGGTGGTTCGAGACGGGCCGCCTCGACCTGCGGTCTCGGTCGGCCCTCCTCACCACGAACGGTTATCCATTCGTGGCTGGACGGCTTTGGGGCGGCGGCGTGCGATGCCGGGCTTTCGGTGATCGTGGATTGGGCCACGCCGGTCATCGGCCGCCCCTCAGGATGGAGGGCGATCCGCCTGGGTTGCGCCCTACCCCGTTGACCGCCATGCAACCCGGGTTGCGCGAAGCTGGTAGCCTGCGCGGCTTTTTCCGGATGCGCGCATGGCCGCTTGGGCGTTGGATATCCAGGACGCGGGGGCTGCCATGCTGCTGGCGGTCATCCTGCTGCTCATGGCAGTGTGGGCCGGGTGTTCGCGGCACCGCGCCTGTCGCCCGCAGCCGATCAAGCGCAGACCGGCCAACGACGAAAGGCAAGGTCGCCGCAACCAGCGCAAGCCGGATTGGGTCATCGCCGAAGTGCTGCGGCTCAAGGCGCTGGCGCCCAACCTCTCCTGCCGCGACATCGCAGACATCTTCGATCGCCGCTTCGCCGTTGCGCGGCAGATGACGGTGAGCAAGACCTGGGTCCATCACATCCTGCGCAAGCGCAAGGTTGAAGTGCTGCGCTTGCGCCGCGAACTCAAGCATCGCGTGCCGAAGTCCCTGCCGCGCAACCGCGTGTGGGCCATGGATCTGACCGGCAAGGGCGATCTCACCGGCAAGCAGCGGATCCTCCTCGGCTTGCTCGATCACGGAACCCGCGCCTGCCTGGCGCTTCGCGAACTCGCCGACAAGTCTTCGCTGACCATCCTGCGCGAACTGATCGCGGCGTTCCGGCGATTCGGCATGCCGAAAGCCATTCGCACCGACAACGAGGCCTGCTTCAACTCCTGGCTGATGCGCGGCGCACTGCGTCTGCTCGGCATCCACCACCAGACCACCGAGCCGGGCTGTCCATGGATGAATGGCAGGATCGAAAGGTACTTCGGGTCGCTCAAAGCCGTGCTGGATCGCATCCATATCGCCGACGGCGACGACCTCGCCTGCCGGCTGATCGAATTCCGCGCCTGGTACAACCACGTGCGCGCGCATCGGCACCTCGACAACCGGACACCCGCCGAAGCCTGGGCGGGACGCGAAAAGTCGCGCAGGACACCGACGTTTTTCGAGGTGTGGGACGGGATGCTGCGCGGATGGTACTTTCCGCAATGACACCTCGGTGGCGGACGCAGCAAGAGGATGCTCGGGCAGCAGACGCTGTCCTCGGGCAGGCTGCGCGCACGCATGGAAATTGGGGCACCACAACGCCAACAGCCGCGCAAAGGCGGCTGTCGACAGGTGAATCACGCGAGGAAAAAGCACCAAGAGCATCCGATCAGGTGGTCATTGCGGCGAAAAAACGCATTCGGTGGTCACTTGGAAAGTGCGGACATCGTGCGGACGGGACACATCGTCCGGACGGGACAACCAGGCGCGCCCGGCGCGGAACCTCGCGGCTGTTCGCCCCCTTCGATGCCAGCTTCACCATCCGTTCCACGAACGCCTCCGTGCCCAGGATCGACTGGCGTTCGTCGGCCACACCACCGTGGATGCCTTCATGCAGGCCGTGGGCCCGGTCAACGACCATGTCGCGGGCTGCGTGGTCTGGTCCAGGTTCGACCAAACACGCGCAGCGTTGGCCCGCCCAGAAAGGTAGATCGGCTCACGCTGCTTCCTAGAGCACAGCAAGAATGCGAAAGGCCAGTGAGCGTGGGCTCACTGGCCTTTCGTATTAGATGGCGCGCCCGGAAGGATTCGAACCTCCGACCACCAAGTTCGTAGCCTGGTACTCTATCCAACTGAGCTACGGGCGCGCACAGAAGCGAAATTGTGACTTGCGCATGTGGGTGAGTCAATCCCTTGACAGCGCGTAATTTTCCGGAATTTCCTGTCTGACGCGCCGAACGGCGCGTCTGTGGTGAATCGATTGTGCTCGCATTCGAGGCGGCGGTGCCGAGCAAGCTCGCCACTACGAAGAGCAAGGGCCTTCGCGCTGTTGTAGAGCGTAGCTTGCTGCGCTCATCAGCACTGCGCGATGGACGAAAAGGATGGTGTCGAGCAAGAACCCGTCACAACCGCAGGCGAGGGATTTCGGGATGGGAAGGTGGCGGAGAGAGAGGGATTCGAACCCTCGATGGAGTTTTTGACCCCATACTCCCTTAGCAGGGGAGCGCCTTCAGCCGCTCGGCCATCTCTCCGCGATCGCATGGGCCGGCGGTGCCGGCTACCACGCGCTGACGCGGCGCAAAAGATACCGCGTCAGCGGCTTCGGGTAAACCTCAGTCTTCGTCGTTGGCAGGCCGCGCCGACGCGGACTGCTCCTCGAACTTGATTCGCCGGTAGATTTCTTCGCGGTGAACCGCGACTTCCTTGGGTGCGTTGATGCCGATGCGCACCTGGTTGCCCTTGACGCCAAGCACCGTAACGGTGACGTCGTCGCCGATCATGAGCGTCTCGCCGACGCGACGGGTAAGAATCAACATGTCGTTATTCTCCGAATCCCTCTAACTGTATTTGTTCCCAGACTTCCGACGCGCGTTCCCGACGGCGTCGGTCCAACCCTCCATTGACTCTTCCCTGACGTACTGCC
This sequence comes from Lysobacteraceae bacterium, assembly GCA_035444205.1. Taxonomy (GTDB): domain Bacteria; phylum Pseudomonadota; class Gammaproteobacteria; order Xanthomonadales; family BPKI01; genus DAOMOD01. The sequence goes on from DAOMOD010000089.1 coordinate 14,456, forward strand.
TCCCTCCCCTCGGGAACCACGAAAATCCCACGGAACGTGGGCAATTGCTGCATGGTAAACGCGCGCAAGGTGTCACGCAATCAGGAGATTGTGATCTTTCTGGTCAAGATGCCAGCCGCTGCTCCACCCATTCAGGGACCTTGGCCAGGATCGCGGACAGTCCGGGGCCGTCCTCGCCGCCGCCTTGCGCAAGGTCGGGACGACCACCACCCTTGCCTCCGATCGCTCCGGCCACGAAGCCCATCAGGTCGCCCGCGCGCACCTTGTCGGTGGCGCCCTGCACGCCCGCCACCAGGCTTGCCTTGCCGTCGCGACCCGAGGCCAGCAGCACGATGCTGCGTTCGCCGAGCTTCTGCTTGAGCCGGTCCACGCTGTCGCGCAAGGCCTTGGCATCCATGCCGTCGAGCCGCGCCGCCACCAGCTTGACACCACCGATGTCAAGGGCGGATGACGCCAGATCGTCGGTGGTCGAGCCGGCCAGGCGCGCCTTCAGCTTTTCCAGCTCCCTTTCGAGTTGACGCTGTCGGTCGAGCGTCTGCCGCAGCTTGTCCACCACCTCGCCGCCGCTGCCGCCCAGCAGCCGCGACACTTCGGCCAGCGCCTGCTGCTGTGCCGACACCCATTGCAGCGCGCCCGCGCCGGTGACCGCCTCGATGCGGCGCACACCGGCGGCGATGCCCGACTCGGCGGTGATGCGGAACAGGCCGATGTCGCCGGTGCGGCTGACGTGGGTGCCGCCGCACAGTTCGGTGGAGAAGCCGCCCATGCTGAGCACGCGCACGCGCTCGCCGTACTTCTCGCCGAACAGGGCCACGGCGCCTGATGCGATGGCCTCGTCGAATCCCATGTGCCGGGCTTCGGCCGCGGCGTTGGCGCGGATCTCGGCATTGACCATGGCCTCGATGCGGGCCAGTTCCTCGACGCTCAGCGGCTGGAAGTGCGAGAAGTCGAAGCGCAGGCGGTCGGGGGCCACCAGCGAGCCCTTCTGCTGCACGTGATCGCCGAGCACGGTGCGCAGGGCGGCGTGCAGGAGGTGGGTGGCGGAGTGATTGAGCACGATCGCCTGGCGGCGCTCGCCATCGACGCCGGCGCGCACGCGCTGGTCGAGTTTCAATCGACCGCTGACCACCCGCCCGATGTGGCCGTGGAAGGTGCCGGCCAGCTTCTGGGTGTCGTCGACTTTGAAACGCAGACCTGGCGCCTCGATATTGCCGGTGTCGCCCACCTGGCCGCCCGACTCGGCGTAGAAGGGCGTCGATTCGAGCATGACGATGCCTTCCTCGCCCTCGCCCAGCTCATCGACCGCCCGCCCCTCGCGTAACAGGCCAACCACGCGCAGGCCGTCGGCGGCCAGCGCGTCGTAACCGAGGAAGATCGTCGGCGTGAGCCCCTTGACCAGTTCAGCCGGCAGTTGCGTGCCGCCACCGAACTGGCTGGCGGCACGGGCGCGCTGGCGCTGCCCTTCCATGGCCAGGTCGAAGCCCTCCCTGTCGACGCCGAGACCACGTTCACGGGCGATGTCCGCGGTGAGGTCCAGCGGAAAGCCGTAGGTATCGTAGAGGCGAAAGGCCTCGTCGCCGGGGATGTGACCGGATGACTTCGCGGCCACTTCCTCGAACACCTTCATGCCGGTGCCGAGCGTTTCGGCGAACCGTTCTTCCTCGCCTTTCAGTGCCGCTTCCACCATGGCCTGGCGATCGCGCAGTTCCGGATAGGCCTCGCCCATCGCCTCGACCAGCGGCGTCACCATGCGGTGGAAGAACAGGCCCTCGGCACCCAGCTTCCAGCCGTGGCGCAGGGCGCGGCGGATGATGCGGCGAAGCACATAGCCACGGCCCTCGTTGGACGGCAGCACGCCGTCAATGATGAGGAAGGCACAGGCGCGGATATGGTCGGCGATGACCTTGAGTGAATTGTCGGCCTGATCTTCGCATCCAGTTTCGCGCGCTGCGGCGGCGATCAGGTGGCGGAACAGGTCGATGTCGTAGTTGGAATGCACGCCCTGCAGTACCGCGGCGAGGCGCTCCAGCCCCATGCCCGTGTCGACGCAGGGCGCGGGCAGCGGCAGCAGGGTGCCATCGGCCTGGCGGTCGAACTGCATGAACACCAGGTTCCAGATCTCGATGAAACGGTCGCCGTCCTCGTCCGCCGATCCGGGCGGACCGCCGGGAATGTGGGCGCCGTGGTCGTAGAAGATCTCGGTGCAGGGGCCGCAGGGGCCGGTGTCGGCCATCTGCCAGAAGTTGTCGGAGGCGTATGGTGCGCCCTTGTTGTCGCCGATGCGGACGATGCGCTCTTTCGGCACACCGACCTCGTTGGCCCAGATGGCGTATGCCTCGTCGTCGCTCTGGTAGATGGTAACCATCAGGCGCTCGGCGGGAAGGCCGTAGACGCGGGTCAGCAGGTCCCAGGCGTAAATGATGGCATCGCGCTTGAAGTAGTCGCCGAAGCTGAAGTTGCCCAGCATCTCGAAGAAG
>DAOMOD010000090.1:0-15168 GCA_035444205.1 Lysobacteraceae bacterium
AGCAGCGGTCTGTTGGCCTCGAAGATGCGCATGTACTTGTTGGCGTTGCCGTACGCGCGCTTGCTGATGGACGACAGGGTGTCGCCCTTCTGCACCGTGTAGATTTCCGCGGCTGGGATGTCAGTGGCGCCGGTGACGATGATGCGATCGTCGACGCTCTCGACGCCGGCGACATTGCCGAGCGCGATAACGATCTTTTCGCGCTCTTCGTGGCTGGCGGCGCTGCCAGTCACCGTGACCTTGCCGTTGCTGCGCTCGACCTTGAGGTCGTCGTTGCCGAGCTCGTGTTTGCGGACATGCTTGGTCAGCGCCGAGTCGTCCTTGTCACCGCGAATCATCGAGACGATCTTCTCGCCGGCGTTCTTTACGAAGTTGAAGATGCTCATGGGGTTCTCCGTACGGGGTGGATTGGTGGCAGAGGCCGTCGACAGGAGCCACGCACGCGACCTCCGGGGTGACCCTTGCGATCGAGCGTACGCCGTCACGCGCCGTTTGAATGTGCGGTGGAGTACATGTCCCTCGGCGTTCCTGCCGGCGGGGAAAATCGTGGTCTGCTCGACACCGAAGGCTCCTTCACCTCCAAACCTCGCCCTGATCGCCCACGGGTGGGCTCCTACAAGAGCATCGCCCTGTAGGAGTGGCTTCAGCCGCGATCACCCCGTCGCATCGTTGTCACGCCCTGGTTGTCCACTCGTCGGCGATTTTCGCCTCGCGGCGGAGCAGGTATCAGGTCGTCATTCGTGCCGCGCTCACGGCCACATCAGGGCGAACACGAGCCCGGTGATCACGCCGTAGACCAGTCCGTCGATGGCGTCCATCAGCTTGGCGCGCAATGGCCGCGTAAACCAGATCTCGCGGCATACGCCGCCCGCGGTGTGGGCGAGGATGGCAGTGGTGCCGAGCACGCGGAATACCTCGCCCATAGTGGCGCCCGCCGGCAGCGCGGCGGCGCCGACGTAGCCGACCAGCACCGTCACCACGAAGAAGAACAGCACGGTCTTGACCATGTTGCCGCCCATCGACGGCTTGGACGGCCATACGTTGACCATTCCCCAGGGCGGGGTGTCGTAGCGCTTGACCGCTTCCGGATCCTTCATCTCGTGGTCGTGCACCAGCGGAAACAGGTACTCGCCGGGTGCCGCACCGCTCTCTCGCACGAACGCGCGCAGCCGGTCCTCGTCAGGCCACTTGCGCAGATCGGGCTTGTGATGCGGCAGCACCGCCCAGGCCAGGAAACTGGCGAAGAACAAGGCGACGGTGATGATCAGAATGGGTAGCCAGAGGGACAGCAGCATGGTCATTTCATTAATCCTCCGCAGGAGCCAGGTGCGCGACCGTGGGGCCGGCGACCCGGAAGCGTACACCTGAGTTGCCTGTTGTCGCCATGGCACTGCGATCTCTTCTCTTCGAGACCTGAAATCGCAGTTCGACCTGGTCAACCAGCTTCCGGAACGCCACGCCTACTGACGGCTCGCCTCAGACCAGGGTAGTACCACGCCAGTGCCAGAGCACGCGCCAGCACATAGGCAATGAAGGCGATCCACAGGCCGTCGTTGCCAAAGTTCGCAAGCGGCCACCAGGCCAGAAGGAACAACGCCAGCGAGGCCAGCGAGGCGTTGCGCATGTCGCGGGTGCGGGTGGCGCCGATGAAGATGCCGTCAAGCTGGAAGGCGGCGAAGGACAGCAGCACGTAGGCACAGGCCCAGGGCAGGTAGCGAGCGGCCGTCTGTCGCGCTGCCTCCAGGTTGGTCAGTGCGTGGATGGCGAGGTCGCCGAACAGAAGCAGCGCCAGAGCAAGAGCCACTGCCGTGGCTGCGGCGAGTTCGCTGGACCGGTGCACGGCGGCGTCGAACACATCCAGTCGGCGCGCGCCGATGGCGCGACCTACCACCACCTCGGCGGCGAAGGCATAGCCGTCGAGGAAATAGGCGCTGAAGGCGACGAACTGCAGCAGGATGTGGTTGGCCGCGAGCACCTGGTCGCCGAAGCGGGCGCCCTGGTGGGTGAACCAGGCGAAGGCGAACAGCAGCGCCAGGGTGCGGATCATGATGTCGGCGTTGGCGCCCAGTGTGCGCCTCAGTTTCGCCGCATCGAGGATGCGCGGTCGAGACCAGAACGGTTCCAGGTCGTGTTGGCGCCTGCGCAGCATGCGCACCACCAGGAACAGGGCCAGCAGGCAGGTGCTCCATTCGGCCAGTGCGGTGCCGAACGCGATGCCCTGGACGCCCCAGCCGAACACGCCGGCGAAGAGCACGTCGAGCGCAATGTTCAGGCCGTTGAGAAACAACTGCAGCTTGAGCAGCAGACCACTGCGACCGAGGCCGATCAGGGTGCCCATCAGCGCGAATACGGCAAGGGCGGCGGGCGCGCCCCAGATGCGGATCAGAAAGTAGTCGCGGGTCAGCGCCTTCACCTCGTCGCTGGCGCCGAACGGAAACAGCGCAAGGTCGATCAGTGGCCGGTGCACCACGATCAGCAAGGCGCCGATGGCGCCGGCCAGCAGAAGCGCGCGCCCAAGTGTTGCACGCACTTCGGCCTCGTCGCCGGCGCCATCGGCCTGCGCAGTGAAGCCGGTCGTGCCCATGCGCAGGAAGCCGAAGCCCCAGTAGAGGAAGTTGAACAGCAGGGCGCCGAGCGCGATGGCGCCGAGATCGGTGATGCTGCCGGTGTTGCCGATGACCGCGGTGTCGGCGAGGCCGAGCAGCGGCACCGCGGCGTTGGCCAGAATGATCGGCCAGGCAATGGCGAACACGCTGCGCCGTGTCGGCCGCGTTGCTTGGGGTCCGGTGAGAATGACTCGAAGTCTCCGTTCGTTGTGGGCGGGCGGCCGCACTCGGCGCCGCGCTCATGGTAAGGGGCAATGGTTCGCTGAGCGCACTTCGAGACGCCGCTACGCGGCTCCTCAGTGCGAACGGGGTGTGGGATGCCGTTCGTGGTGAGGAGGCGCCGCAGGCGCCATCTCGAACCACCCTCCGCGATTTCAGAAAACCGTTCGTGGTGAGGAAGCGCCGTAGGCGCTGTCTCGAACCACACTCGACCACCGTCCGCCCCCCGCAACGGTTTCGAAATGCTGCGTTGCAGCTCTTCCCGGCGCTGTCGTTACGAGAGGCTGCTCAAACGCGCGGGCGCATGCGCCAGGCGTGGGTCGCGCATACGCACAGCGTGATTGCCGCGAGCGGCAGTACGAACCAGAGCATGGCCAGAGCGAAATTGTCCTGCAGCGGATGATCGGCCGCATTCATGATCAGCCAGCCGACATAGGCGAGGTAGAAGGCGAGGAACAGCGCGCCTTCCCAGCGCGCGATGGCGAGCCCCGTGTAGAACACCGGTAGACAGGCCACCGCAGCGGCAATCATCACCAGCATGTCGAAGCTGAGGGCGCCGGAGCCGACCGGAATGCCGCCCGATGCGAACAGCCCCGACAGTCCGAGCACACCGAGGATGTTGAAGATGTTGCTGCCGACCACGTTGCCGACCGCGATATCGCGCTGCCCGCGCAGCGCGGCAATGACCGAGGTCGCGACTTCCGGCAGCGATGTGCCGGCAGCAACGATGGTGAGTCCGATCACCAGCTCGCTGATGCCCCAGCCGCGAGCAAGACCGGTCGCAGCGGTGACCAGCCAGCGCGAACCCAGCACCAGCAGGCCGAGAGAAACCAGGATCAGCACCACGCTTCCGGCAAGGCCGAGGCGTGAGGTCGAAGGCGGCTGCGTACCCTCTGCAGGCACCTCACGTCGCCCCAGATGGATGAGGACGAAGGTATAGATCAACAGGCCCGCGAACAGCAGCAAGCCATCGATGCGGCCGATGCGTCCGTCGAGCGCCATGGCGGTCGCCAGCAGGGTGACGCCGACCATGACCGGCACGTCGCGGCGCAGAAGCTGCGATGACACCACCAGCGGCGCGATCATGGCCGAGACGCCGAGGATGAACAGCACGTTGAAGATGTTGCTTCCCACTACATTGCCAAGCGCGATATCGGGCTGCCCGCCCTGCGCCGCGATCACGCTCACCGCCAGCTCCGGCATGCTGGTGCCCATGGCCACCACGGTGAGGCCGATGACCAGCGGCGACAACTGCAGCATGGAGGCCACCCGTGAGGCGCCGCGCACCAGCAGCTCGCCGCCCAGGGTCAGCAGCACAAGGCCGACAGCAATCAGCACGATATCGGGCATGAGGGATTCACTGGGTCGCGCTGCGGAAGGGTGGTGTCCGACACGTTACGCGTCGTGAACAGGTTCGCGCTATGGTGGCGATCCGGAAGTTTGCGCCGTGGTGGCGCGGACCGGTCTCGCGACATCAGGACCATGAACATCGAACAGATTCTCAAGCTCGCCGCGGGTTCCTTCCAGTCCCAGCTCGGCGGCGCCGCCAAGGGCCTCGGGGTCAACGGCATTGTTGCCGCATTGAGCGCCCTGCTGATGAAGGACGGCAAGCTGGACATCGCCGGACTGGTGTCGCAGATGCAGTCCGGGGGTTTGGCCAGCCTGGCGGCATCCTGGCTTGGCGACGGCGGCAACATGCCGATCGACGCCAGGCAGATCGCAGCGCTGTTCGGACAGAGCCGCCTGCAAGCCTTCGCCGGGCAGCTCGGGCTGGATCAGGGCCAGGCGCTCAAGGGTCTTGAGGGCGCGTTGCCGGTGATCATCGACAAGGCCTCCAGTGGCGGTGCATTGCAGGCTTCACTGGGCGATGTCGGCGCGGTGCTCGGGTCGCTGGGGAAGCTGTTCGGACGCTGACACCTCGGCAGCAGCCAGTAGCCTGATGCCGCCTTCCGGGGTCGACTCGGAGCATCCTGCGCGCCAGAATGCAGCCGGACTTCCGGAGGTGATGCATGAAGCTGGCCGTCAATATCCTGATCGCGCTCGTCGCGCTGCTCCATGTGGGCTTTCTGGTGCTGGAGATGTTTTTCTGGGACCACCCGGTGGGACGCCAGATCTTCAACATGACGCAGGAAGTCTCGGCCTCCTCGGCGGTACTGGCCGCCAACCAGGGGCTGTACAACGGTTTCCTGGCGGCGGGACTCGCCTGGGGGCTGATCGGCGGACGCCGCGACGTCAAGCTGTTCTTCCTCGGCTGCATCGTCATCGCCGGCATCTTCGGCGGCATCACCGCCAAGGCCACCATCCTGTTCACCCAGGGACTGCCGGCGGCCGTTGCCTTCGCCGGGGTCTGGCTGCAGCGCCGTGAGCGACGCTACTGACGACCGCAAGCCGATCCTGCTCGGGCCGGGCGAGGGACGCGCCTGGCCGATGGGCCGCATCGCTGCGATCTTCAAGGCCGATGGTGCGGAGAGCGCAGGGCGTTACAGCGTCTCCGAATGGTGGCTGGAACCCCACACGCATGGGCCCGGCGCACACGCCCATCTGGAGGATGATCTGCTCTACGTGATCGAAGGCACCATGAGCTTCCTGATCGGTGAGCGCTGGGTGGACGCGCCGACCGGTACCTTCGTGCTGGCACCGGCTGGCACGACGCACGACTTCGAGAACCGCAGCGATGCGCGCGCCGGCGTGCTCAACTTCTCCGTGCCGGGCAATTTCGAGGCGCACATGCCGGATATCGCGGCGTGGTTCGCCAAGCATCCGCCGGGGCGGGCGGGCGGCTGAAGCAAGGCGTCAGCGCACGTAGCTCGCGCCGTTGATGTCGATGCATGCGCCGGTGGCGCTGGCGCAGGCGCCGCTGGCGAGGAAGGCGCACATGGCGGCGACTTCCTCCGGTTCGGCCATGCGACCGATGGGAATCTCGCTCCGTGCTGCGGCCAGTCCGGCGGCGTTGTCCGGTGCCATGCGGGTGTTGATCCAGCCGGGCGCCAGCGCATAACAGAGCAGGCCGTCCTTGCCGTAGGCGCGCGCCAGGGTCTTGGTCAGCGCCAGTACCGCACCTTTCGAGGCGGCATAGGCGCTGTGGTCGCCGTCGTCACCGCGGTAGCCGGCGCGGCTGGCGATATTGACGATGGCGCCGCCGCCGCGTTTCGCGAACACCGCAACCGCGGCCCGACAAAGATCGGCCACGGCTCGCAGATTGACCTGCAGGACGCGGTCCCAGGCGGAGTTCCATGTCTCCTCGTCGGCGCCGAGCGGATTGGCGAGATAGATGCCTGCATTGTTGATCAGGACATCCAGCTTGCCCTGCGCCAGATGATCCGCCTCGGCGAAAAGGCGGGTCCCCGCACCGGGCTGGGCCAGATCCGCAGCCACCACGCCCAACGCGCGGTCACCGATGGTCCTGGCGGCGACGATCGCGCGATCGAGGTTGGTGTTTGCGTGCAGAACCACGCTTGCGCCCTGACTGGCAAACAGATGCGCCGCGGCGTACCCGACTCCGTGACTGGAGCCGGTGATCAGGGCGCACTTGCCGGAGAGGGGCAGGGTCATGGCGGTGTCGATGGGAAGGAAAGCACGTCAGTTCACCTGATTCAGACAGAGGCGTCAGGGACCCGCGAGGTCGCTCAAGGCAGCCGCCTGTCCGGCTGCCAGTCGCTCGCTCGTGATGGCGGCCATGTTGGCGAGAAACGGCAACTGGCGATCATTCCTTGCCTTCCGCCGCTTCCGCACCGGCGCCCAATCGCCGCACCAAAGGTGCGATGGTAAGTCCCTGCACGAGGATGGAGAACAGCACCACCACGTAGGTGATGGTGAGCAGCGCCTCGCGCGACTCTCCGGCCGGCAGCGACAGCGCCAGTGCCACCGAGATGCCGCCGCGAAGGCCGCCCCAGGTGAGGATCTTGATCACATGCGGGGAGAAGCCGCGGAAGCGGCCGAGCAGGCTGACCGGCAGCGAGATCGCCATCCATCGCCCGAACAGGGCGATCGGAATCGCCACGGCACCGGCCAGCAGCAGTACCGGATCGGGCACGATCAACAGGATCTCAAGCCCCAGCAACAGGAACAGGAGTGCGTTCAGCACTTCGTCGATCAGCTCCCAGAAGGTGTCGACATTGGCCCGCGAGTGTTCGCTCATCGCATGCAGCCTGCCCTGGTTGCCGACGATAAGGCCGGCGATGACGATGGCGATGGGCGCGGAGACATGGATTGCCGTGGCCAGTGCATAGCCGCCCATCACCACGCCCAGCGTGATCAGGACCTCGACCTTGTAGTTGTCCACCTGGCGCAGCATCCAGAAGGCCAGGCCGCCCAGCGCGAATCCGAACAATGTGCCGCCGATCGCCTCCAGAGCGAACAGCCAGGTAGCGCTGGCCACGCTGATCTCGCCGGCACCGGTGGCGATGCCCAGCAACAGCAGGAACACCACCACGCCGACACCGTCATTGAACAGCGACTCGCCGGTGATCTTCACTTCCAATGTCTTGGCGATGCCGACGCGGCGCAGTATGGACAGCACGGCAATGGGATCGGTCGGCGAGATCAGCGCACCGAACAGCAGGGCATAGATCAGCGGCAGATCCACGCCGAGAAGGCGGAACAGCAGCCAGGCGAGCCCTCCGATGATCGCCGTCGACAGGGCCACACCGATGGTAGCCAGCGAGGCGATCAGCCACTTTTCGCGCGCCAGGTCGCTGAGCTTGACATGCATGGCGCCGGCGAACAGCAGGAAACTCAGCATGCCGTGCATCAGCGCGGTGCTGAAGTCGATGCCCTCGATGGCATCCTCCATGCGCCGTGCCACCGCGAAGCCCAGATGGTCGAGACCGATCAGCAGGAGCGAAGTGAGCATGCCCATCACCATCACGCCGATGGTCGTGGGAAGCTTCAGGAAACGGTAATTGATGAACGCGAACAGCGCGGTCAGGCTGATCAGCAATGCGGCGATATCAAGCAGGGCCATGCGCGTCTCTCCCGGGTTCACGGCTGCGCGATCATGCCGCCGCGACGAAGCAAACGCCAGTCCCGGGCAAGCGGCGCAGGGACTGTCTTGTCTCCCCTGTAGAGCGGAGCTTGCTCCGCTCGATATCTTTAGCGGTTGCCCTGCAAGCTCGCAGAGTCGGACGATACCGGCTCCACGAGTAGCGGAGCGACTCAGTCCTTCCAGCCCCACGGCGCCTCGGGCGCCGTGACCTCACGGCTGAGATCGAAGCGCGCGCGGAAATGGCGCGGGGTGCCCATGCGACGCAGCGAGTAGGTGTAGTGCACACCCGGCTCGATCTCGATCATCCAGACGTTGGCGGCGGCATAGGGAATGACCTTGTGGGTCTGCTCGTCGGCGGGAAACACCTGGCGTCCCGCGTGTCCGGCATTGGTCGAGGTGCCACCGTACATGGTGACCTCGTCGTCGCTGCCGTCCTCGTGGCGGTGGTCGTGCTTGAGCTCGATGCGGTCGCCGACCCGGGTCAGCACCCAGGTGCGCGAGCGGTCGTCGCCGACCATGAAGGGAATGCGGATGCGCTTTTCTTCGCAACTGCGTACGTGCATCACCAGGCGCTTTCCGGTGAAGGTTTCGTCGCCTTCCGGGGCATCCAGCACGATGCCCTCGTAGGCCTTGCCGCAATGCCCGGAAAGGTTGGCCCAGAACGCATCGGCATCGGCCATCGCGCTGGCCGGCAGGGTCAGCACAAGAAACGCAGCAAGCGTTCTCATCGAGGAATCTCCATGCGTGGGGAAGCGACAACCTTGCCACAAACTGGTGCCTTGCGTCGGCGACGCACTCAACCGCCGTCGACGCGCAGGTCGATGTTGCCGTCGGCGAGGCGTCCGTGCAGACGCTGTCCCGCCGCGGTCTGCGCAATACTGCGGACGACCTGTCCGGATTCCGCGTCGAGCAGAATCGCGTATCCACGCTCCAGCGTCGCCAGCGGGCTCACGGCATGCAGGGTGCGCCCGAGGTCGGTCAAGGTGCGCCGACGTGCGTCCAGATGGCGATGCAGGCCCGCGCGCAGGCGTTGCGCCAGCGTGTCGGCGCGTTGCGCTTCGCGCCGCATGTGCAGCGAGGGGTGACGCGAAAGCAGGCGCGCATGCAATTGCACGAGCTGTTGCCGGTGTCGACGAACGGTGGCCGGCAGCAGCGTCGGCAGGCGACGCGCCACAGCGTCCAGGCGCGTACGTGCCAGCATCAGTCGCGACTGTGGACTGGCTGCCTTCAGGCGCAGCCAAAGGGCATCGCTGCGTTGCGCCGAAGCCTCGGTCCGCCTGCGCAAGGCGCGCGCTGCCTGTTGTCGCAGATTGGCCAGGCGCGTGACCAGCGTGGCGGCATCGGGCACCAGCAACTCCGCAGCCGCCGAGGGTGTGGGGGCGCGCAGATCGGCGACGAAGTCGGCGATGGTGATGTCGACTTCGTGGCCGACAGCCGACACCACGGGTACGGAACAGTCGGCGATCGCGCGGGCGACGCTTTCCTCGTTGAACGACCACAGGTCCTCCAGCGAGCCGCCGCCGCGGGTGAGCAGCAGGACGTCGTAGCGGCCGCTGTGCGCGGCCTTGCCGAGCATGGCGACGATGGCGGGTGCCGATTCAGCGCCCTGCACCGCCACCGGCAGCACGTCCACCGGCAGCAGGGGAAAACGCCGCGCCAGCACCTTGAGCACGTCGCGCACGGCGGCGCCACTGGCCGAGGTGATCACGCCGAGCCGCCGCGGCGGACACGGCACATGGCGTTTGCGCGCGTTCTCGAACAGCCCCTCCGCCTGCAGCTTCGCCTTGAGCTGCTCGAAGGCCCGCCGCAGCGCCCCCTCGCCGGCCTCTTCCATGTGCTCGACGATCAACTGGAACTCGCCGCGTCCCTCGTACAGGCTGACCCGAGCCTTGAGCAGCACCTGCATGCCGTCGACGGGCCGCATGCGCAGTCCCAACGCGCGGTTGCGGAACAGCGCACAGCGTACCTGGGCGGATGCGTCCTTGAGAGTGAAGTACAGGTGTCCGGAGGCGGGTCGCGAGACGTTGGACAGTTCCCCCTCGATCCAGACCATCGGAAAGGCACCCTCCAGCAGCTCGCGTGCCATCCGGTTGAGGGTGGAGGGGGTGAGGATTTCCCTCTGCTGCGAAGGGTCGTCAATGATCATCGCGACAGCCTAGCAGCACGGCAGGGCGGGTGACGTGCCTGACTACCGCCAAGTGCTCACAAACGCGTTCAGGATCGGGTGTATGCTGCCAGTTCGGTTGCCTCCGGAATCCGGAAAGGCAGCCGCCGAACAGCGGGGGAGTGGGGACGCATCAGGATCGATCTTTCGTCACGTACGTTTCGGCGTGGCGTGCCTGTCCATGCGTCACGGTACGGGCCGCCGCTCGGCCACTGCGTGATGCGGCCCCTCTGCGTACTCCTTGCCGTTGTCGTTTCATTGACCCTCCGGAGGCTTCACCATGACATTCCGCATCATCACGTCGCTACCGACGATGATTCTGACCCTGCTGCCCACGCTGGCTGTGCAGGCTGCCGCGCCGATCCATGGCGACTTTCATGGCGCTGGCCCGGAGATCTACATCGTGCGCCTGGCCGACGACCCGGTGGCGACCTACCGCGGCGGCATCGATGGTCTGCCCGCCACCAGCCCTGCTGTGACCGGCATGCGCAGGCTCGATGCCCGCAGCGCTGCCAGCATGGCCTACGAGTCCTACCTGGCGTCGCGCCAGCAGACGTTCCTGGAAGACATGGAGCAGCGAATCGGACGTGCGCCGGAGGTGCGTTTCCGTTTCCAGCACGCCTACAACGGCATAGCCGTGGTGCTGTCGCCCGATGAGGCGCGCCTGGTGGCGGATATGGAGGGCGTCGTACAACTCAACCGCGACCATGAAGAGCATCTGCTCACCGATGCCGGTCCGGGGTTCATCGGAGCGACCGCGGTATGGGGCGGCACCATGGCGGCACTCGATTACCGCTCGGAGCTGTCCGGCGCCAACGAGGTGCCGCCCAACGGCAGCGCGGCGAGCGGGACCGGCACCTTCGTCTACAACGTCGCCAACCGCCAGCTCAACTATTCCATCAGCACCAGTGGACTGGTAGCGAGCGCCGCGCACATCCATGAAGGCAGCGCTGGCGTCAACGGCCCCATACTGCTGACCCTCGATCACACGGCCAATCCGATGGTCGGCGTGTGGACGCTGTCGGAGGCCGATGCCGCCAAACTGGCCAACGGCCTGCTCTACGTCAATGTGCACACCGCAGCCTTTCCGGGCGGCGAGATCCGCGACCAGATCCATATTGCAGGCACGCTGGGCGAGGGCACCATCGTCGGCGTGCTCGATACCGGGATCAACCAGGGACATCCGTCCTTCGCGGCGGTGGCCGGCGACGGCTATGCGCATGTCAATCCCTACGGTGCCGGCAATTACGTGGGCTACTGCGTGACCAACCCGTCCTTCTGCAACAACAAGCTGATCGGCGCCTGGGCGTTGCACCCCAGCTCGCTCGATCCGGCCGACACCAACGGCCATGGCAGCCACACGGCAAGCACTGCGGTGGGCAACGTGCACGTCGACGCCGTGCTGACCGCACCCACCCAGACGCACGTGTTTCCGTTCGTCTCCGGCGTGGCACCGCGTGCCAATGTCATCGCCTACCAGGTCTGCGTTCCAAGCTGCCCCACGTCATCGACGACGGCAGCGGTCAACCAGGCAGTCATCGACGGCGTCGACGTGATCAACTACTCGATCAGCGGCGGTACCAATCCCTACGTGGAAACCACGGCCCAGGCCTTTCTCAATGCGACGGCTGCCGGCGTGATCGTGGCGGCTTCGGCGGGTAACTCCGGACCGGGCGCGTCCACGGTCACCCATCAGGGGCCATGGATCATGACGGTGGGCGCCCACACGCATCACCGCGAGATCCTCAATATGGTGACCGACCTGACCAGCAGCGCAGGGCCGTTGCCCGATATTCACGGCGAGTCGCCCACCCAGGCCTTCGGGCCGGCGCCGCTGGTGTATGCCGGTGACGCGCCCTACAACAACCCGCTGTGCAATCCGTTTCCAGGTGGCACCTTCAGTGGCAAAATCGTGGTCTGCGACCGCGGCGTGATCGGCCGCGTGCAAAAGGGCCTCAACGTACTCAATGCCGGCGGTGGCGGCATGATCCTCGCCAACGATGTGCCGAATGCCGCCAGCCTCAACGCCGATGCGCACGTGCTTCCCGCGACCCACATCACCTTCGCCGATGGCGTCGTGCTGAAGAACTGGATGGCCAGCGGATCCGGCCACCAGGCTGCCATTTCCGGGGGCACGGTCGACCTTGGCGGGCCCGGCAACAACATGGCCTCGTTCAGTTCGCGCGGACCCGCTGGATCCTCGGTGCCGGCGCTGGCGAACCTGGTCAAGCCGGACGTGAGTGCGCCCGGTCTCAATATCCTGGCGGCCTATTTCGCCGGATTCACGCCCCCGCCGGAGTTCAACATCATCAGCGGCACCTCGATGTCGAGCCCGCATGCCGCCGGAGCCGCGGCACTGATGCGCGCGCTGCGACCTGCGTGGACGCCGGGACAGATCAAGTCGGCGCTGATGACCACCGCTTTCGCGGGTCTGCGCAAGGAGGACAACGCCACACCCGGCAACGCGTTCGACTTCGGCGCTGGCGGCCTGGACCTGCGCGTGGCGCCGAGTGCCGGATTCGTGCTGGATGTCACCCTGGCCGAATACCAGGCTGCCAATCCCGCCACCGGCGGCGATCCGCGCCTGCTCAATCTGCCCAGCATGGGCGATGTGCAGTGCACGGATGTGTGTACCTGGACGCGCACGTTGCGCAGCGTGCTGCCGGAGAGCCAGTCCTACAACGCCACGGTGATTGCCGGACCCGGCGCCAGCGGAAGCGTCAGCCCGTCCAGTTTCGTGCTTGCCGCGGGGGGCACGCAGACCATTACCATCAGCTTCGACACCAGCAGTGCGCCGCTTGGCGCGTGGGTCTTCGGTCGCGTGGCCATCGACCCGGTGACCACCGCAGCCCCGGCCAGCGCCAGCGCCAGTTTCTCCGGAACGCCAGCGCTCGCCATTCCCGACGTTGCCGGCGCCCGCATGCCGATCGCGGCTCGCGCCATACCTTCCGCGGTATTCGCCGACGGGTTCGAGGATTGAAGCTACACACGATGACTGCCTCGGTCCGCGCGCACATCCCAGTGCGCGCGGGCCGGTGGACACTGGATGCTCGCAGATCGCGGCATTGGGCCCTGAAGGCTGTGCCTTCGGGCTGCGCCAAAGTGTCGTCTCGACCCCCCGCAATGGAGCGTGGCAGGAAGCGGCGGTAGGGACTGCCTCGATCCTCCGCGTCGCCTGGCCCCACTTGCAGCACCGGAGGTCGTGCGCCAAAGTAGGCGCCTTGTGACGAGCCTAGGGCAGGGCACCCATGCGCAGCTTCCGAATCCGTCTGGCTTTCGCGCTGACCATCATGCTGTCAGCCGGCGCCAACGCACAGGTGCCGGTGTATGGCGAGCTGGAAGTGCAGGCGCGCAGCCATCCGACAACGCCCGAGAACCTCTCGCCGGCCGATTCCATCGGCGGCGCCTCGCCAACGTTGAACGATTCCGGCGCACTCGCCATCCGCGTGTTCGTGGCCGCCAACAGCTTTGCCTACGGGCTCTGGTATGGAGAAGGTGGCGGTGGGCAGGTGGTCTTTGCCTATGCCGACACGGATCCCTTCATGTCGGATCCGCACTTGAATGGTCCCGGGCTTGCCGTCTTCGAGCGCACGGAGTCGGGATCCGACAACGGACTCTGGGTGTACGACCCCGGCAGCGGGACCACCCAGCGAGTGACCAGCCAGCCCTTCGGCACAGCGCTCTGGAGTTCGCCACGCATGGATGATCTTGGCCGCATCGGATTCCGTTCCAGCTTCAGCGGCCAGTACGCGTTCCACAGTGTGGCGCCGCCCAATAAAGTGGCGCTGCACGCGGCGCAGTCCGGCCCGCTGGACCCTGATGGTCCCTGGGGCTTCCTGTTCACCCCGGCGTTTGGCCCGGGACGCACCATCACCGCCAAGGTGGCGCTGGACACCACCACCGGACCGGCACAGATCCGTACCTTTGCGGCCGATGGCAGCTCGGTGCTGATCGTGGAGACCAACGCCACCGACCCGGCATCGCCGTTCTCCGGTTTCGACAACGGCGTTGCGGTGAACGCACATGGCGAAGTAGCCTTCGTCGCAACGTTGGCGGCTGGCGGGCGGGGTGTGTATCGCAGCGACGGCGGCATGCCGGTGGAAATCGCCCGCACCGGGCCTTTCAGCCAGGTGACGGAGATCGAATTCTTCCGGCCCGACATCAACGATGCCGGTCTCGTGGTCTTTCGCGGTCGCGACGGCAACGGCCATCGGGCCATCTGGGTCGGTGACGGCAACGACCTGTTGCGGGTCGCCGTGCGCGGAAGCCCGGTGGCGACCAGTATCGGCCCTGGCCAGATCAACCGTCCGGATACCGACATCGTCTTCGGCGGCAACCCGGCCATCAACAACCACGGCGATATCGCCTTCATCGCCGACCTCGCCGCCGCCTCCGACATCCATACCGGCCTTGGCCGTGCCCTGATCCGGGTGCGCGCGCTGCCGTTCGAGATATTTTCTGACGGCTTCGAGGATTGAGTTCAGGGCAGCAGCACCAGCTTGCCCTGGCTCTGTCCGGACTCGATGCGGCGGTGGGCGGCGATGACGTCGTCGAGCGGGAAGGTCTCCACCGGTAGCGGCACGAGGCGGCCGTCGCTGAAGCGTTCCAGCAGCCAACGCATGCCCTCGATCAGGCGTGGCGCCTGATCCTGCAGGAAACTGAGGTTGGCCGCCAGCACGCTGCGGTTCTCCTGGGTCATGTGCAGCGGGTTGAAGCGCGGAGTGCGCAGCCAGTGCCAGGCGAGCGTGAGCCAGTTGAGCCTTCCCGAACGCGGCAGCATGCCGTGGAAGCCGTAGATGACCAGCTTGCCGGTGCGGGCGAGATGGCCGTAGCTCCCGCGCAGCGTGGTGACGCCATTGGCGTCGAACACCGCCTGGAAGCCTTGAGGTGCCAGCGCGCGGGCGCGCGTCCACAGGTCCTCGGTCGACTTGTCGATCACTGCCTCGGCACCCATCGCCTGTGCGTGCTCGCGCTTGTGGGCAGCACCCACCACGCCGATCACCCGGCAGCCGGCCAGGCGCCCGAGCTGGCACAGTGCCGAGCCGACACCGCCGGCCGCCGAATGCACCAGCCAGGTGTCGCCCGGGCGCGGGTGCACCTGTTCGTGCACCATGAACCAGGCGGTGAGAAACACCGCGGGCAGCGCCGCCGCCTGCGTTGCGTCAAGACCGGCCGGGATGGGGAACACGCGGTCT
>DAOMOD010000090.1:15178-16515 GCA_035444205.1 Lysobacteraceae bacterium
AGGACGATCGAACTGGCGTAACCACCGAACAGGGTCAGCGCCAGCACCGGGTCGCCGAGCTTGAGCCCCGTCACGCCCTCATGCACCCGGTCGATGCGCCCGGCGACTTCGAAGCCTGGGGTGATCGGATAGCCGTGCAGCTTCCTCGCCGAGGCATAGAGGCCCATGCGGATGATGGCATCGGCATAGTTGACGCCGCAGGCATCGACGGCGATGCGCACTTCGCCCGGGCCGGGGTCGGGGTCGGGCGCTTCCACCACGTGCAGTGCGGCGTGCCCACCAGGGCGCTCGATGCGTACGTGTCGCACCTCAGAGGCGGACCAGTGGCCAGGCCAGGACCGCGCCGGCGACGCTCAAAACCAGACCGGACAGCACCAGCATGCGGCCGAGGCGTTTTCGACGCGCGATGCTCCGCGTCAATCCCGCCTGGTCGGGCACCAGCATACCGTGACCGCTGGCCTTGAGAAGTCCGAGCACGCGCAGCGCCTCGATGCGCCGGCGCAACAGCGCCGAGCCGGTGACCTCGACCGGATCCAGACTCATGCGGCCGCCCAGTTCGAAGGCGTCGAGGATGGTCTGGTCGGCACGGCGACGGCGGCCTGCCAGAACGCCAGCCAGCAGCGCGGCAAACCCGCAAACCAGGACAAGGGTGCCCAGCAGCGGGAGGAGCGATATCGACGACCCATTCATGACCCGATTCTACGGCGGATCGGCCGTTCGGCTACAATGGCGGGCTATCCCCGCCCGGAGCCCAGGTATGCGTATCGCCGGTGAAGCGCTTACGTTCGACGACGTGCTGCTGGTGCCCGCGTTCTCGCAGGTGCTGCCTCGCGATGTCGATCTTGGGACCCAGCTCACCCGCGATATCCGCCTCAACATTCCCGTGGTGTCAGCGGCCATGGACTCGGTCACCGAGGGACGCCTGGCGATTGCCATGGCCCAGGCCGGCGGCATCGGCATCATCCACAAGAACCTCAGCATCGAGCAGCAGGCTGCCGAAGTGCGGCTGGTGAAGAAGTTCGAGGCCGGTGTGATCCGCGACCCGATCACGGTGAGCCCGGACACGCCGATCGGCGAGGTGATGCGGCTCACCCGCGCCAGCAACATCTCCGGGGTGCCGGTGGTGGAGGGCAAGGAACTGGTCGGCATCGTCACCAGCCGCGATCTGCGCTTCGAGAAGCGCCACGACGATCCGGTGCGCAACATCATGACGCGCAAGGAACGCCTGGTCACGGTGGGCGAGGGCGCCGACGACGACGAGGTGCTGCAACTTCTGCACAAGCACCGCATCGAGAAGGTGCTGGTGGTCAACGACGACTTCCAGCTGCGCGGCCTGA
>DAOMOD010000091.1:0-11626 GCA_035444205.1 Lysobacteraceae bacterium
TCCTGCAGCCGACAGCAGCACCGCTAGCGCGGCGATGGAGGAAAGCAGCCACGCCATCACGGTCGCCTCGATATGCGAGCGCGCGACGTGTTCGGCCAGCGTGCGGGTGCGGAACAGCGGCAACGTGGGATCGACCGCGTGCATGGCCTCCCGGATTGCGGGGAGCAACCGCCAGGGATCGTCGCCGTGGCCGCGCACGATCAGGCTGGCCTGCGCATCGCGCCGCTGCGCAAGTGGGAAATAGGCGGACGGCTGCGGCGATTCGCGCAGGCTGCGCAGCTTGGAGTCGGCGACGATGCCGACGATCCGCCACAGCAGCCCCGCACCTTCGATCTCGAGTTCCTGGCCTATCGCATCCTCGCCAGGAAACCAGCGTTCGGCCAGCGCACGGTTGATCACCACCGCGCGCGCCGCGCCTTCGCGATCCCACGCGGACAGTGCGCGCCCCTGCAGCACCGGAATGCGCAGCGCCTCGAAGTATTCCGGGGACACGAAGTTGACGTCGGTCTGCATGTGGCCTTCAGGCTCGATACCCGCCCGGCGAAAACTGGAACGCATGCTGCCGCCTTGCACCGGCACGATCCGGGCAAAGGCCGCGGCTGCCACATCGGGGTGTGCGTTCAGCCGCTCGATGATGGCCTCCTGCGCCTGCACGGCCTGTTCGGCGCTGTAACCCTGGCGTAGCAGATCGACCGACGCGGTGAGCGTGTGGCGTGGATCGAATCCCGGGTCCACCGCCACGGTATGCCAGAACGAACGCACCAACAGCAGCGCCACCGCAAGCAGGCTGACGGACAGCATCACCTGCCCGACCACCGCCGCGCTGCGGGCCCGCCCCCCCTGTCGCGCGGTGCGCGCGCCGCCCTGCTTCAGCGTCGTGTTCACGTCGAGACGCAACACCCGCAGTGCCGGCGAGACCACCGCGATCAGGGCGGTGGCCGCAGCCAGCGCAACGGCAAAGCCGAGCACCCGCCCGCGCAGCAGCAGCGAAGGATCAGTCGGCGCTCCACTCATCATGCCGGCCAGGGGTTCCAGCATCGCCGCCAGCACGAACCACGCCAGGAGTGTTCCCATGACGGCGCCGGCCAGCGCGTAGACGAACGCCTCGACCAGCAGCATGCGCAGCACGCGACCGCGCGCGGCACCGATGCCCATGCGCAGCGCAATCTCGCGCGCGCGCTCCTCGGCGCGAACCAGCAGCAGGCCGGCGGCGTTGATCATGGCGATTGACAGCAGGACTAGGGTCACGCCGAGCAGCAGCAGCGCGTTGCGGCGCGTGCTTTCGTAGCCGTACGGATCGATCGCCGCGCGCGTGGCCGCAATCAGACCCAGGCGAAGCTGGCCGGGCTCGAGCCCCTCGGCTTCGACCGCGCGTGCTGCAACGGCATCCACTTCGGCCTGTGCCGCCGCCAGCGATACTCCGGGGGCGAGTCGTGCGATGCCGTCCAGCCACGAAGCACCCCGATTGCCCAGGAACTCCCAGCGCTCCATGGGCGCGGCCTGTTCCAGCATCGCCATCGGAACCCAGGCGTCGACCGTGGGCTGCGCACTGGCTCCGCCGAACGCCGCCGGCATGACGCCCACCACCGTGAACGGATAGGTATTGATGGTGATGCTGCGTCCGAGAATTCCCGGGTCTGCCCCGAATCGGCTGCGCCACAACCGCTCGCCCAGCACGACGACCGCATGCGCGCCGCGCTCGCCATCGTCCGCGGGAAGCAGGGTGCGCCCCAGCAGCGGCGGTACGCCGAACAGGTTGAAGTACTCGCCGGTGACCACCGCGCCGGCCACGCGCGCAGGTTCGAGGCCGGCCCCCGCGAGATTGAACGGCGACCAGTCCTGGTAGGCGGCGACATGACTGAAGCTGGACATGCCGTCGCGCAGGTCGACAAAGTTCGGAAAGGCCAGGTTCATCTGCGGCATGCCGTGTTCGTCGACGCGAAACACGCGCACCACGCGCTCGGGTGCGTGGATCGGCAACGACCGGAACAGCACAGCGTCGGTCAGCGAGAAGATTGCCGTGGCTGCGCCGATACCAAGCGCGAGCACACCCACCACCAGGCCAGCCAACGCGGGCCGCGCCAGGGCCTGGCGCAGGACGTAGCGGAGGTCGTGGAGCATCGTGACTACTCCTCGCGCAGCGCCTCGGTCGGCTCGATCTTGAGCGCGCGCCGCAGGGGTGCCGCCGCGGCGAGCGCAAGGGCCAGCGCCATCGCCGCCAATGCGGCGAGCACCACGATCGGACCCAGTTGCGCCTCGCCATAAAGCGTCTGCCCGAGCGGAGCCACCAGGAGGAAAGTGAGCACCACGCCGACCGCGGCACCGATGCCACCCCAGCGCACCGACGCACCCAGCACGCTGCGGATCACGCTCCCCGACGGTGCGCCCAACGCACGTCGCACGCCGATCTCGCGCACCCGTTGTGCCACCAGGGTGCCGAGTACGGCCGCCAGGCTGGCCGCAGCCAGCAGCAGGGCCAGTGCACCCAGCGGCGCGAACATGCCGAGCACCATGCGCGTCCAGCCGACGTGACGCCAGCGCATGCTGGCGAAGCTGCCAAGCTCGCTCAGGGCCACGTCCGGTTCGACCTCGGCAGCCACCGCCTGCACGCGCGCGACGAATGCCTGCGGCGCACCCTGCACGCGTGCAGCCAAGGCGAGTCCGCCGCTCCAGTCCGCGGGCTGGGGCAGGAACATGCTGCCCGCGGGAACGCCCGCGTGGATTCCCATACGCACGCGCTCGCTGACGCCGATCACCTGGTACTCGACCAGTTCCTGACCGACTTGACGCGAAACGCTGAGCCCCACCGCGGGCGTGGCGCCAAACAGCGCCTCCGCCAGCACCGGATCGATCACCGCGACACGTCGCCGCTCGATGACATCGCTCGCACTGAACCAGCGGCCGCTGCGCATGCCGAGGCCGTACACCGCGGCGAAACTTTCATCGACGGGCGCGTGGTTCGCGATCGCCCTGCCTTCGCCCCGAATCACCTCGGTCTGCATCACCGCAGCCACCGGCATGGTGGCCGAAACGCTCACTGCCCGGAAGCCGGGCTCGGCCGCCAGCCGCTCGCGCAACCCTGCGGCCAGCCGGACATTGCGCTCGGCGCTGCCGCCGACGAACCCCGCCACCAGGACCTGGGAGGTGTCGAGCCCTAGTGGCCGCTCGAGTGCCCCGCGCGCGCCCTGCATCGCCTGAACGGTTGCCAGGACGGTCACCACCGCCAGCGCCGACTGCAAGCCGAACAGGGCAGCGCCAACGCGGCCGGCGGGGCTTGCCGTGGTGCGCATGCCGTTGCGCAGATCCTGGGCCAGACCATGGCGACGCAGCCTGCGCCAGGTGGGAACGGTGAGGCAGCCCGCGGCGAGGAGGGCGACGCCCAGACTGAGCACCAGAATCCCCGGCGAGAGCTTCAGGCTCGCGTACAGCGGAATGCCGTTGTCCACGCTCCAGAAGTACTGGTTGATCGAATCCAGAAGCAGCGCGCCGAGGCCCAGCGCCAGCAGCCAGGCCGCCAGCACCAGGAGTACGCCATGCCCCGCAAGGCTGGCAACGATGCGTGCCGACGAGGCCCCGAGCGCGTGGCGCAGGGCCAGATCGCGACCGCGTCCAAGCCACTGCACCAGCACCATGCCGCCGGCATTGCTGGCGG
Organism: Lysobacteraceae bacterium; assembly: GCA_035444205.1. GTDB lineage: Bacteria > Pseudomonadota > Gammaproteobacteria > Xanthomonadales > BPKI01 > DAOMOD01. The sequence goes on from DAOMOD010000091.1 coordinate 3,653, forward strand.
CAAGCAGCATCACCAGCGCAACCACGAATGCCAGCACCGCGATCAGCATCTGCACCTGCGGCTCGATCGCGTCGCTCCACTCCAGAGCAATTCTCACCGGCGTACGCACGGCGACGTCGCCGAGGATGCGCTCGCGCTCGGACTGAAGCGCGGCGACCGCCGCCTCGGCCTGGGCGAGCCCGGCACGGTCCTCGATGCGCGAGAGCGCACGCCACTGCCCGCTGCCCCGTACTTCGTCGCTGGCGAGACTGATGGCCCGGTAGACCTGGTTCTGGAAGGGATAGGCGCGATGCGGCGGCAGCACCCCGACCACGGTGGCCGGTTCGCCGTCCACCCGCAGCATGCGGCCGACGATCAGGGGGTCGGCACCGAAGCGGTTGCGCCAGAGGCGGTCGCCGATCACCACCACGGGCGCGGCGCCAGCTGCGAAATCCTCGGAGGAAAAGCCGCGTCCCAGCGCCATCCGCCAGTCGAGCAGGGCAAAGGGGTCGCCATCCACGAGCAGGCCGCTGACCCGCTCCGCCTGTCCGTCATGTCCTTGCGATTCTCCCGACAGGTTGAAATCGGCCCAGCGGTACAGGGCAGTGCGGGCAAGCGCCGGCTGGTCGCGCAAGGCCAGCGCCTCGTCGCGCGGCAGCAGGAACACGTTGCCGCCACCGGCATCCACACCGTAGCGGTACAGCGCCGATGCAGGCACCGAATCCGGGGCGGGATCGGCCAGCATCGCCGCGAGCGACGACACCACCACCACCGCCGTCAATCCAAGTGCAAGCACCAGAACGGCCATCAGGTTGCCCAACGGGCGGGCGCGCAGGAGCCGCCGGGAATCGGCGAGGACCTGCCATGCGTAGTCGGATCTAGCCTTCATTTCTCACCCTCCTGCTGCGGACGCCGATTCGCTCGCCGTGTCGCTGATTTCGAGTTTGTCTGCCTGCCGCGCTATTCATGCCGCAACGCCGCCAGCGGATCGATGCGCGCGGCACGGCGCGCCGGCAGGTAGCAGGCGAACAGTGCGACCGCGCCGAGGAAGACGATCACGGCAAGAAAGGTCGCAGGATCCGCGGGCGCGATGCCGAACAGTTGCGCGCTCGCGGCGTGCGCGGCCACGACGGCCCCGACGAGACCGATGCCAAGACCGATCGCGGTCAGGCGTGCGCCCTGACGCAGGATCATTCGAAGGATCTGCCGCGCGCCCGCGCCGATCGCCATGCGCACGCCGAGTTCGCCGGTACGCTGGCCGACCGCGAAGGCGAGCACGCCGTAGATGCCGATCGCGGCGAGCAGCATGGCGACCATGGCGAACACTCCGACCAGCAGCATCGGTGCACGCCGGCCGTCGAGCGACAGGGCGATGCGGTCGTCCAGCGTGCGCATGTCGTATACCGGCTGCTCGGGGTCGACCGCCAGAATGGCGTCGCGCACCTGCGTGATGAGCCGGTCGGGCGGCAGCGGTGAACGCAGCACGAAACTGCCGAATCCTGGGGCCGATTGTGCCAGCGGCCAGTACAGTGTCTCCTTGACCACGTTCTCGGCAAGACGATGGTGCTTGACCGCGCCGACCACGCCGATCACGGTGGCCCATTCCTCGCCGCCGCCGAGCTTGAGACGCTGACCGAGCGCCCCGCCCTCGCCGAAATACTTGCGTGCCAGGATCTCGTCGATGACCACCACGCGTTCGCCGCCGTCGCGGTCGCGCGCCTCGATCAGGCGCCCTTGCAGCAGCGGAATGCCCATGGCGCGGAAGTAGTCCGGGCTGACCTGTCGCTGCATGCCATGCGGACTGGGTTCGCCGGCCGCCTGTTCGCGCCCGTCGATCTGGTAGGAACTCTGGGAATTGCTGCCGCTGAAGGGCAGGTTGGACGTGAACGCGGCGCTTTCGATGCCGGGAATCGCCTGCAACCGCGGCAGCACCTCGTCGAAGAAGCGGCGCCGTGCACCATCGTCGCCGTAGCGCGCGGGCGCCAGGTCGATACGCACCGTCAGCAGGCCTGCACTGGCAAATCCGGGACTCTCCTGCGACAGGCTGTGGAAGCTGCGCAACAACAGGCCGGCGCCGATCAGCAGGGTGGTGGCCAGCGCGATCTGCGTCACCACCAGTACATGGCGCGATGCCGCCGCGCGCCGTCCGCCGCCGCCCAGCCGGCCGCCTTCCTTGATACTTTCGTTGGCGTCGAAACGCAGCAGCGAGAGCAGCGGCAGCAGCGCCGACAACGCGCCGGCCAGTGCGGTGGCGCCAAGCGCGAAGGCGAGCACGCTGGCGTCGAGGCGGAAGTCGTAATCCGGGGAGCTGCTGCGGATGCCGAGTGCGGGCATCAGATCCATCGCCAGCCAGGCGACACCCACACCGACCGCACCGCCGATCGCCGCCAGCAGTCCCGCCTCGGCCAGGATCTGCCGTGCGATGCGGCCGCGACTGGCGCCCAGCGCGCTGCGCAGCGAAAGCTCCTTCCTGCGTGCGTTGAGCCGGGTCAGGGTCAGGTTGGCGACGTTGGCGCAGGCGATCAGCAGCACCATGGCCACCGCGGCCTGCAGGATCGCGATCATCGGACGCGCGTCGCCGACCTGCTGCTCGCGCAGGCTCTGCGCACGTCCGGTGAAACTGTTGGCGCGGAGGAAATCGGCGAAACCTCTGGCCTGCGCGTCGCCGAGACCGGCCAGCCGCTCGGCATTGCGTGCGACGATCGTATCCATTTCGGAGTTCAATCCCGACACCGTGGCGCCAGGCTTGAGCCTGCCGACCGATCGCGAGTACTCGTTGCCGCGCTCCATGTCGCTCATCTGCTCGGGCGTGAACGCGAACGGCACCCACAACTGCAGCTGGCGACCGGGGAAGGCGAAGCCCTCCGGCATGATGCCGATCACCCGGTGCGGCTCGCCGTCGAGGCGGATGTCGCGACCGAGAATTCCGGGGTCGCCATGGTAGCGATGGCGCCAGAGATTCCACGACAGCACCACCACCCTGTCCTGCCCCGACACTGCCTCCTCGTCGGTGAACACGCGGCCGAGAGCGGCTCCCACTTGCAGCGTGGTGAACAGACTGGGCGTCGCACGCAGGCCCACCAGGCGTTCTGGCGGGCTGCCGGCCTCGCTCAAGGCAAAGCTCATGCCTGTGTACAGGGCGATGTCGGCCAGCGAGTCGGCGTGGTCGCGACGATCCAGGAAGTCCGGAATCGACGTGCCGGCGTTCTCCAGCCCCATGTTCGGGTAGGTGTTGTAGACCTCCACCAGCCGTTCGCCACCGGGGTACGGCAGCGGCCGCAGGTACATCCCGTGCAGCACCGAGAAGATCGTCGTGTTGGCGCCGATACCGAGCGCAAGCGTGAGCACCGCCGCCAGCACGAACAGCGGCCGCGCGGCGAAGCCACGCAGGCTGTATCGGATGTCGGCGAGCAGGTTGGCGAGCATCTCCGACCCCTATTCGTAGCGCAGCGCGATGATGGGATCGGTGCGCGCCGCACGGCGCGCCGGCAGGTAGCCGGCCGCCAGCACCACCAGCACCAGGCCCACACTCGACAGCAGCAGCACGCCCGGGTCGTGGCCCTGCATGCCATAAAGCAGCGCACCCGCTGCGCGCCCGGCAAGGACGGCCACCAGCAATCCGATGGCACCGCCGATGAGCGCCATCCACCCCACCCGTCGGAGCACCATGCCGCGCAAGGCTCCGGGCTGTGCACCAAGCGCCAGCCGCAGCCCGATCTCGCGGGTCTGCTGGGCCACCGTGTAGGTGAGCACACCGTACAGGCCGAGCGCGGCAAGCAGCGTGGCGAGGATGGCGAAGGCGGCCGACAGTACGCCGACGAAGCGGTCGAGCACCACGTTCTGGCGCACCTGGTCGGGCATCGTGCGCAGATTGTCGACCGGGAGATTGGGGTCGAGCGTGCGCATCACTTCGGGGGCCATGCGCAGCAGTTCGCGCGGATCCATGTCGCCGCGCACGTAGAAGTTCATGAAACCGAGGTTGGGATTCTGCGCGCGTGGCATGAAGTACTGCGGCACCACCTCGTCCTTGACCTGACTGTACTTGGCATCCGCCACGAGGCCGACGATTTCGATATCGAGGTCACTGGTATTGCCGATGGCCATGCGCTTGCCGACCGCGTCGGCTCCTAGACCGAAGCGTTCGGCAAAGGCGCGGTTGACGATGGCGACCTTGGGCGCGTCGGCACGATCAGCCTCGCCGAACTCCCGCCCCGCAAGCAGCGCAATGCCCATGGTGCGGAAGAATCCCTGACCGATCTGGTTGGTGCTCGCGTCCATGCTGACCCCAGGCGTGGGCTCGAACCCCTGCACCGACACGTTGTTGGTCCAGTTGCTGCCGGACAGCAGGGGCACCATCGACGAGGTCACCGCGCGCACGCCGGGCACTGCGCCCAACTCGCGCTCGATGCGGTCGAACAACTGCGCAGACTGCGCGTGCGGGTAACCGTTGAGTTCAGGCGATACCGAGAAGGTCAGCAGCGAATCGACATCGATACCGAGGTCGATGCGACTGATGTTGGCAAGGCTCTGGGTGAAGAGTCCGGCCAGCACCAGCAGAGCCATGGAGAATGCCACCTGGGAAGTGGCCATGGCGCTGCGAAAGCGATTGGCTGCCTTGCCGCCGGTGGACTTGCCGCCCTGCGCCTTGAGTGCGTCGATCGGCTGGGCGCGTGCCATGCCCAGCACCGGAATCAATCCGAACAGCAGTACCGAGACCAGCGCCACCAGCATGGCGAAACCCGCCAGCCGGAGATCGAGACCGAAACCGAGCACGTTGGCTGCGTTGTCGGGCAGCACCAGTCCGATCCCGTACTGGGTGGCGAGCGCTATCGGCAGACTGGCGAGCCCGGCGAGCAGCGCCAGCAGACAGGCCTCGACCAGCATCTGCGCAGCCAGCCGGGTGCGGGTGGCGCCGATGGAGGCGCGCAAGGCCATCTCGCCGGCGCGCGTTGCGCCACGGATGAGCAGCAGATTGGCGATGTTGACGCAGGCGATCAGCAGCACCAGCGCGGTCACTCCCATCAACAGGAGCAACGGCGCATCCGCCTGCTGCGGCAGACTGCTCTGCCCGCGCGCGCCGGGCGACAGCAGCACCTCGCGTTGCAGAAAGCGCGCCATGGCGTCCTCGCCCATACCGGACTGCAACGGTGCTTCGACATCGGCGAGAATTCCGCGGTAGATGCCGTTCAGCGCCGACGCAGCCTGCTCCCGGCTCACACCCGGCTTGAGCCTGGCGAAGAGGTAAACCCAGTAGTTGCGCCGATTGTCGTGGTTGGGCAGCGCGCCCTCCTGCGGCAGCCAACGGAAGCTGATCGGCAGGAACACATTGGGCAGGTTGCCGAGGGTGGTACCGTTGAAGCCGCGCGGCGCCACGCCGACGATCGTCAGCGGCCGGCCGTTGACGGTCAGACGGCTTCCGAGCACACCGGGGTCGGATGCGAAGTTGTTGCGCCAGTAGCGGTGCGAAAGCACCACCGTCTCGGCCTGGCCTTCGACCTGGTCGTCGCTTTCGTCGAGCAGACGACCAAGTGCCGGCTGCAGGCCCAGAACCCCGAAATAGCTGCCGGAAACCAGTATGCCGTCACCGCTCAGGGTGGTGCTCTCATAGGCCAGGTTGACACCCACCAGACGATGCGCGGCGATTCCGGTGAACACCTCCTGGCTGCGTTCCAGATCACGGAACATGGGAAAACTGAAGGTGTTGCTGCTATCCCCCGAGTTGTTGCTCGATTGCGATCCGGGTTTGGGACCGGGCGCGGCGAGGTTGACCAGACGCCCGGGCTCGGCGACCGGCAAGGGCTTCAGCAGCAGGCTCTCGTAGAGCGAGAAGATCGCCGTATTGGCACCGATGCCGAGCGCCAGCGTGAGCACCGCTACCGCGGTGAACAGCGGGCGCGCCAGCAGGCCGCGAACGGCATAGCGGGTGTCAGCGATCAGGTGTTCGAACATGATGGTCGCCTCAGGAACCGCGAAGGGAAGACACCGGGTCGAGCCGCGCTGCGCGCCACGCCGGCACCAGAGTGGCCAGCAGGCTGCATGCGCACAGCACCGCCACGACCGCCGCGATCACGACGGGGTCGACTGGATTCACTCCATAGAGCTGCGCCGCCAGTGCACGCGCCATCAGCAACGCGCCGATCAGGCCGACGACGACGCCCGCGACGATCAGTCGCGCGCCCTGCCCCAGCACCATGGCCAGAATGCGGCCGGGTGCCGCGCCGAGCGACAGGCGGATGCCGAATTCGTGGCGCCGCTGCGCCACCGAGTAGGCGATGACGCCATACAGGCCGAGCGCCGCCAGCAGCAGGGCGACGCCGCTGAACACGCCCATCAGGCTCATGTTGAAGCGCCGCATCTGGGTCCCACCCTGGACCATCTGGTCCATGCTGCGCACTTCGAACAAGGGAATATTGGGATCCAGTTCGCGGATGGCATGACGCAACTGCTCGGCGTAGGCCAGCGGCTCGCCGCGCACGCGCAGAGCCAGATAGAACTGCCGCTGCACGGCGTTGCTGTGCGGCATGTAGACCTCGCTGGGCACGTCCCGATCCAGCCCCCACAGTCGGGCATCGTTGACCACGCCGACGACGGTCACCGGATTCTCGCCGAAGAAGAAGCCGAGCTGCTGCCCGATCGGATCGACATCCGGCATGAAGCGACGCACGAAGGCATCGTTGACCAGCACGCTGGTGGGCAGCGCACCCGGCCGCTTGTCCGTGTCGTGCAGACCGCGTCCGCGCAGCACGCGCATGCCCACGGCGTCGAAGAAGTCCGGGTTGACGAAGCGCCAGCTTGCGTAGGGCTGCGGCTGCCCCTCCGCCACTTCGCGCCCTACGATGGTGATGCCTCCACTCATGTTGTCCATTCCGGAAAGCGGCAAGGCGTCGCTGATGCCGACCTTCTCGACACCAGGTATGGCGCGCGCGCGCTCGACGATGGCGTCGAGTACCGGTGCAACCGTCTGTGTGTGGCGCGTGTACGCTTCCTGCATCGGCTCACCCGGCACCGATGGAGCACCCTGCACCACCAGCGCCGCCGTGAGCACCTGTGCGGTTTCCACGCCGGTCTCGACCTTGCCGAGCTGGCGCAGGCTCTCGATCAGAAGACCGGCGCCGACCAGCAGCGTCAACGACAGCGCCACTTCACCGGCGACCAGCATCGAACGCGCACGGGCACGCTGGCGGCCACCGCTGCCGCCGCGGCCTTCTTCCTGGAGCGCATCGGCAGGTGCTGCGCGGCCGGCACGCAATCCGGGCAGCAGGGCGAACACGGCGACGGTCAGGAAAGCCGCGAGAATGGCGACCGTGGTGACGGCAAGTCCGATACCGGGCGTGGCGTGACTGGGCATGATGTCCGGCGCCATCGCCAGCAACAGCGGCACCGCCACTGCGGCAAGCGCGAGACCGGCCACACCGCCGAACAGAGCGATCACCGCGGCCTCGGCCAGCACCAGCCGCACCAGCGCGGTGCGGCTGGCACCGATCGCCGCCCGCACCGCAAGTTCGCGCTGACGGCGGCTGCCGCGCGCCAGCAGCAGGTTGGCCAGGTTGGCGCAGGCGATCAGCAGTACCAGCGCCGAAGCCGCCATCAGCAGCAGCAAGGGATCACGCACGCGGCTGTTGAGCAGATCCGGCAGCGCAGTCAGGCGCGCGCCGAGCCCTGCATTCTCGTTGGGAAATTCCTGTCCCAGGCGCTCGTTGACCACGGCGAGCAACGCCGACGCCTGCTCGATGCTGGCGCCGTGCGCCAACCTTCCCAGCACTGACAGATAGTTGCTGCCGCGGTTGCCGGCGGCGGGATCGAGGTGGGTCGGCACATAGATCTGCGTACCGCCAGGATAGCGGAACGACTCCGGTGCGACGGCGATGATGCGGTACGTCTCGCCGTTGAGGACGATGTCACGTCCGAGGATGCCACTGTCGCCGCCGAAGCGGCGCTGCCACAGGCCGTGGCTCAGCACCACCACGCGCTCGCGGCTGGCCTCCTCGGCAGCGC
>DAOMOD010000091.1:11654-16483 GCA_035444205.1 Lysobacteraceae bacterium
CCCCATCACCTCCCAGAAGCCCGGCGTGACCCGATAGGCCGCCAGCCTCTCTGCTTCGCCGCTGCCGGTCAGGTTGATCGTGGTCTGGGCGAACGCACCCATGGCCGAGAATGCCTCGCGGCTGCCCTCGGTCCAGTCCCACAGCACGGCATTCGACACCGGCCCACCGAAGTTGCCCTGGGTCCGGTTGATGCGGATGATCTTATCTGCCTGCGGATACGGCAGCGGCGTCAGCAGCACGCCATTGACGACGCTGAAGATGGCCGACACGCTGCCGACGCCAAGCGCCAGCGTCAACACGCAGACGCCCAGGAAGCCCGGCTGCCGCAGCAGCGAACGCAGCGCCAGTCTCAGGTCGGAAACGAAGCCGGCCATGGCGCGGGACTCAACCGTTGACCGCGCGGGCACGCGCGATCTGCTGGTCGAGGCGGTCCTCCTCCTCGCGGCGCAGACGGTGCAGGGTCTCCTCGTCGACGATCTGGCCGTCGAACATGAATACCTTGCGCTGGGCAAAGTCGGCGTAGCGCGGATCGTGGGTGACCATGCAGATGGTCGAGCCCGCGCGATGCAGCTCGTCGAGCAGGGCCATCACCGCTTCGCCGTTGCGCGAGTCGAGGTTGCCGGTGGGCTCGTCGGCGAGCAGGATCGATGGTTTTCCGACCAGTGCGCGGGCCACCGCCACGCGCTGCTGCTGGCCGCCGGAGAGCTGGCTCGGGTAGTGCTTGAGGCGATGCGCCATGCCCACCCGCTCCAGCGCCTCCATCACCCGCTCGCGGCGTTCGGCCTTGGACACGCCGTCGCGATAGGTCAGCGGCAGTTCCACGTTCTCGAACACGGTGAGATCGCCGATCAGGTTGAAGGCCTGGAAGATGAAGCCGATTTCCTTGTTGCGGATGCGCGCACGTTCGGAGGCGCCGATGTCGGCCACCGGCACGCCGTTCAGCGTGTACTCGCCACCGGTCGGCGTATCGAGCAATCCCAGGATCGACAGCAGGGTCGACTTGCCGCAACCGGACGGCCCGGAAATCGACACGTACTCGCCGCGGTTGATATGGAAATGCACGCCGGACAACGCATGGGTCTCCACCTCGTCGGTATAGAAGACCTTCTGGATGTCCTGCATGTGGATGAGGGGGGTGGGGGTTGTTGTGGTCATGGTGGGGCTCGGTGGCATGGAGGTTGAGGTTTTCAGGGTGGGTTGCGTGTGAGGGCCTAGGGCTTGGGGCCTAGGGCCTGGGGGTGGCAAATTCGTTGCGCATTCTCTTGATCGTGGGTTGCGGTGTACCGAACTGTCTGGAACTCAACTGCGTCGCAATATGCAGGCTTTTCCCTAAGCCCTAGGCCCCAAGCCCTAGGCCCTCAATTCAACCGAATCCTGTCGTACTCATCCCAGGCCGACGTGTCGGACAGGATCACCGTGTCACCTACTTGCAGCCCCTGCTCGATCTCGACCAGATTGACCGAGGTGCGGCCGAGGCGGACCGGGACGCGGATGGCGCGACCGCTGGCAGGGTCGACGCGGAACAGGCTGACCATGCTGTTGGGCTGGCCGTAGGCGGGGCGACCCACGTAGAGCACGTCGGACAGGCGTTCGATTTCGATGGTGCCATCGACGGTGAGATCGGGGCGTGCGCCTGGCGGCAGCGCGCCCTCGAACTCTACGTCGACCTGTACGGTGCCGTTCTGCACTGCGGGATCGATGCGCACGACACGGCCGGGGACGATGCCGTTGCGGGTGTCGACGCGAACCGGTTGGTCCAGCGCAATGTCCTTGGCCTGGGTCTCGGCGATGCGCAGCTCGGCCATCAGCAGGTCGGGGCGCGCCACGCGCGCGAGATTGGTGCCGGCGCCCACCTGCTGGCCCTCCTGCACCGGGGTCTGCTGCAGCACACCGTGGATACCTGCGCGCACCGTGAGCGCGTCGCGCTGGCGCTGGCGCAGGGCCACCTGATTCTCGAGCTGGGTCAGGCGCGCGCGCTCGGCGGCGAGCTGGGCCTGAATGGTGCTCTCGAACTTGGCGATGCGCTCCTTCTCGATGTCAAGGCGCACCTTGAGGCGCTCGGACAGCAGCTCGGAGCGACGGTAGGTGATATCGGAAATGATGCCCTTGGCATTCAGTTCACGCTCGGCCTCGGCCTGAAGCCGCGCCGATTCGAAATCTGCCTCGATACCGGCGAAGTTGGCACGCTGATCGAGCAGTTGGCTTTCCAGCCCCATCTGGCGGGCCGAATAGTCGGCACGCGCGGCAGTCAAGGCCGCGTCGGCGGCCAGCAGCTGATCCTCCACCTCCGGGTTGGACAGTTCCATGAGCACGGTGCCGGGCTCGACACGCGCACCCGGCTTGATCAACAGGCGCTCCACGCGGCCGGAGGTCTCGGCGGCGATCCAGCGGATTTCGCGCGGAACCAGCACGCCTGGGCCGCGCACTTCGCGCAGCATCTCGCCGCGCTTGACCGTGTCGGTCCAGACGCTGGCACGGTCGACGCCGGGCGCGGCCGGTTCCATGCGGAAGATGCCGATGGCGGCCGCGATCACGGCCATCGTGCCGAGCCCGCCCCAGACGAACTGACGGCGGCGGCGCTTCTGTTTGAGGTCGGTACGTTGGATGTCCATGCCGGAGCAGAAGCAGAATGCGTGCCAGCATGTTCTGTTCATCACAACTAATTGATTTCTATGGGCCTTGCCATGTGCGCCGCCCGGACTCCCGGCTGCTGGCGTTCGATTCCGAACACCCGCCCGGTCAGTGCGCTTGCGGTATCGTGCGCGCATGGACAGTTTTCTCTGGTACGACCTCGAGACCTTCGGGCGCGATCCCAGACGCTCGCGTATCGCCCAGTTCGCCTGCTGGCGTACCGATACCGATCTTCATCCGGTCGACGAGCCCCTGATGCTCTACTGCAAGCCGTCCGACGACCTGTTGCCTTCTCCCGGCGCCTGCCTGATCACCGGCATCACCCCGCAGCAGGCGCGTGCCAGGGGCATCGCCGAGTCCGAGTTCGCCGGCCTGCTCAACGAGCAGCTCGGCCGACCCGGCACCTGTGCAGCCGGTTACAACAGCCTGCGTTTCGACGACGAGTTCGTACGCCATCTCCTGTACCGCAACTTCCACGATCCCTATGCGCGCGAGTGGCGCGACGGCAATTCGCGCTGGGACCTGCTCGACCTGGCGCGGCTGACCTTCGCCCTGAGGCCCGAGGGCATCCAATGGCCGCACGTCGACGGCAAGCCGATCTTCAAGCTGGAAGCGCTGGCGGCAGCCAACGACCTCGACCACGGCCATGCCCATGACGCCCTGTCCGATGTCGAAGCGCTGATCGCCCTGGCGCGCCTGCTCAAGGGCGCCCAGCCGCGACTGTGGGACTACTACCTCGGATTCCGCCGCAAGCAGCGCGCAGCGGCCCTGCTCGATGTCGCCGCGATGACTCCGGTGCTGCACGTCTCGGGGCGCTATCCCGCCGAACGCGGCTGCGCCGCCATCGTCGCGCCGCTGGCGCAGGACCCGCAGGTACCCAACCGGATCATCGTGATGGACCTCGACCCCGATCCCGAAGTACTGCTCGCGCTCGATGCCGACGAGATCAGCGACCGCGTGTTCACGCCCACGGCCGATCTGCCCGAGGGCGAATCGCGCATTCCGCTGAAACAGGTGCAACTCAACCGCTGCCCGGCTCTGGTCTCGCTCGATCACGTGCGCGATTCCGAACTGGCGCGACTCGGGCTCGATCGCGGGCGCAGTCTGGAACATCACGCGCGCCTGCGTGCAGCCGAGGGACTGGCCGACAAGGTGCGCGAGGTGTTCCGCAGACCGGCGGTGGCAACGATTGACCCCGAGCTTGCCCTGTACGACGGCTTCGCATCCGACGCCGATCGCCGCCTGTCCGACAGGGTGCGCGCCACGCCGCCTGAAAAGCTGGCTGACCTTTCCATCCGGTTCCAGGATCCGCGCTTCGACGAACTGCTGTTCCGCTATCGCGCACGCAACTGGCCCGATACCCTGGATGTGGACGAGCGCACGCGCTGGGAGAGCTACCGGCAGCGACGCCTGCGCGACCCGGACATTGCCGAGATCACCGCCGAACGATATGCGGCGGACATTTCGCACCTGCGCGAGTCCGGCGCCGATACCGCAATTCTCGATGCCCTGCAGGCCTGGGGCCTGGAACTCGGGATCGAAGCCTGATGGCTGGACAGGACCTGCCCGGTGGAGGCACTGCGGAATGCGCGCGAGGCATGGATGGGAGCAGTCTCCGTTCTCAGAGAGCGTATCGGCATGCAGTCTTTTCGTGGAGTCGGACTTGCTCGGCACCACCGTCACCACCCTTCCCAAACGATGTTTCAAACAACCGTTTGAATTTTTCCGGGAGCTGTGTATGATGGCCTCGCCGGTATCGGGAGGGGTGCCGGTCCACTGAAGCCGCCGCGACGGGAGAGGGACCGTCCGCCGCGTCGATCATCTCTCGGGGGAGGGATTGTGAAACCACTCTTTTCCAGCCTGTTCCTGGCGCTGGCGCTGCTGCCTGCGTCCGCACTCGCCAACAAGGGCGTCGCCCTGGTACACGGCACCGGTCACCAGACCAATGCCGCCGCCGACTACTGGACCTGGGACATGGTGAACTCGATTCGCCAGGGCCTGCCCAATTCGGCCAACTACACGGTCATCAACTGCGACTTCACGCAGTACATGTGGGCCCCCGGTGCCGCCGGATGTCTGGCCACCCAGCTGACCAGCTTCATCAACAACCGCGGCATCACCGACATGGTGGTGAACACGCATTCCAACGGCGGCAACGTGATGCGCTGGATCCTGTCCAACCCGACCTGGGATTCGC
>DAOMOD010000092.1:0-15961 GCA_035444205.1 Lysobacteraceae bacterium
CGGCTTGGCCTTTCCGTCCATGTTGCGGATGGCGGCATTGAGCTGGTCGACGCGGTCGATCAGATCCTGCAGCTCATCGCGGCCGGGCACGCCGAGGCGGGCAAGGGCGCGCTGCACGCGGTCCTCGAAGACCTTCTCGAGCTTGTCCCAGGTATCGGTGGCGCGCTCGCGCACCTGGCCCACCGTGGTCTCGACGGCGTCGCGGATTTCCTCGGCCTTGCCGGTGGCGATCTTGCGCGTCTTCTGTTCCAGGCTGAGGCCCTCCTTGACCAGGCCCTCAAACAATCTGGAGCCCTCTTCCTGTGCCCTGGAGAAGGCGCCCAGGCCGGCCAGCCAGATCTGCTGGGCGGAATCCATGATGGAGCCGGACCTGGTGCCGGCAGAGGCTTTCGCCTTGGCTTTGAGCTTGCTCATGAGCATGTCCCTCCTCGGGTGTCGAATAGACGTACTTGGGAAAGCGCGAACACCGCGCTTGCCCCCTGTGATTGCACGGTAGGCGCCGCTCCTAGAATGTTCACACTAGTCCGAGCCTGTCGAGCCAGAGTCGGCGCGTGCCTACGGTGCCTTGAGTTTGCGGTCGAGATCGCGGAGCGCACGGCGCAGGCGTGCCGTGGTCTCTGTCGAACGTGGTCGCCTGCGTCGCAGGCTCTCCATCAGGCTGCGCCCGGTATCGTTGAGCACGTCATCGCGCAGTTCGAGACCATGGCGCTTCAGCATGGGCTCGATCTCCGGGCGACGTTCGCGCAGGTCGGACAGCGTGGCCTGGTAGGCATGCTCGCACATGCGCTGGCGGCTGGAGTAGCTGAATACGTTGGTGAAGAACATCTCTGCGTCGTCGGCATCGGGTTCGAAGATGATACGGTCGACGTTGGCATAACTGGTTTCATACTTGGCCATGCCCACCTGCATGCGCGATTGCAGCAGGGTCCGAAAGGTCTGCGACAGGACGGCGGGAAGGCCGCCCTCGACGAGGCGGGCCGGCGTGCGCCGATGGCTCTTGCGTGCAAGGTTGGCGTCGAAGGGAACCAGCGGGTTGAAGCCGAGCAACAGATCGATGTTCTCGTCCATCGCCACCGATGCGTGCAGGGTTCGGCGCAGTGCGCCATCGACGTAGTGGCGACCCTTGATCTCGACCGGCGGATACAGACCGGGCAGGGCCGAGCTGGCCTGCACCGCGCGCGAGATCGGCACATCGTCGTAGCCCTCGGCACCGAAGCGCACGATGACTCCGGTGTCGAGTTCGACAGCCACGATGTAGAGCAGGTGGTCAAGCGCACGGAAATCATTGGTTCGGCCGCGGCGCGCGAACACCTGGGCAAGATAGGCCTCGATCGCCGAGTTGTCGAAGATGCCGGTGGGCACCAGCGCCCCGAAGCGACCGAGAATTTCCGACACGCGATGTTCGAATGGCTGGCTGGCCAGGTCACGCAGCCAGTCGATCAGCACTCGCGGTACGCTGGCCGAGCGCTTCAGGTACTCGGCAAAGGCGGGCTTGACGAACGCTTCCGGGCGAAAGACGGGTTCATCGGGATCGCCGGTGATGAAGATCCGGCACATGTCCTCGGTGCTGAGGCGATTGGCCAGTCCCGCGGCGATGAAGGCACCCGAGCTGACGCCGACGTAGACGTCGAGCGCGGTCGGATCGAGACCATCGATGGCCTCGTCCAGCGCGCGCAGGGCACCCAGCTCGTACATGCCGCCGATGGGACCGCCGCCGGCCACCGCCAGTCCGATGCGATGATGGTGCGTACGTTTGCGTGCGTTGTGGATGAGGAGCATGGAAAGGCCACTCCAGAACCGGATGAGTGGCATCCTAACCCGAAGGCGTGGAGCTTTCGCTCAAGCGGGTCGGGGCGCAAAATGCAGAATCATCCGAAAATGCGATCGAATCGATGAGCCTGCTTGGCCAGACAGCTCCCGACTTCACCCTCGGTGCCGACGACGGTACCGAGTTCCGCCTGTCGGCACAGCGTGGCAAGCGCCTGCTGTTGGCCTTTTATCCAGGCGACGACACGCCGGTGTGTACCGCCCAGCTGTGCGACTATCGCGATGGCATCGAGGCCTTTGCCGGGCTGGGCGTCGAAGTGGTCGGCATCAGCGGCGACGATGCCGAATCGCATCGCCGCTTCCGGGCCCGGCATGAGCTTCCTTTCGTCCTGCTGAGCGATCCGCGCGGGGCGGTGGCGCGGCAGTACGGCGCCTGGGGGCTGATGGGCATGAAGCGGGCGGTGATCCTGATCGACGAAGTCGGGATTGTGCGCTATGAGAAGGTGGAGGCGATCGCCCTTTTCCGGCGCACCAGCGAGGAACTGGTCGAGGTCTGTCGCGGCTTGACCAGGCAGGAATGAAACCTTCCGCCGAACGACTGTCGCACTGGTTGCATGAGCACCGCACCCTGCGCGTTGCGGACAGCGAGCCGCGCAATCTGCTGCCTTCGCTCAAATTGCTGCAGCGCTGGCAGAGCCGGCGACTGGCATTGAGTTTCGCCGATCTGGCGAAGCACCCGCGATTCGCCGCGGCCACCCGTTTCTTTCTCGACGATCTCTACGGCGAGCATGATTTTTCCGCGCGTGACCACGCGATCGAGCGGGTGGCGCCGCTGCTGGTGCGCTTGCTGTCGGAGCCGGTGATCGCCACCGTGGCCGATGCGGTCGAGGTGGGTGCGTTGTCGCATCGACTCGACCTGGCCATGGCCGAAGCCCTGCATCCGGAACTCGAAGGCGGAGGCGTACTCGATACCGAGGCCTACGCGCGTGCGTATCGCGCCGTCGGCGACAGGACCGGGCGCGAGCGCCAGATCGAACTGATCGTCATCCTCGGCCATGCGCTGGAGGGACATGTTCGCAGGCCCTGGGTGCGGCGCCTGCTGCGCCTGGCGCGCGGGCCGGCGCGGGGCGCTGGCTTGGGCGAACTGCAGGGATTTCTCGAGCGCGGGTTCGCGGCGTTCCTCGACATGGGCGAGGCTGCGCCCTTTCTCGACACCATCGAGTCGCGCGAGCGTTCGGCCATGGACGGGCTTTACTCCGGCATGGACGATCCGTTCGCCCTGGGCGACGAGGCGCCTCGACTGGCCCTCGATCGACCTCAGCCGAAGGCGTCGTCGAGATAGCGCTCGATCTCGCTCTCGATGGCGGGCTTGATCGCGAACAGGAAGAAGCTGACGTTGGCCTCGATGCACACTTCGCCGCGCCCCAACGCGATTTCCCCATGAACGCCAGGACGGTCGAACAACAGGGTGTTGCCTTCCCAGCCGTACTCCACGTCGAAGCGCTCGGCAATGTGTTCGGCCACCGACTCGACGGCCTTGCGCGCGTCGTCGATGGACTTGGAATGCTTGCGGCGAACGATGATCTGCGACATCGGGGGATCCGTCTGGCGGGCAGGCGCCTATTTTGCGCGTACTGGGCGGATGCGCAACGCCCCCTTCGGATTCGTCCGAAAGCGTGAGAAATCCGCGCCAGCCCTGCTAACATGCGCCATCGGAGTCTACCGGAGGGGGAATGCGCGGGGTCCTGATCGCTTCCATGCTGGTGTCCGGCGCGGTGTCGGCGGCCGACATCGCCGGCGTCGTCAGCCTGACTTCGCAGGGGCGTCCGCTGCGCGCGGAAGAGGCGCGCGAAGCGGTGGTGTATTTTCGCCCGGCGCAACCGGTTGTCGTGCGGCCCGCCGAGGAGCCCGTCGAAATGGCGATGTCGCGCAAGCAGTTCCAGCCACGTGCGCTGCCGATCACGGTCGGCTCGACGGTGCGCTTTCCCAATTTCGATCCCATCCTGCACAACGTGTTCTCGCCGGCCGGCGCCAATCGCTTCGACCTTGGGCTGTACGGTGAAGGCGAGGGCTCTTCCCACGCGTTTTCCCAGGCCGGACTGGTGCGTGTGTACTGCAACGTGCACCAGGACATGGTGGGGCACATTCTGGTGCTGGATACGCCGTACTTCACCCGCCCCGACGGCCAGGGCCGTTTTCGCCTGAGCATCGAAGGTGGACAGGTCGAAGGCGAACTGTTCGTGTGGCACGAACGCGCCGCGCTGCGGCGCCAGCGCATCACCGGCGTTACCGATGAGGCGATAGCCGTGGAGCTCGAGTTGAACCGGCCGCGGGTCCCCGCGCACAACAACAAGTTCGGCAGACCCTATGGACGCGAAGGTCGAAGCCGCTACTGAGACGCGCACCGGCATGCCGCTGGGCGCGCGCATGTTCCTGCTGGGCGCGTTCCTGGTGTTGCTGGCGGTAGGTGCTGCGGTCGCGGTGACCCTGGTGGTCGGATTGCGAATCGCCGATGAGCAGGCCTCGGCCGCACTGATCAAGGCATCGGAAGCGCAGGCGCGGCTTGCCGATCGACGCCAGCGTGAGTTGGAGCTGGCGACCGAACTGATCGGCAACGATGCTGCGCTGGTCAGCTACGTGGCCAGCGCGCTCGGTGACGACCTCGGACTGGGCTTTGCCGATGGACCCGACACCGTCTCCATCCGCGACCTGCTGCTGGAGCGCCAGGGTCAGTTCGGCTTCGATCTGGGCATGGTGCTCGATATCGAGGCGCGTCTGGTTGCGCGTACGGACGCGGTGGAGGCGTTCGCACTCGAACTTGCGGGCGACCCGCTGGTCGGCACGGCGCTCGGCCAGCTTCAGCCGATCAGCGGCTTCTGGCGATTCGAGGCAGACCTGTACCAGGCGGCAGTGATGCCGTTGGTGCGGGACGGCTCCCTGGTCGGCTTTCTGGTGCTTGCCGGCATGGTCGATGATGCCTTCTGCCGCGAGATTGCCGATGTCAGTGGCTCCGATTTCGCCTACTGGCTGCCCGGAACCGATGTGCCGGTACTGGCGGCGAGTTCGCTTTCGGAATCGCGTGCGGTACGTCTGGAGCGCTTGATCGTCTCCGATCCGCGTCTGGTCAGGGCGCTGCAGGAGGGCAGCGGCATCGATCGCTACGATCTCGAACTGGACGACGCCCACTGGCTGGTCCGTTTCAGGCCCACGGTGAGCAATGCGCCCGACCTCGGTGCCCATACCGCGCTGGCCTCGCGCGATGCAGCCGCGGCCGGCTACCGCGAGATCCTCAGGCTGCTGGTCCTGGCGGGGCTCGGATCACTGCTGCTGGCGCTGCCGGTCTCGCTGGGTCTTTCCAGACGTATCCTGCGCCCCGTGCGCGCACTCGCCGATGCCGCCGAGCGCGCCGCCAGCGGCGATTACCGGACGCGTATCGCGGCACCGGGAAGCGACGAGATCGGCCGGCTCGGCGGTGCACTGGATTCGCTGCTGTCGGATCTGCGCGAGAAGACCGACATGGAGCGCTACGTCGCCACCTTTGCGCGCTTCGGTGACGATGCCAAGCCAGCGCCGCCGCCGCAGCGCAGCCGCGAGCCGCGCGTCCTGGAGGGGCTGTTCCTCGGCATCGAAGTGGCGCCGGAAGGGCAGGGCAGGGACGGCATGCGGCATGCCGCCACCCATGTCGGCGACCTTGCCCTGCTGGCCGGGCAGTGCGAGGGCCACCTGGTTGTCGGGGACGGCAGTCGCTACGTGCTCAGTTTCGAGGGCGACGACCGCCTGGCGCGCGCGCTTGCCGCGGTGCGCGCCGTTCTCGGCGAACTGCCCGCCTCGGTGGCTCCTGCCATGGCCCTTGCCGAAGGTGAAGCGGCATCGGGCGATCTGGTGGCGGGCTCGCTGCGATTTGCCGCCGTGGTCGGATCGCCTGCGTTCCTGCTTCACCGCCTGCTCAGCGAGGCGCCCCCAGGTCGCGTGCTGCTGGCGCCCAACCTGGTCTCCGCGGTGACAGCCCGGTTCGGCGACGACGCTGTCGAACGCGTGCGTGGCGTGCTCGGCGGGCAGCCCCGACGAGCGCTTTCCCTGGCCGTGGTCGGTACCGCGGAGCGGCCTGCCGCGGCATCGAGCGCCACGCAGGACCCGGGCAGTACCGTGCTGTCGATGCCGTCGGCACCCGTGGTGAGCAGCGATCTGCTGGCGCCGAACGAGCAGTTGGGCGGGCGCTATCAGATCATCGAGACCCTTGGCGCAGGTGGCATGGGCGTGGTGTACAAGGCGCGCGACCTCGAACTGGACGAGGTGGTGGCGATCAAGATGCTGCGCCCGCGCGCGCTGGCCGATGGCGAGCACCTGGAACGCCTCAAGGACGAGATCAGGCTGGCGCGCCGCATCACCCATCCCAATGTGCTGCGCACCTTCGACTTCGGTGAGGCGCAGGGGCGACCCTTCATTTCGATGGAGTACGTACGCGGCATGACGCTGCGCACCCTGCTCGAGCGCTCCGATCGGGTGCCGTTCGCGGTGGCCCTGCGCATCGCCCGTCAGCTTTGTGCCGGCCTTGCCGCCGCCCATGCCGAAGGCGTGCTGCACCGCGATCTCAAGCCCGAGAATCTCATCCTCGAACCCGGCGGTACGGCCAAGCTGATGGACTTCGGCATCGCCCGTCCGGCACGCCGCCTGGACGCCGGGCACACCACGCCGGGCACCTACGTTGGCACACCGGCCTACTCGCCGGCCGAGCAACTGGCGGGTGAAGAGGTCGACGAGCGCGCCGACATCTTCGCCGTGGGTGTACTGCTGAGCGAGCTGTTCTGCGGCGGCTTGCCGTTCGTCGGCCGCAATCCGATGGAACTGTACATGGCGCACATGCAGGATCAGCCTCGGCGCCCATCGGAACTGTGGCCGGACGTGCCGGCACGTCTTGAGGAAATCATTCTTCGTTGTTTGCGGCGCGACCCGGCCGAGCGCTTCCAGTCGGCGGCCGAGCTGGGTGCGGCGCTGGCGGAGTTGCGCGCATGATGAAACGACTGTCGATCCTGGTGCTGGTGCTCGGCTCAGGTGTTGCCGTGGCGGACGATCCCTTCGATCCAATGGCGGAGGAAGCGCGGCCAGCCTGGCGGCCGTTCGCCGACCTTCTGCTGCGCGGCGACCGCGTCACGGGGCTGCCCGGTGGCCGCGCGGACCTGGAACGGGCGCGTTCGCGCCTGCGCCTGGGACTGACGCGATCCTTCGATGGCGGCAGCGAGTTCGGCGTGGCGCTGCGGGCCGCCGCCGGCAGCGACAGCAATCGCGACAATCGCATGAACCTCGACAACCAGCGCAGCAACGGGGTGTGGCTCGACCAGCTCTGGTTGCGCCATCGCTTCAGCGCCGGACTGGAGCTGGAATTGGGCAAGGCGCCGCTGCCGTTGCGGCATTCGCCGTTGTGGTGGGATGCCGATCTGCGTCCGGCCGGAGTCGGCATGTTGCAGCGGCACGCGCTGGGCGATTTCGACGAGCTGGTGGTGGCGCTCGGCGCCTGGCGCAACCAGCATCTTTACAACGACCGCTCCCGGCTGCTCGCGGCCCAGCTGACCTGGAAGGGCCTGCAGTCATCGCCTGTCGGCATCGAACTGACGGCAGGCTGGCTGCGCTTTCTCGATATCGACCGGCTCGCCCAGCAAGGTCTGGCGCGTGGCAATCGCGTGGCCCAGGGGCGGTATCTTTCGAGCTATCGTCTGCTGCATGTGCAGGCGGCGGCGTTGTGGCGCGTCGCCGACATGCCGGCCGAGCTGCGTGTCGACTGGGTGCGCAATCTCGGCGCAACTCAGCGTGCCGAGGACAGTGCCGCCCGGGCCAGTCTGGTGCTGGGCGATCGCCGTGCGCCGCGACAGTGGGAAGCGGGCTTCGCCTGGCAGCGTTTTCAGCGCGATGCGGTACTGGCGGCCTTTACGGACGACGACTGGTGGTTCCACACCGCGGCACGCGGGGTGATGCCCTGGGTGGGGTATGGATTCGACTCCACATGGAGTATCCGACTGGCTGGATTCCGGGAGCGACGCGACGATCTCGATCGATCGACACGGCGCTGGCTGCTGGATCTGGCCGCACAGTGGTAGATTATCGCGTGGCACGCGAGGGGAGTGCATGAGGCTGGGTTTTCCAAATGGCGAGTCGAGCGACCGGGTCATTCAGCGCGGCGAGCTGCGCATAGGCCGAGCGGCCGACAACGACCTTGTGCTCGATACTCCCGGAATCGAGCCGCATCATGCGGTGCTCACCCTCGATACCCGTGGCGCGATCCTGTGGCTGTTGAGTGCGCAGGCAAGCGCCCATGTCAACGCCCGGCCGGTGCGCGAGCGCGCCATGTTGCGTCTGGGCGACTCGGTCTCGCTCGGGAACGTCCGCTTCGTGCTCAAGCCCGACAGCGACAGCCAGGTGCTTTCGGAAAGCGGCGCCGGCCTGCCCACGCTCGATAGCGCAGCCCAGGCGCAGCAGAAGGACGCCCCGGCGCGCGCCGTGCTGCGTGGCATGTCCGGCCTGCTGTGCGGCCAGGTGGTGCCTGTACGCAGCCGGATCGTGCTTGGAAGCGGCGCCGACGCCGATGTGCGACTGGAGGACGACGGCTGTGCGGAGCATGCCTGGTCCATCGAAGGCGATGGGCAACGGCTGCTGTTGCGGGCGCTGGACCCTTCCTCCAGGGCCGAACTCAACGGGATTGAAGTACGCGACGCGGCGCTGCATCCGGGCGACCAGGTCAGCTTCGGGCATACGCGATTCCTTGTTGAAGCGCCGGGACTGCTGCAGCGCGGCCAGATCGGTGGCGGCGGCTCGGATCGCGACACGCCCAACATCACCCAGACCATGCGCGCCGTCACGGCGGAGGATGGCGCCGCGCCAGCGGCGGGCGCTGCTGGATCGTCCAGCCTCAATGTGTGGCTGCTGATCGGTGCCGCCCTGATCATCGCAGCGGTCATCGCAGGTCTGTTGCTCATCGAGTTCTGAGCCCGACAGGCAGGGTCCAGGCCCCGGCCCCTTTTTTGCTGCACTGCGGCATGCTAGCCTCGCGTACTCGCATCGCAGCAGGTGACCCCCAGCATGTCGCGCGCATTCAATTTCAGTGCCGGTCCCGCGGCGCTCCCCGAGGACGTTCTGCAGGAGGCGCGCGAGGAACTGCTTGAGTGGCAGGGCGAGCAGGCCTCGGTGATGGAAGTCAGCCACCGCGGCAAGGCCTTCATTGCCTGCGCGGAGCAGGCGGAGGCCGATCTGCGCGAACTGCTGGCGGTACCGGACGACTACCGCCTGCTGTTCCTGCAGGGCGGGGCCACCCTGCATTTCGCCCAGATTCCGATGAATCTGGCTGCCGGCGGCGTGGCGGACTATGTGGTGACCGGCAGCTGGGGCGAAAAGGCGGTCAAGGAAGCATCGAGGGTGTGCAATGCCAACGTGGTCGCCACCAGCGTGGACGAGCGCTACACACGGATCCCCCCGCGAGAGAGCTGGCGGCTCGACCCCGCGGCCGCCTATGTCCACATCACGCCCAACGAGACCATTCACGGTGTGGAATTTCACGAGGTACCGGATGTGGGTGGCGTGCCGCTGGTGGCGGACATGTCGTCCACCCTCCTGTCGCGACCGCTCGATGTATCGCGATTCGGACTGATCTACGCAGGCGCGCAGAAGAACATCGGACCTTCAGGCCTGGTGGTGATGGTCGTCAGCGATGCCCTGCTCGGGCGCTGTCCCGACTCGCTGCCGCAGATCCTCAACTACGCGGCCCACGCGCGCGAGGGTTCCATGCTCAACACGCCGCCCACCTTCGCCTGGTACCTGGCGGGCAAGGTGTTCAAGTGGCTGAAGGCGCAGGGTGGCCTGGCCGCCATGGCCGAGCGCAACCGCGCCAAGGCCGAACTGCTGTATGGCTACGTCGACGGTTCCGGCTTCTACGCCAACCCTGTGGATCCCGCCTGCCGCTCGTGGATGAACGTGCCCTTCACCCTGGCCGATCCGACGCTGGACGAGGCCTTCCTGAAGGCATCGAAGTCGGCCGGCCTGCTGGCGCTCAAGGGCCACCGCTCCGTCGGAGGGATGCGGGCGTCGATCTACAACGCGATGCCCATCGAGGGTGTCCAGACCCTGGTCGAATTCATGAAGGAATTTGCCAGGAAGTACGGCTAACCTACTGAAAAGGCATATAAGTGTTCCGCATCCAGTTGCTCAACAACATCGCCCGCAAGGGTCTGGCGCGCCTGCCGGCGGGCCAATACACGGTCGCCACCGAGATCGATCAGCCGCACGCCATCCTGCTGCGCTCGGCCGACATGCACGCACTGGAGATTCCTGCCTCGGTGAAGGCCGTCGGCCGCGCCGGTGCCGGCGTGAACAACATTCCGGTGGCGAAGCTCAGCGCGCGCGGAGTGCCGGTGTTCAATTCCCCCGGCGCAAACGCCAATGCCGTGCGCGAACTGGTGGTGGCCGGCATGCTGATCGCTGCGCGCAATCTGCGTGAGGCCCTGGCTTTCGTGGCTTCGCTGCCAGCGGATGCCGACCTGCACAAGGTGGTCGAGGCGGAGAAGAAGCGCTTTGTCGGCGGCGAACTGGGCGGGCGCACCCTGGGCGTGGTGGGGCTGGGCGCGATCGGCGTGCGTGTGGCCAACGCCGCCCGCGCGCTCGGCATGCATGTGATCGGCTTCGATCCGCACATGACGGTAGAGGGCGCCTGGCAACTTTCATCCGAGGTGACCAAGGCGGCCAGTCTCGATGAGCTGTATGCCGCCTGCGACTTCATCAGCTTCCATGTGCCGCTGAACGATGCCACGCGTGGCCTGTTCGGCGACAAGGCGCTGGGCCAGGTGCGCAATGGCGTGGTGCTGCTCAACTTCGCTCGCGACGGTATCGTCGATCACGGTGCGCTCAGGCGCGGCCTGGACGAGGGCATCATCGGCCGCTACGTCACCGACTTCCCCGAGGGCGGCCTGCTGGGCGACGAGCGCGTGATCGCGCTGCCGCACCTCGGCGCCTCCACGGCGGAGGCCGAGGAGAACTGCGCGGTGATGGTGGTCGACCAGGTGCGCGACTACCTGGAGCACGGCAACGTCCACAACGCGGTGAACTTTCCGTCGACCCGCATGGCGCGGGCGGGCGATGCGCGCATCTGCGTGGCCAACCGCAACGTGCCCAACATGATCGGCCAGCTCACCCACGTGCTTGGCGTGGCCAACCTCAACATCGCGCAGATGCACAACGCTTCGCGCGGCGACGTGGCCTACAACCTGCTCGACGTCGAGTCCAGCGTACCCGACGCCGTGGTGCGTGAGTTGTCGGGTATCGAAGGCATACTCTCCGTGCGGGTAGTCTGATCGCGGCCCTCGCACCCTCGTAGGAGCCCACCTGTGGGCGACCGGAGCCGCGCCTACGAAGGAACGGACTGGTCGCCCACAGGTGGGCTCCTACAGGGAGTTGCGACAAATGCGGCGGAACCGCCGAATACCCGCACCCATCGAACAAGGCGGCAACCATGCCCACCAGCAAGAAAGGCAACCCCAGGCTCGACGACATCCGCTCGCGCATCGACGCCATCGACCGCGACATCCAGGCGCTGATCAACGAGCGCGCGCATTTCGCGCATCAGGTCGGCAAGGCCAAGGGCGAACTGAAGCGCGCAGTGGACTACTACCGCCCGGAGCGCGAGGCACAGGTGCTGCGTGGCGTACTCGACCGCAACGACGGCCCGCTGTCCGACGAGGAGATGGTGCGCCTGTTCCGCGAGATCATGTCGGCCTGCCTCGCGCAGCAGGAGCCGTTGAAGGTGGGTTTCCTCGGCCCCGAGGGCACCTTCAGCCAGGCCGCCGTGCGCAAGCACTTCGGTCACTCGGTGCACGGCCTGCCGCTGGCTTCCATCGAGGAGGTGTTCCAGGAAGTCGAGGCCGGGCACGCCGATTTCGGCGTGGTGCCGGTGGAGAACTCCGGCGAGGGCTCGGTGCAGTCCACGCTGGACATGTTCATGACCTCGAACCTCAAGATCTGCGGCGAGATCGAATTGCGCATCCACCAGTACCTTTTGTCGCGCAGCGGGCGCCTGGAAGACATCGAGCGCGTCTACTCGCATCCGCAGTCGCTGGCACAGACCCGCAACTGGCTGCGCGCGCAACTGCCCAAGGCCGAACGGATCGCAGTGTCGAGCAATGCCGAGGCGGCGCGTCGCGCCCGCAATGCCGACGACGCCGCGGCCATTGCCGGTGAGTCGGCGGCGCTGGTGTATGGCCTGAAGACCGTGGCCGGCCCGATCGAGGATCGCCCCGACAACACCACCCGCTTCCTGGTGCTGGGCCGCGAGCTGTTCAGCCCCAGCGGCCACGACAAGACCTCGCTGCTGATGGCCGTGAAGGACCAGCCCGGAGCGTTGTACAGCCTGCTTCAGCCGCTGGCGAAACACGGCATCAGCATGACCCGCATCGAATCGCGCCCCACCCGCAGCGGCAAGTGGGACTACGCCTTCTTTGTCGACGTCGAGGGCCATGTGCACGATGGCGCGCTGAAGCAGGCGCTGGAGGAAGTAGGCCCCGCCGCCTCCATGCTGAAGGTGCTGGGCTCCTATCCCGCCGCTGTGCTGTAGTGTGCTGTTCGGCTGCGAATGAGCAGTACGACAGGCATCATGTAGCCCGGATAAGCGGCCCTTCGGGCCGCGCGTCCGGGACTGGGGCGCGCAGGGAGACGAAGGACTGAGTCACGCCGGATGCCCCTCCCGGATGCGCTTCGCTTATCCGGGCTACTCGGTCATTGGAGCATCAACGGGTTGCTGCATGGGATCATGGAAAGGAGGGCGGACCGAGCGAAGCGAAGCCGCCGAACGAGACCGCATTCCGTTCGATGCAAGCCGCACAAGAAAGGACCGTTCGTGGTGAGGAAGCCCTGAGTCCGGCGCAGCCGGATCGAAGGGCTGTCTCGAACCACGCTCGATCCCCCTCCAAGCCACCGCGTCCAGGCCCAAGCAAGTTCCCCAAGACCAACACCCTCCAATGGACCCAGCCATCCACCAACGCTTCTCCGGCATCGACCGCCTGTACGGCCGCGGCACCGTCGAACGCCTGCTCACCAGGCACGTAGCCATCATCGGCATTGGCGGCGTTGGCTCCTGGGTGGTCGAAGGCCTGGCGCGCAGCGGGGTAGGGCGCCTCACCCTGATCGACGCCGATGAAGTCTGCGTCACCAACAGCAACCGCCAGTTGCACGCGCTTCAAGGCCAGTTCGGACGCCTCAAGGTCGAGGCCATGGCCGAACGCGCCCGTGCCATCCATCCCGCGGTCGAAGTGAACGCGGTCGCCAGCTTCCTCACCCCGTCCAACCTTCAAGACCTGCTCGGCGCCGGTTTCGACCTGGTCATCGACGCCTGCGATGCCTTCCGCGTGAAGGTGGAAACCATCGCCTGGTGCCGCCGCCGCAAGCAGCCGCTGATCGTCGTCGGCTCCGCCGGCGGCCGCGCCGACCCCACCAAGGTGCAGGTGCGCGATCTCTCGCGCACCGAACACGACGCCCTGCTCGCCCTGATCCGCAAAAAGCTCCGCCAGGAGTTTCGCTTCCCCGACAACCCCAAGCGCTTCTTCGGCGTGCCTGCCGTCTATTCGCTGGAGAACGCGCGCTTCCCACAGCCCGACGGCGCCGTCGCCGCATCACGCCCCGACTACGGCGAAGTCGGCCGCCTCGACTGCGAAGGCGGCCTGGGCGCCGCAGCGCACGTCACCGCAACATTCGGCTTCGTGGCCGTGGGCGAAGCGATCCGGCGCCTCCTGCGAAGCGGCGCCCAAGACGCATAGCCCATCCAGCAGGCCGCGCACTTCCCCGTCAACACGTTGTAGGAGCCCACTCGTGGGCGACCGGAGATTCAATACGAAGCGCTGCATTGGTCGCCCACGAGTGGGCTCCTACAGTCGATATTGCCAAATCTAGGAGCGGCGAAAGCCGCGATCTTGTCGGCATTTCGGGCAGGTTCCTGCAGCACCGCAGGTGCAACTCTGCTCAGCGCCGTTACAAGCGCCTGCTTTTCGTCGTCATGCCTCCTTTCGTAGACATGACGGCGCCACGTAAGCGCCGTTCGATTCAGACCCCGCCCGTCGAATTCCCGGCAAACCGCTTCCCCTACAGCTCGAAGCGCAGCCCAAGGGTCAGCGTCGTCGAGTCGTAGCCGCGTTCGCCCAAGCGGGTGGCGATGTTGATGAAGCCCGCGCGACCTCGCGACCACTGCGCGACCATGCCCAGGGAAAGCCGGAAGTAGTCGTCATCCGCAGCGTCGTTGGCAAGCCCGAAGTTGAAGGTGCCAAGACCCACCGACGCACTCTGGTCCCCGACGAAGCGCACCACGGTGTCGTTCTCGTCCTGATCCAGCACGTTGACATAGGCCAGTTCGACCTGCGGCACCCAGACACTGCTGGGACGGCTGACTACCCAGGTCGCCCGCATACCGACATCAAGCGTGGTCAGGTCGCTCTTGGAATCCGCGGCGATGATCGCCCACCCGGCGCCATTGCCGGTCGGTGCGCTGGCGGTCTCCTGGTAGCCGTCGGCGTCGATCGAGGCGAACTCGAGGGTGAGAAACGGATCGAGACCGAAACCCTCGCGTTGCCAGTGGTAGCCCAGCGTGGCCGCCAGGCTGGTGGTCTTGGTGTCGAAACTCGCCGCGAACTGCTGATTGACACTGACACCGCTACCCAGGCCATAGGCCACCCGACGGACCTGGTCCGTATCCCGCCAGCCACGACTGGCCAGGGCATCCAGATAAACGCCGCTTTCGCCGGTCCAATTGCCGAACAGGAGCAGGCGAGTCTCGTCGAACTTCTTGCTGCCGGAGGCGCCACTGAACTTGAGATCGCTGCGGTCGAAACTGACCGCGATGCCGGCATTGAAGCGGTCGCTGAAGCGGCGGTCGATGCCGATCAGGAACGTCTGCCGGTCACCGTCGAAGCCATCCTCATTGAGCGTGCGGTCGCGGCCGAAGTCCTCGTATTCAAAGTTGCCGAACACCGACCAGCGGCCGAAGTCTTCGCCGGCGGAAAAGCTGAGCGTGCCAGGCGTGCCGAGGCTGGCAAGATTGCCATACGAGTGGACGCCGAAGCTGGCCATGGAACGACCTCGACTGCTCGATCCTGCCGGCATCTGCGCCATGCCGAGGCCGCCAAGCAAGGCACGGTCGGTGGCCGCGTTGACGTTGTCGGCAACGATCTGGCCCAGGGCGCCGCGCACCAGCCCGTCGCCACCGAAGGCGGCGCCGACCAACGCATTGCAGTCCTGTTGCAGACGTTCGCTGAGACGGTTTCCGGGTGGGCACAAGGTGCCGATCGCCGCCGCCAGTCTGAGCTGCGAATCTCCGGTAGCGAACTGGTTGAGCACCTCGATCGGCGTCTGAGCCAGCGCCTTCGTCATCGGCAGCGCGCACACCGCCACCACTGCTACGCCCTGCAGCCAAGTCTTGAAGTTCATAACCTCTCCCCAGAGTGACGGGCTGGTCACGCGCCCCTTGCAGGCCGATGAAACACCGCGTGAAACCACCACATAGAACCAGTCCGGCACGTTACGCCTCGGATCAGGGCGAGTCAACGCGGCTGGCGTGCGGACAGCACGGGTTCGCATTCTTCGCAATTGTGAAAGCAAGGCTACGAATCGGGCGAAGCGCTGGGCTCTTGGGTCCTGGTTCCCTCCTGGCGCATCCAGCCCCCGACCACGGCAAAGTCGACCGACACGGCCGCGAAGGGAGACCGGCCATCGCAGCGCACGTGACCGCGACCTTCGGCTTCGTGGCCATGGGCGAAGCGATCCGGCACCCGCTGCGAAGGGGCAACCAAGCCCGATGGCCCATCCAGCAAGCCGCGCAACTCCCCGTCAATTTGGTGCAGGAGCCCACTGGGGGGCGCCCGAAACGGGACGACGCGCAACAACCAGGATCACCCTGCCTGTCCCATCGGATAGGGCAATCGACTTGCCCAAGGCGACCAGCGGGAGTAGCGTTACTCGGGAACCCGAACAAGGACCAGGGACTGCCCGTGTTACACGTCAGTATTATGCGTCATCCGCGCGTGCAACCCGTTGATTGTACGAATACGACACGCAGGCACAGTTGCGTGTCGCCCGGCTTATGCACCACGCATTACACGTCACTTGTGACGTCGAATAGTAGTTATGCGGCAAGCGCGGCGCTGTGCGATCCTTGACTGATGAAGGTTCAGGAAGT